>JAFZYC010000045.1 GCA_017616435.1 Clostridia bacterium
GAGATACGAGAAAGCATTGCCGGGTTCTTTGTTAAGATATTCAGCGATCATGCAGAATACTCAGATCCCGCTATAACGCGAGATAGGATAGACGAAGAGTATTGCTTGAATCCTATTCCCGAAGGCTTTACATTGCTCAGTGAAGAAAAGGCTGATGATTTTGTAGAGGTAATATATACTAATAATGAAGATAATATAATAATGTTCCGCCAATCCGCAAAAGATACAAATAATGATATGGTGGATAATGAACACGGTGAGTTTTATGAGAGTGAAATAGGAGGCAAAACCGTATTGATCCATATCTCAGAGGAAGGAGCTAAAGGCGCATGGGTTGAAAACGGGTATTACTTCTCTATAGATTATGGCTCGAGCATTGATTCCAAAACCTTTGAGACGTGGATTGAATCAGTAAGAATCAAATGATACTAACGAGCAATACGCCAGTTATCACTGGCGTATTGCTCGTTATGTAAATTGTGTTGTGTTATATGCAGAGTCAACATCCTTCAGCTATGGTTTAGACACATCAGTATGTTGCCGTATCTGTTATCGTAATAACATCATTATTTCCACCGTTACCAGAGACAGTATAGGTGACCGTTACACGATAGGTACCGGTAGAATTCAAGTTACAAGAGAATGTGTGACTATAGTAATAGTTGGTTGTAGTATCATGCCATGTATTGTCGCTGTATCCGATATCGACACGAGTCCAAAACAAACCAAGTATCTTTTTTTCTACATAGAGAGACGTCTCTATCCTTGTGGTTTTTCCATTCATTCCCATAACATTAAGCTTGGCTGAAAGCATGCCGCTTGTGTTTATACTGACTAACATAGATGCACTGTTTGTGTTGTTATACATCATCGCAGCTTTAGCGGTGTTTTGGGGCACAAAAATGCTCATTACAAGCATAAGCAACGCAAGTGCAAACATAGTTCCTCGTTTGGCCATAGTGTTCATTTTGATTCCTCCTGTTTTTGGCTTAGCCATTTTGTTATTGTTAACGTTCCAACTTAATCGAAACGTTAAAGTTTTAATTAAAAGGGTGCAGCTCGCGCCCGTTTATAAAGCAATGATGAGTCATATAGTTTAGGATCACGGCTTCATCACACCAGTTCTTCATGCTTTCAGGGTATGGTATTCCGGTCAACTCATCCGCAAAGTCAAGGAGCCAGACAAAATCGTGCTTTTTTTCTCCGGACAATACATCCGTTTCAAATAGGATCCACACTGAGACCATGGATGGCTTCTCGTATATATCTGTCGATACATGGTACTGTTCGGAAAAATTTTTTGCTTTTTCAATAAACTCTTTTACTCGCGTCAAACGATTAATATCGGGAACATACACTGTTTCACTGAGCATTTTTGTTAGCAGATCTTCATTGGGAATGCTTTTTTTACTCGCGATTCTTCTTTTTTTCGTTTTCTGAACAGCTTTGATTAAGGCATCCACGCTCACATTGCTTTCATCCATACATTCCCTGATCCAATCTGAATCAGGATCTATGTATCGTTTGCTATATATAAGCTTGTCGGACTTTTCCATGGTATTTACCCTCCCTTCGGTCCTTCATTTCGTCCTCTATCTCTATTACAATCGAACTTGCCAAAAGGGGACAAAGAAATAATAATATATTTTGTATCGTTGTTCCTACCATCTTTCCTTCGAATACTTCAGAAGCACTATACAGGAGCAATATACGCGTTCTATATTATATACAGAAAACGTTTTGAAATTATTTCAATGCATGCATACGCATCATCGACTTTTTATATAAAAACAGCCACGGACGCCCGCGGATATGTATAACACCTGTATATCAGTCCTTATGAACTGTTATCGGGACGACAAAACGCCATCTGAGCGCATGCCGCATTTGATATTTCGTTCATCATGCAAAAAAATAGAAGGCTGCATGCCTTCTTCTTCGTTTGCACTATCGTCTCTTATTACTCTCAATTCCTCTGCTGATGCTTCAATCCAACATGCTTCAAGCTTGATTTCAAACGCAGACCATTCCGCATGATTTTGTGCTTTTAATCCGCATCATTTATCATGCTTGCAGCTATCGTTATAGTTTTTCAATATAAGAACTGAGTTCCATATAGTTTTCCCCCTATGAGATATTCATTAGAGTATAGAACCATACGGAACTGCTGTCCATCCAACTATCGGTTATTCATTATACAAGATTCTCTGTGCGATTGTTGGCATACGCCTTATTGATTCATGCCTTATTCGCATAGTGATTTCAAAACACAGCTGACTAGGGTTAGCATATTAAACGTAAATCATGGTCGCTTTTCAATATACGTTCACAAGTATTTATGCTGTCAAAGTCATGCATGTATTGAGGTACAGTCAGCTTGAATGCTCTTGATAAAATGCAGCAATACTGCATATTTTCAGAAATGGGTTCTCCGCTTGTCGGAAAAACATAGTTGAATCCCAAGTCGGAAGCTCTCTTTGAAGCACAGGAAAAATAACGAATGCCGATCAACTGATCATACTTTTTGCAACGCTTCTTTGATCGATTACTCGTGTAGTTTTCGCAGTATTCAGAACCGCCGTTACAGCAGTCGATGCAATCTCTGCAGTCCGACTTGCCGTCTCGACTCATTTCAGCACGAACCCATTGCATAAGAAGCTGCGGTATAATGTATTCTGCGGCAAACGGATCATTTTTGTTTGTCCTAATAAATGAGCATGCAGCTATCAGCGGATACCAAAGGAGATAGGCTGTCCGTACCTCATCATTATGCAACATATCAGGATCTATACACCTTCGTTTGCTTTTGTTTCTGCTATTATTGTTCTCTATAAAGTCCTGGGGCTTAATGCCGAGTTCAATCACTTTGATGTCTGTGTTGGACTGTTCTATGGATCTTTCCAGTTTAAACATCGAAGCCAAAACCCTATCGTATCCTGGATTTACATGTATTTCTTCGCAGCATAGTTCGAGAGATGTGCCAAGATAAAGACTTGGGTATCCGGCTATGCTGTATCGACAAGTGGGCACCTTGGATCTGAGATTGAACGGGGCATGGAACATACGGCTTCTGTCATAAGGTTTGATATCATTAACACATGCTGCGCGGTACAAACATAGGCTATCCTCTATGTCGATACCTTTTCGCATACTGCTTTTGTAGTATATCTTAAGCGGTGTTCTCATCAGCACTTTCATCGCCACAAAAAGGGTTTCAAACGCTCTTGCTGGGAACCCATCTAAATATGCTTTAACAGATGCGTGAATGCTGTCGCACGCATTTCTGATAGTGGCATGGTATTTCTCGTACTCTGTTTGACCGATATGCTGTTCAAAAAAAACGTTTACTCTTTCAAGGTAATGATCAAACAATGCCTTTAGTGCTTTGTAAAAAACCGATCCGTCCCATACTTGGGGAAGAAATAGTTCTTTATCATCAAACAGCTTCCTGAATTCTGAATCAGATATATCAAGGATCATAACGATGCCCTCCTTCTAAAGATGTTGTTTTCTCTTCACAAGCTTTGTCGGACAGTATTTCGTCACAGTGTTTCCATTTGTACTATTTCGCTCAGCGGGCAAAGACGAACGCGGTCATTATTGTTCGCCTCGTTTATTAGAGCTTCCTCAAACCCGTTTTCGGAGAACAGCATATAAAAGAAATCCGCGTTTTCCTTATATGCGCTCAGCTTGGCAGCTGTTTCAAGGTATTCCGCATATGTGAAAGGACCGTTCTTGAACTTGCATTCCCCGACGAGGTATTTGTCTTTCTCCCTGGATACCGCGAGAATGTCGATCTCTGTTTCCGCAGTGCGAAGACCGTTCGGGGAGGCAGGATCCTTAACGGTTGTTTTGCCCATCCATCTGCCCATCTTCGCGAAGCGGAAAGAAAGCTCATTCCTTTTTTGAAGCTCTCGCACATATTCCCGGCACACATCCTCAAACGCAAACGAGGCGTATTCGTGCAACGCAGGCTCAACAGCGTACTTATAAACGCCGTCAACATCTCCGGCTTCGAGATCGGAATAGTTTACGAAGGCAAAAGCGTACCAGAAACGGAAAAAGTTATCGGTAAGCCTATAAATACCTCTGCTTGTGTTCGACTTTTCCTTCGCTCCCGCGTCAACGGAGAACTCCCGTTCAACAATCCCGAGCTCAATAAGATTGCGGAGATAGACGCTGGTCTTAGAAGTATCGTCGACAAGGGACTTTTGGCTTATATCGTTCAGCCTCGTGTTGCCAAGTGCGACAGCTTCTATTATGGAATTATAGATCGGCGTTTCCCGAAGCTCCTGCCGCAGCAGGAAATCGACCTCGCTGTACAGCGCACAGCCCTTGGTTAGTATGTTGCGTTTGATATTCTCCGCAAGCGTCAGCTTGGGGTCAAACTGTTTCAGATAGTGCGGTATCCCTCCAAGCACCGAATAGGCGATCACTTTGTCCCTGTCGGAATAATCGGGAAAGAACTTAACGGCTTCGTAAAATCCCATGGCGTTCATCTTGTAAATTCCGGTCGCCCTGCCGTAAAGCGGATTCTTCTCTGCAAGCAACTCCTTTTCGATAAAGCTCATTGCGCTTCCGCAGAGTATGAGCATGACGTTGGAATCCTTCAGCACCTCGTCCCAAAGATTCTGGATAATAGACGGTATGCTCGGATTATCCTTGCACATATATGGGAACTCGTCTATGACGAGGAGCTTTTTCTTATCGCCGTAAGGAAGATCGAGCATTGCACGGAAAGCTCTATCCCAATCCGGGAAGCGATCCAGATACCTCCTTGCCGGTATATCCTCCTGAAGCAGCTTTTCCGAAAAGCTTTTTAGCTGTATCCCGTCGGTACATTCGCGGCAAGCGTAAAAAACATGCGGTTTGCCTTCGCAAAACTTCTTGAGAGTTTCCGTTTTTCCGACGCGCCTCCTGCCGTACAGGACTATGAGCTGCCCGCCTGCCGCTTGATACTTGCTTTCAAGAAACGCAAGCTCCGCTTCACGGCCTATAAACATAATGCACCTCCAAGCAACAATCTAATCACGATTAAGTAAATCACGATTTGATTATACGCCCTTTGTATAGAGAAGTCAACATAAAAGACAGAAAAAGGGGGTATTCGTCAAGATTAGTTTCCCCGTCAACGATTCAATACTAATTCCGCAATCAATGCTTATCATATCTCAAAAAGTCATTCCGGTGTCCCTGTCTTGAAAGGCGATATCCGCGCGATATAAGCGTATCTGCCTTTAACGCAATGAGATTGATATCAGAATGCATTGCCATTGCTATCTGCTGCACATCGTATCCCATTGAACAATAATCAAGGAATTCTTCGTCGTCAAGCTCGATCTGTGAAGCAAACACATTCGCTTCGTACTCCATTCTGCTGTCCGCCATATTGAAGATGTTGAATTCCTTAAAGCCGCCTGCTCTTGCTGCTTCTGCCCTATGAAGCACGTCATGGCCAATCTCATGAAGAAGGACTATCCGCTTGGGAGCCGGCTGAAGGTTTTCATTGATAAATATGAAACGGTTTCGCTTGATGACTTTATATGCTCCGCGCTGGCGTTCAAAGTTACATGGCATTATTTCCACACCTATGTTTTCCGCTATCCTGTACGGATCGCGTGTCCCGCATGATTTAACAAGCTTATTTGCCTTTTTAACGATTTCCGAAGTCGGGTTATACATCCCAGATCCACCTCTGACATGAACAACATACAAATCTAATCTCGGTTTTTTCGAAGGTACTATTCATCCTTTCGATAGTCCTTTCGAGTGTATTTCTTTCTATTGTTTTCCTTGGCTTTCCAGAAAGCTTCTTGGACCTTTTTCATAAACTCGTCCATGTCCTCATCGGCCATTTCACCGCCTGCAAACAAACCATTGATATCAACAAGTAGCTCTTCGGCATCCTTCCTGCCTCGCGAGCCATAAAGAGCCTGGGCGTCTGCAATGAAATCATCATTTTCATTGTGAAGATAATCCGCGTTTATACCCAGTATCTCAGCAAGTCTCCCATATACAGCACGATCCTGCGGATACGTCTTGCCTTGTTCATAGTAGCTGATTGTTCTCAAAGATAACCCTGCAGCTTTTGCAAGCTCCGCCTGTGTCATTCCTTTTTCCTGCCGCTCCTTTCGGAGCTTTTCTCCAAACTTCATAAGTCCCCCTAAAGCAATGTGCAAATCGATTGCACTTTTTTGATTAAAACTATTGACAACCGCTTCGTCAATGCTTATAATGCACAACGAGCAATCCGATTGCATATATGTTACATCAGATTGCGTAGTCTGTCAAGCATTTTATCCAAATGATTTGGAAAATGTTTGTTTTTTGAGCCAAGCATTAATAATGAAAGGGACAAAGAATTGAACGGAAAAGAGCTGTACAGATATGATTTGAAAAAGCAGTATGCTAGCAGGCCGTCGTTTACCCATCTTACAAGAGAACGTTTTATAGAATCGATACATCAAGAAATAGCAATGCGCTTGCGTACATATGATATTGATTTGTTAAGCACAGAAATAGAATCGGTATGCATAAGCGGATTCAAAGACGATTCATTATTTTTCTATGCTTACTGCCGCAGCCTTATCAATGATAATGGAAGGGAAGTATGCGCTTCCTTCACAGTTAAATGTATGACCTTGTGTTCAGAGGGATACCGAAGAGTATCTATAACCGATGTCTGCTCAGGAAAGAGAGCATGTATACCGGATATACCTTTGGGAGACGATCTTGTTCCGCTCATAGGTAAGAACAATGTTGACGCCATGTCCAAGCGACTGATAGATTACATCAAGAACGGCCTCCGCATCTTTGCAGATCAATCGGACGGTTATGCTCTTGCACAAGCACTGGGTCTTAAAGTAGTATTCATACCGTTCGATGCCTCCGGAAATATTCTTGGCAAGCTGTTATTTGAAGGAACCGATATGGATATTATCTTAAACGGCAGTAAGCAAAAAGCTCATTTTGATGCCAAGACCATCATTCTCAATAAAAGAAAACCAACTTGCGGGTTAAGTGGCTGCGACAATAACACACTGCTTCACGAGTGTGTGCACTGGCTGCTCCACAGATATGCATACAGACTTGAGAAGGAATTCAATGGCAAACAAGAAATCGCTGCTTTCAGATCCGTTGCATCTTTAGCATGGCAGTCTGCCGATCCGATCGACCGTATGGAATGGCAGGCGAATGCTGTTTCTCCAAGGATATTGCTGCCGGAAGCTAAGACAAGGACCTTGGTGGATCTCTATTCCGACAATAGTCATGATTCAACTCGTAAAGGCGGCATTAACAGTTCTGTTGTGGGTATTGTATCTAACTTTTCGATCTCACGGTCCTTAGCGAGTATACGTTTATCAGAGCTTGGATACTACAATATATCGGGTGATATGTTTGCAAATATACAGCATATGTATTCGATTACGCCAAAGCAAGCTCTGAAGGAATACGAACGGAATGAAAAACTGCGAGGATTGCTTGAGAATGGGCAATATGTCTACATAGACGGACGTTTTTGTGAGCTTCATGGAAGGAACATACTAAAGGACCAAAATGGCGAACTCCATATCTCCGATTATGCAGCAACGCATCAAGATAAATGCTGTCTATGGTTTGCTAAAAAATCGCGCTGTATTGTTTCAGTCGATGGAATGTGCCGAGGAAAGGATGAAGAGGTTTCATTTGGTGGTTCACCTCAAAGTATCGTTGACTTTACTAAGCAAACTATTATGCTGACAGAGATACTGCAAACGCTTCCTTCAACTTATTCAGGAACACTTAGAGCACATATAAAAAGGAGTGGTTTGACTACTGAAAAGCTTGCGGAAATATGTGAAATAAGCGAAAAGACCATTCAACGATATAAAACATCGGATGAGAATGAATGTGAGTTGTCAATCCTTGTTGCTCTATGTGTTGGTTTGAAACTGCATCCAATACTCTCTTTTGACTTACTCTCAAAGGCAGGATATGGGTCACTAAGATCATCAAAGAAGCATACAGCTTACAAACTGGTTTTACTAACAATGTATGAATGTACGGTTTCTCAATGCAATAAGTTTCTCCGTGAAGCTGGCGGTTGTTGATTTGCATAGAGCCCCTGATCATGCGATTAAAAAATGGCTCATGATACACAAATGGTATTGCAATAATGCAATCGTCGTATCCTGCACTGCGATGAAGCGTATCCCAAGGGTGGGATAGCGGATCTCGAGGTACTGACCGACCTCGAGGTAATTCCTTCCGAAACGGGAGAGGTCTTTAACAACGATAGTGCCGATCTCTCCGTTCTCCGCCATGTCGTCCATTTCACGGAAGGCGGGACGGTCGAATGTGGTGCCGGAGAAACCGTCGTCAACGAAGAATCTCGGATGGAGAAGCCCGTTCTTCTTCGCGTATGCTTGGAGCATCTCCTTTTGATTGGAGATGGAGTTGCTTTCGCCCTCTCTGCCGTCATCCTGGGAGAGGCGGCAGTAAAGGGCCGTTATCTTTTCCTGACCGTTGGATTTGTTGTTCATATTAAACTCCTTTCGTTTATTCGAGCACAGTAAAGGCAAGAATACTTTACCGTGCCCGGTCTCAAAACTCAAATGTGCGGTCAGTCGGAAAACAGAAGTCTTTTCAGCTGACCGAATACGCTTTCACGACCATTGGGATCAAAATGCGTATTCACGGAATAGACAGTGCCCTTTGAAACGACCGTGAAGCCAAGCGGCTGATTTGCTTCTTCGATCGCTTCGTGCGGCAAGGGAATGATTGGTTTATTTCGGATCGTGCTTTCGTTATCGTTCTTCATCCTTGATCTCCTTTCACTTTCCCTTGTCCTTGTCCTTGATATTCCTTTCAAGCATACGGATTATCGCATTGCGGATATCGACCGCCGTTCGGGCATTGGGGAAATACCGATGCAGGTCTTCAAAGCTGAAGCTGACCTTTTCACGCTGATTGGGCTTTTCCTCCGCCATGGTGGAATAGAGCTCGTCCTCATCGAGTGTGCCGGTATTCGTTGCCTTATGCATACGGTTCGCCTGAGAATATGAGGGCGTACAGTCGTTGAACTCGATAGCCGTAACGAGCGAAGCCTGAAGCTCGGGATCGAGGAAGGATAATTCCACGCCTACCGAAAACGCTATACGCTCGGAATCGACCATGTCGAGTAGAGCGGGAATAAGGTGAGTAAGGCGGATGTAACGCTTTACCTGTGTGGGACCGTCATCATCAGAAATCTCCGCGGCTGCCAACCTCGGACCGATTCGGTCCGAAGTCATATCGGTACGGCTGCCTTGATGCTTCATGGCTTCCAGCTTCAGCTTATAAGCAAACGCCTTTTCGCTCGGCAGTATGTGCTCACGGTTCAGGTTGCTGTCGACGAGCGCGACCGCCGCTTCGTCCCGTGTAAGGCTGACTTCGATAACAGGCACGGTCTTGAGCCCCGCCTTCATAGCGGCGTGCGCTCTGCGGTGTCCGCTGACGATCTCGAAGCCGGTATCGATAGGCCTCACGATCAGCGGCACCATTATCCCGTACTCCCGGACGCTCTTGACGAGGGCGTCCATCTCGTCGTTATCGAGCACCTTGTAGGGGTGCCCCTTAAATGGGTGTATCTTGCTTGCCGGGATCATTACCGGCGTGTTGTTTGATTGTTTCATACTAAATATCCTTTCGTTGTTGTTTTGTTGGAATGGCAAGGAGCGCCCATGCGGACGCTCCCGGTGTTATCGTTCGTATTCGTAATCGTGTTCAATGGGCCTGAGTTCGTTATCCGTATAGAAAGCTCTCTGCATCTTCGGGATATCGGCCTCAAGTTCGTCGCATATACGTAGCTCCCTGCGTATCCGCCGGAGCTCGGCAGTGAGATCGGCGATCTCGGGATCCTTTTCTCCGGTGCGGCGCTGTTTTCTGCGAAGCTCATTCCGTCTGTCTGCAAGCTCGGTCTGCCTTTTGATGAGCGCATCACGGCGAGAGTATGGTGTCATTATACATCACAGCAATAATAAGAAAAGGACACAAAGCGAGAATTTGGGCAAATAGGGAAGATGCGGGATCGATACATAAAAGAATTATAGCCGTTTCCTGCGAAAATATATTTTGCACTCGAGCTTTTCATCCGAATAGATCGCCTATCTGAAATATCATTTAAGTAGAAAGGAGTAATAAGCGTAGCAGCGCATACCTTATGCAGAAGTATGATAAACGCTGTTTTCACTAAAACATCAGCCTGAATTATAATCACGGAGGTATAAAATGAGCCAGGTTAGAGGGCACGAAACTGATTTGGACAGGGCAAATAAACTCCGCTCGCTTATCAGAATGATTCCATTTGTAGTGATTGCAATACTGCTTATGACGTTCATTGCTTGTAAAGCCGACCTCAATACACTTGAAGGTACCGAAAAAGTGAAACCCATAAATTCAGAAGTACCCTCAAGCGTTATCGAGACGAGTGCTTCAAATGAAGTTGTGAAGACGCCTACTCCGACGAACGCCCCTTCGCCAACGCCGGAGCCTAACCAAATGACAGGGAACAACTGGAAAGTTGAGGAGATCGGCAGCATTAAGGCTGAATACATCGCACTGATGAAAGAGTACCTTGCCGGCGGCAAGCCGGATCTTGCGCCGCTTAAAAACCCGCTGAACAAACCAGAGCACTGGTTCGATAATCCCGGCAGGTTCGAGGGCGGATGGCTCGGCGCATTCTCGTCATACCTCTATCTTTCAAACGAGGCCGACGACGAATGGGATCATTATCTATGTCTGCATCACGTTTCATCCATCCCGCTTGAAACTTACAGGGCGGCGGTCGATAGAATCATCGAGTATAGGAAGCAGTATTGGAACATGGATTCTGTCCGCACAGACGGCGAGGAGGAGAACTTCGGTATTGCCCCTATTGAGTGCTTTTGTGGCGAGAATTGGTTCGTGCTCCCAGACTGGGAGGTTGAGATGAACCGTCAGGTGCACACGATCTGGCGTACTGACGACGGTGAGCACTATTACGAGTTCGGCGATAAAAATGGAGAACTTGGTGTTCTGACTGACGCACTCATCGTTTCCGATAAGGTCGGTTATCTTTGCTGCACAGGCTGGGATTATGAGGATGGCCGCGGTTTCAGAGTATTTGTTACGCGCGACGGAGGGGAAAGCTGGAAGGCACTTGAGCTTGATGTTCCGGCTGAATACTCGACGTACGGAAGCTCCTTCGCATTTGCACCTGTGTTCGACAGCGATAGAGGCGTGCTTGCTGTAAGACTTTGCATGGGCGAAGGCTTGTTTGAAGTAGTACTTTTTGAAACCAATGATGGCGGTGCAACATGGAGCTGTTGTCATAAAGAATCCCAAACATAATTGTGGCAGGAGTATTGAAACAGGAAACTACAATAGTTTTACACGTAGATATTAATACTAAACGAGAACAAGAGTAAAGGAGTTATACAGATGAGCAATATTAAGGGTTACGACACAATGATGCGCTTTACGAATCAAAGCCAAGTTGATAACATCCTGATTGATACGTGGCACGGAACAGATTCTCCATTCTTTATGGGACGATATTTAACTAATGCAGACAGACCGGGAGACAATGTTCCAAACCCAGCAGATAAGAAAATGACCCTCAATGAGGTTAAGTTGCTTTCTGCGAATAATATTAACATTGTTTCAATCTATCAAGAAATCAAATTCAAGGTATCGAAGTTTGATTATGATAGAGGTATGTCTGATGTTGAAAGAGCAGTGTCTGCCGCTGAATCCTTACACCAGCCATCCGGCACTCCGATATATTTTGCAGCGGAAGTCAGCTTAGATTCACTTGATTCAGGTGGGATCAATACACTACACCAGTACCTCCAAGGAATAAAGGATGCACTAAGCAGCAGCATAATGAACCCAAATGGATATACATTTGGCGTTTATGGTCCACAAGACACATGCAGAAAAATAAAAAATGAGTGGTACTCATCAGTACTCACCTTCTACGGAAAACCATATGGTACATATTACAATGGATGGACCGTGAAACAAGACAACTCTCCTTCTGGTTATACCGGTGGATTAATCAATGTGGTTGATTTTGACACCGCACGAAACAGCGATTATGGTGGCTGGCAATATCATCAATACCCTTTTCATTGGAGTAATTACGGCAACATGGCTATGCACAGGAAAAAGTGTTTGTACTGCAATCGATATATTTATGAAGTTCACACGCCTAACAGTGCTGGAAACCGTTGTACAGTCTGCGGATATGAAGGCCCTATGATCACTCCTATGAGTGATCAGGGAGGTGAGCAGGATGAATAAACTTCATCCGTTTATCAAGAGAATTCCATTTGCCCTGTTTGCAATACTGTTTGTCAAGTATTAACGAACAGGCAGGCTGTCATCGTGAAGAATCGTTTCCACAGTGATATAATAAAATGCGCCGATACTATAATGCTGCTCACCGTATGCGTATGCATTATCTTATTGCTCCCTGCCTGCACGCCGAAGGCGGACGAACCGTTTGATGCAGAGGAAACGCTGACGAAGCTTCTTACCGAAGTGCATTATACGGCAGACCTTGAGGCCGCAGGCGAATATGCCGCATACGTCTTTACAGATATGCCCGATGGCGCGGAGGTCAAGATGTACACCTGCGGCGGCGGTCATGCAGATGCGGTCATCATGTGCAGGGCAAGGCATGCTTCCGATGTTCAGGCGATCCGCGATTCAATACAAGGATATATTGGATCGCGCCGGCATGACGCCGAGCGATATGATCCCGGGGAGGTTTCAAAATACGATAACGCCATTTGGCTGGAACGTGATCTGTACGTTATAGTATGTATAACGAGCGACGTTTCAGGCGCAGAAACCATTTTGAAATGAAGAGAAGAATATGATGAGCACTGCCAAAAGAAGGCTCAAAACAAAACATCTGATATGGCTCGTGCTGCTGCCCATGCTGTTTTCAATGGGGTGCAGCAAAGCAAAAACGGTTCCGATAGACTATGCCGCATATGGCAGGACGGACATCTTCCGTGTCGGCAACAGGGCATATGAAAAATGCGTTTATAACGAAAGCACTGCCGCGAAATACGCTGAGCTGGTCGGTGAAGCGTCAGAAGCGCTGTCGGGTGAAACAAAGGTCTATTCGCTGATCATTCCCACCGCTTACGGTATAATACTGCCCGAAGAGGCAAAGAAACTCGTTCCCGATTACATCGACACCCATGAGCGTATTTCCAACGTATATGCCGCAATGCCCGAAAGCGTGAACAAGATCGCTGTCTGGAATAGGCTTGTTGAGCACAGCGATGAGTTAATCTACTTCCGAACGGATTATCATTGGACTGCGCGGGGAGCATACTTGGGTTACGAGGCATTCTGCGAAGCTAAGGGCATAGATCCGATACCGCTCCGCGATCACCGCACCGTAGGCTATGAAGGCTTCCTCGGTTCGTTCTATTCCGAAAGCGGCGGCGATGAAAAGCTCCTTCCCTCTGAAACGGTCGAGGCGTTTTACACCGTTTCGGAAAGTGTTACGCTTACCGTTGCGGATGAAAACGGCGTCACGGAGGATCGCCCTATGGTCGCCGACGTTTCAGGGCTTCCCGCGTCTGCAAAGTACATGACCTTTGCGGGCGGCAACAATCCGTTTTCGGTGATCACGAATACGGATGTTACGGACGGATCGGTGCTTATCGTTGTAAAGGAGAGCTTTGGGAGCCCTATGCTTGCGTTCCTCTGCGACCATTATTCCACGGTCTATGTGATTGACTACCGCTATTGGGACGGAAATATAATCGACTTCGCGAGGGAAGTTCATGCGGACGATCTGCTTTTCGCAAACAGCTTCTGCGCCGTTAACACGGGAAGCAACGTGGGCTTTCTTGCTATGATAATCAAGAACTTTGAATAGGAACAGACCTGTATGGCTCAGGAAAGAACGGATTGGTTTTTTAACAGCATAGCCGCATTGAAGGGCGATATGTTCGCCTATGCTTTCAGTATCACAAAATCACGCGAGGATGCGGAAGATGCGGTGCATAACGCGATAATCAAGGCATTCGACGGCCTTCCTGAGCTAAAGAGCAGAGCTAAACTTAGACCGTGGCTTTTCAGGATACTGCGGAACGAATGTCTGAAGCTAATAAATCTCAAAAGCCGATTTACATCGATCACGGATGACATGCCGGCAGAGCATAAGGACCTGGAGGAAAGCCTCGACCTGGGTCTTGCGATAAATAGCTTAGGCGATGAGTTCAGAGAAGTGGTTTTGCTGTATTACAAGCTCGGCTATTCGACCGGCGAGATCGCAAAGATAGTCGGTATCCCGCGCGGTACGGTGATGAGCAGGCTCGCGCGTGCAAGGGAGCTCATCAGGATCAGAATCGAAGGAGAATGACCATGAATACTGTTGATTCGGAAATAAAAAAGCAAGTCGACGCTTTCATTCCACCCGTGCCCGAAAGCTATAACAGAATGATCGACGGGACCATTTCGGAGCTCAGAGCTAGGGCCCCGCAGCACCACAGCTCCGGACGAAGCCATTTTATACCTTTTACCGTTATTGCTTCCGTCATTGCAGCGCTGTTTATCGTTACCTCTGTCATATTCGTCGCTCGCCCCGCTCTTGCGGCCGAGGTTCCCGGCGTCGGGAATATCGTCTATTCTATTTCTCCTAAAAAAAAGGCAAATGATTCCGACCGGGAGCGTATCGAAGCCCTGTTAAACGATGCTTTCCGTTCGCTTTCTTTCTGCGATTATGAAGCGGCGGCCCGCTGCTTCCGCGGAGACAGTCTATCGGACCGCGGCAATTATCTTTCCGCTGCATACGTTGATCACCTTCTTGCTTTCAGCGACTATTTCCCCGACGGCGCAAACGCAGCTGAACTGGAGATCGCAGACCTGCAGGCTGAACAGAAGGCTTTCCGATACACGGCGCATGTAACGCTGGACCTAATCTCAAGGGACGGAACAAGGCTCAGCACGGAGGATTGTACCGTTCAATTATGGGAAAACACGAAAGGATTGTACATAGAGAGCATTGAGTTTGACTCTGGTGGCTTTGGATCGTTTGCCGCCATGTATGAGGATATCTTCGGAACGGTTCCTTCTCACGGTGCAGGGCTTGAATTGATCCCCATAGACAGAGCATATCTTAGCTATACCCGCGTCATT
The DNA here is from genome assembly GCA_017616435.1 of Clostridia bacterium. Lineage (GTDB taxonomy): Bacteria > Bacillota > Clostridia > Christensenellales > CAG-138 > UBA3857. Next base: position 15,166 of record JAFZYC010000045.1, read on the forward strand.
GCCGAACAGGAAGGTGCAAGGCAGAGGACGGATCGTCTTGAGCTTATGCTTTCAGAGCTTGACGCTGTCAATGCATCCGATGAGGATAAAGCGATAAGGGAAAGCCTAATTACGGAAGAGCTTAAAAAAACCGAGGCCGAGATAACACCCGAAGTCATTACCGTCGAACAGCTTGCGTCGGAGCTGATGTACCGATACTGGCTCGGAAGGAAAACAGGCGAAGCGTGCGATTTTTCCGATATAATGGAGAGAAACGAACAGACGGACTTGTTCTGTTGGGACGCTGTTTTGCAGGCGGAAAGGGTCAGCCTCGGCGCGCTGAAGCCTCTCGTTTCGGTAGAACCGGGCACTGCTGAGATCCTTGAAACAATAGATGATACGAACGAGCTTATCAAAGCGCGCTTCTACGTCTATACCGAGATCACCGACGGCATAAGTGAAGGAGTCGGCGAAGAGATCATTTTAACGATCCGCAAGGATGACACCGGTTTTACCGTGATCGGTTTTGACAGAGACGTCGGCGATGGCTTATATACCTACAGCTTAAAGCCTCTTGCGGCAGGGTATATCGAATCGGGCTGTTCATGGCAGGAAGCCGGACAAATGGCGTATGAAGTCCTGCATGAGCAGATAATCCGCGACGCCCAATGGCTGACCGACCACGGTTATTGAAAGGAGTTCAAAAGATGAACAGATCAACAAAGAGCATTATCAGTTTGCTTTTATGCGTCGTTGCTCTTTTCTGCCTTGTTTCATGCAAGGGAACCGGATCGGAACAGACTGCAGCAAACAATACACCTGTTCCCGTTACGGAAACAGAGATCCCCGCAAAAGATACGGAAGAACCTACTGAAAAGCCAACAGCTCTCCCAACGGAAGAGGCAACACCTCAGCCGGCCGAAACCCCTGAACCGACGCCCGATCCCAATGAAAGGCCCGATCCGGTAACGGTCGAATGGCTCGCGGCGGAGCTTATGCGCCGCTATAACACCGGTCGTTATCTTACTCTCGAACTCGCGGATTATTCGGATATTATGGACAGGAATGAGGATACAGATCTGTTCTATTATGATAACCAACTTGAGATCGATATGTACAGACTCTATGGGGGGCCTCGAAACGTCCTCGAAGTTTCTCGCGGCGAAATAGGCCAAATAGATGTGGTCAGTGAGTCCGAAAGCGTGATCACGGTGCATGTTTGGGCCACAACAATTGTGATCGATGATGATCCGATCTCCGGAGACAGCATCGGGACCGACTTCCGCATCACCGTCGATAAGCAACGGATGGTGATAATTGCCTATGATCGTCCCTATGAGTGCGAAGGTTACTATAGAAATGACCTGAAGCCTCTTGCAATGCGCTATCGCAATCAGGGCATGTCATGGCAGGACGCGGATAAAAAAGCATATGATGAGCTCTATGCACGGCTTGAATCTGAAGGGTATTGATTCGCAACTTGTCGGTGAAAAGATACCCTGCATGAGATAATCGATCAACGCGAGAAAAGATGAATTCTTATTACGAATTTGGGGTGATGCAATACTATCGATTTTTATGGCCTTTTTCACTAGAATAACGACAACAAAACTAATGTATGGAGGTAAATATGAAAAGGTTTATTTCTCTCGTTATGCTGCTGATCTTTGCATGCACAGGTCTTACCAGTACGGCTTCTGCTGACAAACAGGATTTGCTGTTTGATCGGAATACTGTATCAAAGGAGCAGGCAATAGCGCTTGCGGACAGATTCAGCTATGAGTATGAATATGCTCTTGTTGATCTGGAAAACCCTGATTTTGACTACGTGGAGCGTAACGAGTCAACTGCGCTGTTCCTCGAGTATTTACGCTATAATATCGAGACAGCAAAAGTGTTTACTCTTAACTATACGGATCTTACTGAGAAGGATTTCACTATACATAGTTGTCTCATCTCAGAAAATAGGATCTATGTTGAACTATATCGTTCATTTACTTATCATTATGTTGATGCACCGGAAGATTTAATCAGCGGCCATGGTATGCTGTATTGCTTCGAAATGATGGAAGAAAACAACAAATTGACTATTGTAGGTGTCAAGACCGAATCTGTTGAGTATGATTACTATGAGGAAGAGATTAGAGCTTACGCTACGCGAAATGACCTGCCTTTTGTAAATGCTGCAGAAGCGCTTACAAACGAAAAAATAGCACAGCTCCCTGATGAGTATGCGTATTGGTGCGAACAAGTCGAGGCTTTTGACCATAAATATATTGGCGATGATTATTTTGATGAAACTGCCAAAATCAATGGGGATCGATCGGTAAACGTAAGCTTTACACGAAGTTCAGCTGTAGCATATGGTACCACATTTGGCAGTCAGTATGAAAACTATATTTTTAAGAGGATGGGTGCAGACTGTACAAACTTCGTTTCCCAATGCCTATGGGCTGGATATGGCGGTACAGATGGCTATTCTCTTACTAATACTGCTGCACTAAAAGCCCGTGTAGCCGCGAATTATCGACAAACATCAACTTGGTTTGGGCGAAACTATGATTCTCCCTATGCATACGGAACAGGCCCCTTCATTAGAGTGCTCGAATTGTGGAGTCATGCAACTACTAATACGGGTGACGGTCCGAGAGCGACTGGTTACAATAACGGAAATGTTTGGACAAGTTTGACTGTTGTGCCCAGGACAGGAGATGTGCTGCAGTTCTATAACTTCTCCGAGGGAAGATACTACCATTCAGTTATTGTCACTAAAACAACTTCTCCGACGCTGTCAAATATGCTTGATAATGTTTGGATCTCCCAGCATAGCGGTGAATATACTAATCGTCCTCTGAGAGCAACGTTAATTGCAAACGGAGGAATAACAAACGGAAAAATGAGGCTTATGAGGCCTAAAGCCACGACTTTCGCATCATAAAAAAGTTAAGCATATACAAACGTCAGAGGATAGCGAAAAGCTATCCTCTGACGTTTATTTGGTTCATCTTCAAAAGACTACGATCTCCTCTGTTACCTGCTCTTCTGCGCGTGCTCGGCAGGAATTCATGGCGAGAATCCATTCAAACTGATCGCGGCCTTTGAGCTCTTCGTCCACGCCCTCGGCTTTGGCAAGTTGGGATGTAATAAGGTCGATCTGTTCATTGGCCTGGTGGTCGATCTCGATGAGGTGCTCTGTCAGTGTGTTTTCCATCAGCATCAACGCAAAGGTGTCGGGCTGATGCTCCTTCAAATACTTTTTCCGCATCCGTCCGAAGCGGCCGATATCCCCGGTCGGCTGGGGAGGGAGTGCGAGGTCAGGGTAGTAATAGGCTCCGTGTTTGGTGTAGGTGATGTCCATACTTGTTTCCTCCTTTATGATCTTATGAATTCTTTTATTGCGTCGGCTGCATTATCCAGCAAGCCTTCAATAAATCCGGCGATAAAGGGAATGGCGAGCATCACTCCGGTGACAGCGAGCAGTTGAAGCCACAGCTCCTTTGAGCTCATGCGCAGAATGACGAGCAGCAGATCATACACGAGCAAAAGCCCGCCGCCGATCATCAGCACATGGATCCCGATGCCCGTCGCAAGCCTGCACGCGAGGCGCAGCACCGTTGTCAGCAGCCATATCGGTGCAAGGAGTATCTTCGCTGCTGCTTTCATATTCATCATCCCTTTCGCTTTTCTATGAATACATCATAGCAGTAAGAAAATGGTTTGACGAATGTGCGAAAAAGATTCTTTTCGTTTTTTTGCGCTAATCGCGACGTGTGAATTTGTTTTTCTCGCATAGATCAAAAGCTTTGTTTTGGGGTTGATGTTCCATGAAGCATCTGATAGAATAACTGTATACTCACTAATCCTCATGGAATTACAGGATCGGGGGTATAGCTATTCTGTTATCAAGGTACTAAGGGGCTATTATGCGAATAATACTGGCGTCGGATCTGCATATTTCAAATGACAGTACGCCCGAGAATTCACCTTGGGTAAATCATTTTTGTAATTTCCTGACGAAAAAACACGATCCGGAAACTCTTATAATCTTTATGGGAGACATAATAGACAAGGGAAACGCAACCTCTTGCGATGCTGCGGATCGTATTTTTACACACATTGAAGCAAGGCTAAGAGGCATTAATCATAGCATTGGTTTTCTTCCGGGTAATCATGATTATTGCCGTGAGAGTTCGGATGCGTTCGATTTCTTTTGTTCTAAGCATCAAACGCTTATAACTGACTGGCATGGATTTAGCCGCCAAAAGGTTTACTCCTATTGTAGGGATGATATTCGTTGTAATTTTGTCTTGGCGGATTCAATTCAGGATAACAAATTCGATATCCCTGGTAAATTGGATTTGAATGAAATCAGCAATCATACTGCGCCAAACAAGACAAATATCCTCTTGCTCCATCATAGTATTTATAATGAAGACACGTCTGAACATACAGGATTGGTAGAACAGCCCAGAGTTATAGAACTGCTTGATAAATATAACGTAGATTATGTTTTTCATGGCCATGGCCATTGCACAAGAGTTTTCAATGTTGGCATGCATACGAAAATGTTCGGAGTTGGTTCACTTGGTTTAAGCGGGGACTCGCTTGGGACTATTAACAATGAATTTGAACAGTTTTTCGAATTGACAATTAAAGATGGCTACTTGGAAAACGTTGTAAACTGGTTGTGGCGAGAAAGCGGAGAGTATTACCCAATTCAAATATACCCAAATCCGAATACTGAATATGCTCCAAATTTCTCGATAGAAAAGGTTTCATATGAGAAGCCTGATGAATACTATGATCGATACGTCATGGAGTATTCATTAAGCGGGGATGATTTTCTTATAGCTCTCAACGCTGATAAAAAGCAACGGCTTTCTGATGTTTGTACAAAGGACAGACGGATATTATTGATTGCCGATGCAGGAATGGGCAAGTCTATCGAGATGTCCCATCTTGCATGGGAAATCGGTGAAACCAATCCATATTTACGTCCTGTTTTGCTCGGTCTAAACCACTACGACGAGGATAGCATTCAAGACTATATCAATAAGGAATATCCGCAATACAAAACCTTAGACCCTTCGCAGTTTATACTAATACTTGATGGATATGATGAATTATCAAACAGCATCCTATTTAAGAAGCATTTGCTTGTATATCTGGATCAGCATTCCGATATTCATGTTTGTATGTCATTAAGGAGTAATTTCCTATCAAAAAACATAGAACTGTTCGAAGGATTTAAGGTATATAGATTGCTCGGGCTTTCGCATGAAGACATTGAAACATTCTTGGATAGATTTGGGATAGACAGCGAGGCGTTTGTTTCCGAGTGCACATCAAAAAGAATGGCGTCGTTCCTTGCCAATCCGTTTTACCTCAAATTGTTTGCTGATTATTATAGAGACAAAGGAACCATATCAAATCTGCCTGATGTTCTTGATCGTGTAATTGAGAAGACTTTCGAGGAGGATTCAAAAAAGTTCGAGTATGTTGAATCTGTGACTCTCGAAGAAAGCAAGCATGATTGGAAAAGAGCGTTAACGAGGTTTGCATATGGACTACAACTGCTAAACAGGACTATATGCGACGATGATACCTACCAAGGCATTCTGGATACATGCGATTTACAGTTTTTGAAGCATAGCGGCATAATAATAAACAACAAAGGCGAACGCATGTTTTCTCATAATATTATCCGTGAGTATTTACTGGCGGATTGGATGAGAGAAGATACGACTGAAAGCATTATGGAGCGGGCAGCATTGCCTAACGGAAAGGGTATTTATCAGAATTGGCATAATATAATAGGGCTTCTTCTGCAAGTAAACCCTTCTCCCCTATTAATCGACATGGTTAATGATGCCGAACCGCTTTTACTTGCAAAGCTCGACTCGGAGTATGTAACTGATGATGTTAAACTTTCTATTCTAAAGCGATTCTTGGCAAAAACCGAGGATGAAAACATATGGTTCAATAATGGCGATTGCGACGAGATAGAGCTTGGGTCTTTTATTCAATCAGAGGCAGCGTTGTTGCTCCTTCTTGATCATATTGAACATCCCAGGCATTTCCGTGGGCTGCATTTTTGTGTTGAAGTTTTACATGGCTTTACAAATTTGTATTGGCGCGACGATTATGTTCGTGACACTCTAATCAACTGTTATCAGAGTAAAAATACCACGCCATATGTAAAATCAAAGGTCATTGAAACAATTGCGGCATTACATCTGGACAATAATGAGATTACAGCAGATTTAGTATGCCGTTTCTCTGATGATGCAGACCCCTATGAGCGCAGAGGAGTTTACCGTTATTTAATTGTTTCAAACCGTGTCAACAACAATTATGAGTGCTTGCTTGATGGACTAAAGCATGTTTCTTTTCGCGTCCATCGTTCAGACACTGCATATGGAATAGAAGAGTTTCCGTTACTGGATGGCTTGAATCAAATTGATGAAACGGCTTCTGTCATCGGTTCAATCCTTTGGTTTACCCAAGGAGATAATATCCGGACAGACGTCTTCAACCTGGATAAGTTTATTGATAGGATCATGTCGCTTGCTGTCGGACTGTTTGAACGAGTGGATGATGCTGTATTTGCGGCGGTTTATAAGTTTCTGGTTTCGGCAATAGAGAAACATGAGAATAATAGGATTCATCATGCAATCGTTTTCTTCAAAAAGACGGATTCATTCATGGCGGCTATGAAAAAACTGTTTTCTGAAGAAGCCTGTGCGCAATATTATTTCTATTGGGAACAAGAGATTGAGGATCGTAAATCATTCGTTGAAACAATATGCCATTTAGGAGCAGAGGGTAAATTATTCGATTCATCTGTGCTTTCATCATTTGCATACCGGTGGAACAATACGGAAGGAGTATTCCAGATCGTTGATGACACATTATTCAAATTAACAGGAAAACGGCTTGAACCATATAAACAGTTATTTAGCTACTCAAAAAACCGGAAGGAAGATGCTCAGGTATTCTTTGATGCACTCTTTGACAAGGCAAAAATGCTAAGCCTTGTTGATGAATTGACCGTTGCATATAATGATCCGGAATTGAATTGCAGCAGGATACGGGAAGGCAGACTGGATTACGAGAGCTATCCTGTGGGTACAAGGAGTTTAGCGTTCAAATTGGCGAACGAGAGATTAATGGAATTAAAGGTCAAAGAAGTTTTTAATACAATCAATTGGGAGCTGTTTGTTGTTGATTCTGTATGTGGGATGCTTAATGCCGATCCGGAGAATCGACCTGTGGTTAATGAATCTCAGCGTGAATACTTGCAAAAAGTGTATAATGATTTACTGGCATCTATAGATTTCCATACAGCCTACATCGAAACTGGAATGAACTGGCCTAAACTAAACAGTGCTGTGCTTTGGAGCTTAGTCCTTAAATCTGCGCTTAACTTCAGCACTCCGGAAAACTATTATGTCGGATTAATTGAAATACCGTATATCTTGATGGATAAAGCCTCCGGTATAGAGGAAAAGTACAATTCTATTGAAGAAGTAATTGGTGCGTCACAAATTGTCAATAGGATTTTGGATCTGATCCATACAGAAACCCGTGTCAACCTATTGTATGATTTCATGTATGCATGTGAACGTTATTCTATAAAAGGGTGCGAAATGGATGCACTTCGGCTGTGCGGTATGGATACGCCTAGTTATCATAAGTCCTATGCATTAAAGTATCTGAAGAAAGAGAGGGGGGCGCAATATATAATTGATAATATTATGCACGAAGCTGATGATGAGCTGTTTATGGAAATAGTGAGGCTATTGTTCAAAGAGAGACTCGTATCGTTAACAGCAGTAATGGAAAAGAAGTTTGAGGAAACCCACAATCAAGAGCTTCTTGCAAAACTAATTTGGCTTGGCAATAAGGCTGCTTTTAAATATTATATTGATGAATCAAGAAAAAAGGGCTGCCCAATCGATTATGAAGACCCTATGGAAAGCATAACCGAGAGCATCCGTAGTATTAGCGATCCGGGATGCCTGCCGTTCATATTGGATTGCATTCGTCTTCGTTATGAAAAAGGGTTTGTTGACAATAAATTTTATACTCTTTATAATTCTATGTATAGCGCATTATTACAAAGTGCATCAGATAATAGTTCCATCGTAGTAGGATCTTTGAAATGTCTAATTGCTGAAGATCAATCCAATATTGAACGAGTCGGTTTCTGCAATGCTGTATTAAACGAGATATACCAAAAAGAGAAAACAAATCCGATAATACCTTCACTTCGAGATGTTCGATTGAGCTTAAGTAGCCTTGAGATCTGAAATAACGATAAGCCGAGATAATAGGAACAATCTCGGCTTATCTTCACCTTTTCTGTACCATATTGTTGATAGTATCCTTATCAGGAACGTTCCACACCGCGGTCTTTTTTGTTCAAATACTTTGCCCATGGATCTGTGTATTGAAAAACATCGCAGAATCTTTCGGAAATACAAAGAGCCAATTCAAAGTCCTTATTGTTAATGTCACGGGTTTTCGACAGCAGCGGGGGTTGGGTTGTCGGCATTTGCCTATGCTCCCAATCCCCGCTGCAACTATTGTCGTTGGTATCAAGGAGTGCTTTACTGAGCTGGGTTGCGGTTTTGCTTAATCGTTGTCCGCTTCTATGATCTCGTCAAGGTGCGAGACGTATTCCGTGCGCAGATGCGGCTTTGTGATATAAACGCCATCCTGCATACAGCACATGATGTAGAGCTCTCCCTCGGAGTTGATAAACATATCGCAGTTTGGATAACCAACGACGTTTCTATAGTCGACCAATGTTGAACCTGCAAGACTTCCGTCCGAATAATACACACGGTAACTCATTTCCCAAACAACCGGGTCGTAAGTTCCCGGAACGTACTCTATTACGTAAACGTACGCACGGTCGCCCATGAGTCGGCGCAGCCCCGGGTGTGTGTTCTCTCCGGTATTAAATGAAATGCTTCCATTCTCTGTCGTAATATTCATCTCGGGATCCAGTATTTTTTCGACGCTGCACTTGGAGATTTCGACAAACTCGCCATCCTTCAGCACCCAAAGTGTAAGAGAATGATCCACGAATGCAAGGCAGCCATCGTGCTCCGTCAGGTAAGCAACCATGGAAACCTTGATCTCCTGTTCGGGAAGCGGTATGCTTTCGAGCTCGTTTCCATCCAAATCAAAAGCGCGGATGCAGTCCCAGTAGATTTCGACAGGGCAAATATACATAGTTTCGCCTATTACACAGATGGAACCGAGCTGGGCATACCCGTTATCGTTGGGAATGGTGATGTATCTCTTATTGCCGTTTTCGGATACGATCACCCTTCCGTTGACGGAGTCGAGAAGGTAAACCGTTTCACCGGAGATATAAAATGCCTGCGGAAAGTGATCGAATTCATCTTCATTCTCGATCGCATGATTATATCCGGCACAATCTTCGCTTTCTCCAAATGGAATATAAAGCAGTACCTCCGCATCCTTTATGCAGTCGCCTATCGCCTCGGGATCGTCGGGAAGCGGGAACTCCTCGATTGGCCTGAGCGTCGGCTCGGGAATCGGCGTTTCTGTGGGTTCCGGCGTAGGCTCCGCAGTGGGAGCTTCGGTAGGAAGCTCTGTATGTACCTGGGCCGGTGCTCCCGTAGAAATCTCCATTCCTGCGGAAGCGGAAGGCGTCGCATTTGCATTTATCGGAACCTTTGCTCCGGCACAACCACACAGAGACGATACAATTATAATAGCAGACAACATAATTGCTATATTTGCCTTTGTAATACCTCTCATATCAGTCACTCCTTTTTTTCATAGTTTTTACTTGGTTTCCATATCTATGGGCACTTTCTCGGGAAGAGGTATTTGATGGGAATACGCTCCGCATGTGCTGCAACGATATCCGGTAGAAATATGCACCCAACAGTGCGGCTCATTCAGAGTCGTGTATCCACAAGTTGTACAATTCTTCCAGTGATAGTAGTAATTATACTGATATCCTGACCAAGTGTGATTGCTCTTCGGTCCTGCCTCGCCACAATGAGTGCAGGTCTGCCAGTGTTTCGTGAAATTTGAATGGTAAGTACTTCCATAACTACAATTACCTCCACCGCAAGCATACGGCGAACGAAGCCGGTATCCGTTCAGATCGGATAACGACAGATTCCTAAATTTTACTCTTGCGGCTGAGTCAGTAGCACCTGAGGTAAGAGTTGTACATTCTATTGATGTCAAGCTGGTATCAGTATTTTTTGCGTAACAGAGGATAATGTGATTACCTGTAGCATCAGGGTCATCAGAGTACTTGACCAAGAAATCCATATACATAAGCTTTTCAAAGCTACTACAGCTGGGTATAGTACTGTTGCCTTGATTACCATAAATATAATGACCGTAGCTTGTGAAGTCCTCAGTGTTATGCCTTGAAATGTAGTAAGCATAGCTTACAAAACCAGAACAATCCAAACCCGCAGTTCCCGGCACCTTACCATGATGATAATAATGATATGTATTTCCGCCAGTAGATTCGCCGATTATGTCATCAAAGCCGTCTTCATCTTCAGTCTCAAAATCAAGGAAATAGCCTCCCCAGCAATATGGTATTCCTGTCGCAGGGTCACCATCGTCGGTATCGAGCACATATTGTGGTACTGTTATATGTGTTCCGCCCTGTTTGTTTCTGGCAGTTACGGTCCAAACATGATTCATCGCATTCTCGGCACGTGTTTTAACTTCAGCTCTTGTTTTACTTGTAACCGTCGAATACCTTGTAGGGATAATCTTACTATCGCTTTCAAGAATGCTTTCAGCGATCTCGGTAAGCTCGTCCATATGAGACTGATACTCCATACGGAAGTTAGGCTTTGTAATGTATACGCCCTCTTCCCTGCAAAGCATGGTATAGACAATACCCGTGTAAGGATCTACATTAACTACGGTGTTGGGGAGGCTATAAGCTTCGAGATTGTTAACGACCGTGCAGCCAAGGAGCTGCCCCTGCATATCATACTTCCTAACGGTGTATTCGGTTTCGATCACAGGAAGATAGGGCACAAACTCATACACGCCGACAAGAAGCTCATTCTCGGAATGCTGGAGATACTGAACAAGGCAGGTCGGGCCGACGTCAAGGGCTACCTTTGCGTTCGGAAGAGAAAGCGTCTCTATCTGCTCAAACCGTCCGTCTACGCCGATCTGATAATCCTTGATCCACTCATAATCAGAGGAGTTCAGCTTGAAGCATTCAAGATCGTGAGTCAGCATGCAGAGTTCGCTGCCATTGCTGTAAACCTTATATACGTCGTTTGCCGCAACCTTTTCGGGGAACGAAACGCTTCGAAGGATCCTGCCGTTAATGTCCATGACACTAATGCCGCTGCCAACGAAATAGAAGCGGTCTCCGACAAGAGCAAACTTGGACGGATGCTCGATCCCGCTGACAGGTATATACCTTGCCGCACCGTCTTCAATAGCAACGATCCTGTTTTTCACTGAATCAAGAATGTATACATTGCCATCGCTGACAGCAAAGGATTCCGGCCCCATGTTTTCTTCCTCGTCTTCATAGTAGCCAATGGCATTCTCGCCATCCCCGGAGGGGATAAATGCAACGGCCACTGCATCGTCAAGCGCGTCGCCGGAGCAGTTCCTCTGCATATCGGGACGAGCTGCGGCATTTCCGATAACGGCAAATGCCATGATAAGCATAAGAATTATTGACAGTGTCTTTTTCATATGAACCTCCATTCATTTTATTGTTGTCAATATAGTTTGATAAGGGGTAGCGTCCTCATCACCGCTTTGCCTTGCACGATTCGTTATCACCTCCCATTTGATCTGCAAGGCCTCTAAAAAGCTTTTACTGAACAGTTTCACGCTCGATTCTCTCTTCGGCTCACCATTCTTTCTCCCTCTCAAAGAAAGCAAAACAAATAAGAAAAGTAATGTGAATCTTTTGCTCTCTACTTTAATTACAAATGAGGTCGGCCAAAGGGGACAAGATTTTTAAAAAAAAGAAGAATATATTTTTGCATCATCTACTTTGTTGCTTTAGATATGAAACATCTATTAGTGGAGATGAAAAGCATAATGATGAGCAGCAAATGAATTGTTGTCAATAAAAAACAGGACTGCTATCTACGCAGCCCTGTTATAGAGTACTGTCATTTCACGACGCTATCTCGAAGAAGTCTTTAAATGCTAACAGCCCATACCATGAATTCATCCGGCAACGATGCACCAATATAGAGCGTTCCGTCTTCTGCCAAATTCAGCAGCATTAGGTTGTCCCAAAGATCTTCAAACGTGTATGGTATCTCAAGGATTGAGCGAACCAATCCATCAGGCGAGACCTTAATTACGGTTTTGGTTTTGTTGATGCGGGTGAAATAGAAATTGCCATCGCGGTCTTTACCTAATACAGAATAACCGCAGCCATCAAAGGTCAACTCTGTTCCACTCGCAAAAGTGATCCTCGTCCATTCGCCGTTACTATCCTCGACCATCTTGCAGAGCGATTCTGTTTTCGTCCACATGTTTTTACTGTCAATTTCATAATAATCATAGCTCAGCGTATAAATACCCGATTCTCTCGACGCGCTGCTGAAGATCATCTTAGGCATCTGATCAATCAACTGCATATTCTCATCAACAACGTCATCAGGTATGCTGTATTCAGACAGCAAGGATCCTGATTCAACATCGAAAGCACCTTCAACCGTATAAAGAACTCCCTTTAAGAGTACTGCAAGCCTATAGTCACTTAGGGCTATTTCACTATGACAGACAAGCTGGCCATTTGCATCATACATATACATACCCCTTATTGGTGCGACTCCAAAGTCACATACGACTTTTGTTTCACCATCGACAGCAAAGAGAAATGGACCGAACGATGAAATGTCACTGCCATCATCTATCAGGTATAATACAGAATCACTAGGCGCATTCGTTGGAAGCGGACCATCATATGCTTTATACGGAATAAGCCGGAGTATCTCTTCAGCACAGTCCTCAAAGGATATAACTTCAGGAGCAGGTGTTTCCGTTGGATGATTTGTGGGCATGGGAGAGACCACTTCAGCAGGTGTTTCCGTTTGTATCTCAGCAGTAGCTGTAGGAACGATCAGTGCCGAGGGTTGCGCAGTTACAATCTCTGTCGGAACAGCTGTAACAGTTGGCTCGGTGCTCGACGAGCATGCCGCAGCAAAACAAAGAAGGATAATCATCAAGAAGAATACGATGGTCCGTTTCATATAAAGCCTCCTTAATTCAGCGTTTGTATAATCTTGGAATCATAGTCCTTCTTGCAGGACTGTAATCCCGAACCTATAGAGTATGGAGTTATAGGGCTATTTGTTTCATATCCGCATACAGAGCACCTATATGTTGTCCCACTCCACACGAACGAATGATATGCGATATCCTTTCGAGCTCCGCACTTAATGCATTCATGATAGTGATAAACATCTGAATGACTGTAAACAGCCCTATAAGAGTGGTCTTCTTCAACCGAGTTACCGCAAATGGAGCAAGTGCAAACATGATTGGTGCCATTATCTGTATAGGTGTTTTGACAGCCACCAACAGTACACGAATACGGGCTCTTCATCAAGAAACCATCAAGGTAAGAGAAACTGTAATTCTTATTCACAACTTTACCATAAGTGTTTCTTGAAGCATGAATTACTTTTACATCGGTTGTAATATGCCATTCATCATAAAGGACAATATGGTTTCCAGCCTCAACCATATAATCCATTTTTTTCATTAACTCGATATGGCTTTGCGTTTCACTGCCGGTGGTGGAAACCGTGCTGATATAGTATCCATTATCGGGATCAGCAAAGTCTCCGGTAGTCCAATAGGAACTGCTTGGGGCATGATAAGCATAGCAAACCAGTCCAGAACAGTCAAGTCCTGTGGAACCATACACATGATGAGCGGCAACATTTCCTGCCGTATAGTACTTGTTCAAGCCATCATCTGGGTAAATCGTGTTGAGTTTGCTGGCAAAACTGCTCGGGCCGTCATGCATTCCTCTGCAATAAGGAATACCAGTCATAGACTTGTTGCTTGTCACACCTGCTTCATCAACCGGTAAGATGATAGTTGTACCATTGTACGTCCTTATCGTTGCATTTTTAGAAGGCTTGAAGGTCCATGAATAGTCGACACAACTCATTGCTCTTGAACGCACAGTACTTCGAGTGTAAGAAGTAATTGCAGGCCCTTGTGTCCTGGTGTTAACACCATAATACCTACAGAGCTCATTCGCCTCTTGAGTTTTCAACTCCATTTCCGAATCGTATTCCATTCTTAAATATGGTCTGGTGATATAAATACCATCATCCATGCAGTGCATTACATAGATAGAACCATCAGAAGATTCATATACATCATCGGAAGGATAGGCAAATGCTTCGTTTTCTTCAATCAAGGTACAGCCAACAAATTCTCCTTCGGTATTGTAGAACCTTATTGTTCGTTCAAACTTAAGCACCGGAACATCAGGAACAAATTCATAGATGCCCAGCACAATCCGACCATTTGACTGAGTAATGTACTGCGCAGCAGTATTTTTACCGGCTCTAATGGTTACTGCGGCTCCATCATCAGTGTTGATTATAAACTCGTCATCACAGTCAGCAATACATGAGATCTTTGCAGATTTGCTCCATATATGCTTAACACAGTCAAAGGAGTACGTTTGAAGATTCTGATCTGTCAGGGAAATGTTGCCATTTTTATTGGATTCGATTCTGTAAACAAAATCAGAAGTCATATCATCAGGCAAGGTATACTTGTCTATGGTATTCTTTGCCCTAGTTATCTCAAACAAAGCATTGCTTTCATCGTCGGTAACATAAATCTTTCCATTAGCAACACACATATGCTTGGGGTATGATACCCCGGGAAGATCAATCGTCGAGAAGCTGTTATTGTTTTCAATGATTATTCTTGAATTCACAGTGTCAAGAATGTAAATCGCTCCGTCTTCTACCACGAAAGACTCCGGGCCCATGTTAAAGGGCTCATCCTCCAAATAGCCAACGCTAGTAGTCTTGCTGTTAGATGCCGGCATATACAGGATTTGCTCTGCATCATAAAGACTAGAAGCGGTTTTTTCAGTTCGCTTCGTTGAAACAGCACCATTTGCTGATGCAGAAAGCGAACAGCAGATCATCAGCACGCCTAAAAGTGCAAGTAAAAACCTTTTCATTGTTAATCTTCCTTTCTTTGTTAAAGTTGTTTTACAAACCCAACCTGCAGCATATTAGCAAAGGCAGGAGCAACTGCACAATTCTACTATCACCTCCATTATTAGCAAACCTTTCAAGTCGCTTGATAGAGTCCGAGCTATCTGCGCTCTACCTTTATTACAATTGAACCCACCAAAAGGGGACAAAGATTTTGCATAAAAATAAAATATATTGTGCGTCGTGTGGACTTTAAAAGTCCTTATTAAGAGTTATTAATTGGAGTTTTCAGCATTTCTAAAATAAATTAACCAACAGATTATTAGCTTTCTGGCAGGACTTTCAAAGTCCTGTTTATTCTCCAGGCAAATCTGTATTATGTAGCGCACAGGAAGCTGATTCCTGAATGCAACATTCAATGCCTGATATGCATTAAGGGCAAAGGATATGAATAAGGTTCCCGGCATTAACGGGAAGCCGAGATTCAATACCCTTATCTTAATGCATTCAATCGGACGGTATTGAACTCACTCCGGCAGTATAGCTCCTTATTCTGTCCTTTCCCAAGGCACCTTTCAGGTGGAAAGGAAAAAGATGAAAAACAAAAACTATAAGGTCGTGAAGGATGATGATGGAAAGAAGACTTACTTTGCAAAGGCATTTGGGGAATGGATCGAAGTAACAAAGGAAGTATTCAGCTTCATGACGTCTAACGACAGGCGTATGCGATACATATATGCTCGGGAAGCGGAAGAAGGCTGCATCTCTCTTGACGCAATCTATGAGGCTACCGAAGAAACCGAAAACCCGTTATTCGCGGAAGATATGCCAAGCACGCCCGGACCGGATGGCGATATTCTGGACAGGTTATGCGGATCAACGGATGAGCTATTTATCTCCGTTATCAACGAAAAGCTCGACGAACTTCGAGGCCTCGACAGGATCATTGCTATGGAGGTGTTCATCAATAAAAGAAGTATGGTCGAGTATTCGGCAGCGATCAGAGTATCAAGACAGGCTCTTATGAAAAAAGTCCAAAGGATATCAAAAAAGATCAGAAGCAACTGTATGAAGGAGTTAATGGAGAAATATGAAAGCTGAAACAAGAAACGATCCCGAAGCAAAGCGATACTGTAGTTATGAGGACGTCCCCCTGCTCCTTGACGCAAATGACATCGTTATGCTTACCGGTCTTGCGCGCACTAACGTCTACTACATGCTTCGTGCAAATGATTTCCCAGTGATCGTGATAGGGAAGAGGCGTATGGTCAAAAAAGAGAAGCTCTTTGCATGGCTGGATGAACATGAAAAGAAGATCTTTCCCGGAAGAAGCGAGTAATAGCATGTTCAATAATTGTTTCAAAAGATGCATCGGCATCCTCAACATATCAACGAAGGCCGTTTATACTGCAATCGAACTCAATGACAGAAGGAGGCAATAACATGGCAAAAGCTAAGAAAAGAGAGAACGGCCTGTATCATAAGAACATGGTCGTCGGAAGGAAAGAGGACGGAAGCTATATCCGCAAGTCTGTGTATGGGAAAACAAAAAAGGAGCTCGAATCAAAGGTGATGGAGCTCACGCAGCAGATCAATAACGGTATTGCTGTCTGGAAAAATGATATGACCTTTAAGGAACTGTCCGATATTTGGTTCGAGCAGTATAATCCGACGGCAACCGAACGATGGCATTATCACAATGGCCTAACCGTTAAGAACCATCTGCTTCCTTATATAGGCGGGATGAAGGTGCGGGATCTTCGGCAGATCCATCTGCAGTCGATCATCAGCAATCTTGCGAAAAACGATTATTCCACGCATACCATGAGGGATATAAAGCAGATCGCCGCAAGGATCATGAAGGTCGCCGTTGATTCGGACCTCATTATGAAAAACCCCTTTGCCGGCGTCACCATACCAAACAAGGAGGCAAATGCTCGCCAGCCATTATCCCCTGAGCAGATCAAGCTTGTGACGGATAATTGGAGAGGGCACAGGATGGGCCTTCCGGTGATGATAATGCTGTATGCCGGCCTCAGGAGGGGAGAGATGCTTGCTCTGCAGTGGGAAGACGTCGATATAGACAAAAAGCTGATCCATGTAACGAAGTCTCTCTGCTTCCTAAAGAACGCCTCCACAATAAAAGCGCCGAAGACAAAGGCGGGAACGAGGTGTGTCCCGATCCCGAACGTACTGCTTGCTCCTCTCATCGAAACAAAGAAGACAAGCGGAACGATATGCCCCTCTGTCGAAGGAGAGCTTATGACCTATACCGCATATAGGCGGGCATGGGATTCCTACATGAACTACCTGAACGTATGCGCGGGAGGGTTCATAAGCGACTGCAAGCAGAGGCCCCGGATACAGAAGATGGAGCCATTCACCGCGCATATGCTGCGTCACACATATGCAACCATGCTGTTTGACGCAAACGTCGATGTGAAATCCGCCCAGAAGTTTCTTGGGCACTCAAGCGTAGAGGTCACGCTGAGCATTTATACCCACCTGACTCAGTTTAAAGAGGACGCGGCAATAGAGGCGCTGAATGAGCATTTAGATAGTACCTGCATGTAAACACTAAAAAATGGGCTCCGTTCGTATACACATATGGGGCCCTTAGTTTTGAAGTGCAATAAGCATTTCCATCAAGGCAAACAGCACCTCTTGTGCCATACAAATCATTATTCAATCGTTGCTTTGATCCTTTTTGCCAGCTTTTCAGCAAGCTCTGTTTCATTATCCCAAAGAACCGTATTGACCTGTTTGACGTCAAAGTGTCCATCAGTTCCAAACTGTTCGCTTTTGCAGACATGAATAACATCTTTTCCTAAGCCCAAAGCATATCCGGCTTCATAGTATGCTCCGTTGTTGTGCCCGGTTAATTCGGCTATAACGAATCTTGCTTGTCGAATCTCATATAGCATTTCCGGAACTATCTGATGATTATGCTCTATTTCGTCCATGATTCTCGGCTCATATCCACAGCCAATAATAGCCTTTTTTATTGCTGCTCTTACTGGATCCATCTCGGGTTTGAACGACATAGCTACAAATACTTGTTTTTGCATCAAACGTGAGTTATCTTTCTGTAACTCATCAACACGCTGCCATCCCTTAGGAGCAAGTCGGCAAGTCATGCGCCCATCTGAAGAAAATGCAACATTGCTGAGCAACTCGTTTTTTGTCATATAGTCTTTTAGAAAATCCACCTGGCTATAGATGGCCTTATGATCCAGCAAACTGCGATTATCCGCTCTATATCTATCAATAAAGAAACAAGCCATTTTCTCTTCATTGGTCAGCTCAATGGCAGCACCCATAACGCTTGTTCTTTGAGCTAACATTAACAGTATCCTGTTAATTTTCTCGTTAAATGTTTTGGGATACCAATTTGTGATCACATCATCCGTAATATGCGAAATCCTTACATATACCGTTTTAAAGTGGTCATATTCCTCTTGAGTTCCTATAAAGTTTGTTCCTCCAACAACCCCTTCTAAATCATGTTCGTCATGTATGGCATTATAAAACAAATATGAGGCTAGCTTGTTCTTGTTCTGAGGAATACTCTTATTATTTCCTCCAGAACTGGCTGTAAAAAGGTAATTGCCGCATACCGGGCATTTGATCATAACTGCATCTGGAATAACAGGATAAAACTTTATATTCTGAGTTCCGCACACATTACAACTCTGTGACATTTAGAATCCTTCTCCTTTCAAATCAGCGTGGTTATTGAGAGCGCATCATTGCCTTGCTGCATAATACTTCTGGTACTTGCTCTTCGGCTTATCTGGAATCGTAAGCGCGAGAAGGCCTTCCTCGACCATGGGCTTTATGAGCTTTTCCATAGCATAGGCAATAGTGATCCTTCCTTTGAACAGCTCTGCCAACTCTGCACGGCTCTTGGGAGTCCTGCAAAAGGCGATTATCTCCGCTTGTTCCGGATCGAGCTTTTGTGCAGGTACGGAGCGGTTGTAGAGCGTTGCCCTGAATACCCCTCTGTCATTCTCAAACTTCGGGGCTGGCAAGCCGTATTCCTCCATAGCGCTTATGATTGTCGGTATCCCGCTGTAACGGTTCTCGGTCTCGCCCAGAATCTCCATCGCGTTTGCTATCGAGGGATTTCTCGTATCCGCAGAAACTTTTCCGAGCCTGTCGAGAGTCATCCTTCCATACAGGCCACCCGGGTTCTCTATCTCAAATCGGTCGCTGAACATCCTGATCGTCACAGGCGTTGAATCCGTATGGATGCTGTAATCCCTGTGGATAAGGGCGTTGAGTATGAGTTCCCTGAGCGCGATTACCGGGTATTCCGTCCTGTCGACTCGTTTCCCCGTCAAGGGATCGATTATCGTAGCAGTTTTCATGTTCTTGCGGACGAACAGAAGCGCTTCATCCACCATCTGCGGAAGGGTGCCGTCGATCCTCTTATTGTCGATAAACCGCTCACCAACGCTTCCAGTACTGCTTATTTCCGTACCGGGTACGGATACCGCAGTTATGCAGAGCTGCGGGAAGAACGCCTGAGGATAGCTTGAGAACAGCAGTAATCCCGCGAGAGTGGGCTTTCCATCCTCTGTGAAGCCCTGCAGCCTGCCGATCTCCTCCACGGGGAGGCCTGCAAGATGAGGCTTCTTGCCTTTCAGCAGATCGAGATAGAGATCGAATGCCGGAGTCCTGACGTCCCTTTCTTCCGCTCTCTCCGAGATCCTGAGTTCATCATGAATCTTCTTTCTGAATGCTTCAAAGCTGTAGACCTCGTATTCTGTCATGAGCCTGTCTGCGTCGCCGGAACGGATATAGGAGCCTCCGATCCTGCCGACTCCGCTGTAAAAGCACGGCTTATCGGAATTGTCGATCTCCTGTATCTCGGCAGAAACAACGGGTTTGCCATCGATCGATGCAGTGGTAAATAGAGGTCTTATCACGGGCGTCATCTGTTGGCACTGCGCATCGACTTTTTTGATAAGATCGGCCGCATCGTAAACCCCGCAGACGCTGAAACTATCATTTTCGTCCACACCGAATACAATGATCCCGCCTCCGGTTTGGTTAGAAAAAGCAGACAGCGTCTCGCGCACCTTGGGGCATCCGTTCTTTGCGGACTTTACCTCGACCGTGTTGCTCTCGCTTTGAACGTTCTGAATATCCCTTATTATCTTTTCAAGTTCGTTTTCGAGCATATTATCACCTCTCTTATGGATATTATATGGAAATCATGCGAATTTGTCAAGAATTCTTTCTGATAAACTTGTGCATTAGTCTATTAAATTTCTGGCATTCTAATGAAATCGTCTTAAAACTTTGTTCTAAAAATAAATCCAGCTATAATTCTTGCTTTCCATAACTGAGGAAATCATGATAAAGGAAAGAAAGATCAAACCGCTGCGACCTTTCCGCAGAGCATTTTATTAGGCACTATATATGCATACAGTTTGCTGGAATAGATTATGCGAATGCAAAAAGACCATTTGCCTATGGACACAATTGGAATGCACGCCCGCTTGACCTGCCTCGAAATTTGTCATATAATCATGAAAAATCAGTCGGAGGTCATTATGCTTCTAGAGCCGAATTCAAATGATAACAAAGACTCCATTAGCAAGTCTTTGGAACCGGATACTTTGATGAACAAGATAGAGAAAGCCTATTCAGATTTATTCCCAAGTGCCAGGTGGAGCAGTGTTCGTGAAGTTTTAGCTTCAGATGAAAACAGTGCTGATTTCATTAGATGGGTTCTGAAGGATGAAGACTATCGGGAAGTCGATAGCAGCAATCCTATGTATGAATTTGCAAAAATACGCGCAAGACATTCCGTTATCACGTTCTTTATTGGTTTGGTTTTTATAAACTGCTTTGAATTCTTCGAAAGTATTAAGACAGCGTTTGAGTTTAAAAGTGAACCCGGAATGGTTATCCATCTCTGGATGTTAACATCTCTTTATCATGACTGGGCATATTACTCCACGGATTTAAGGAACCCAGATCTTGATTACAGAAGGATCACATCTTATTATCTGTTAGAAGATGTGGCCGCACCTAATATCAATGACCTTAGTATTTTTATTGATTATGCAAGAACGCATTCGGAAGCACTTGCCTATACATACAAAGAGATAGAAGCTTATGATGATTATGCTCGTAAAAAACTTCATCCACGTTTCCCAGAAGACCACGAATTGCTGGATCATGGAATCCTGGGAGGCGTAAAAATCTTTGATAGGCTAGTAAGGCGGCAAGTAAAAAGGCGGAATAATGATGAGGATTATAGTAGCAAAGAATACGAGCAAGACCTACTTAACGCAAAAGCCAGTTGTCTGACAATCGCACAACATAACATATTTAAGTCTTCTAGTACATCTGATGATGTGAAATATGGTTCTGAACTAACTAAGCTTCATTCCACCTCCAACTTTGTTATTTCAATCAACACACCTTTACTGCTTCTGCTATCCCTCGTCGATACATTCGAGTGTGTAAAAGTATTCAGCAAATCTAATAATACGAATGGATCATTGAGGGCCAGTACTGTCTTGGAAAAAATCAGCGTCATCGTTAACCTCGACAGCGTGATAGCTGATTTTTCTAAACTTTCGGAATACATCAATAATCAAAATCCAGCTCTAATTAACAAGTTAGATCATCACATTGAACAAGTATGTATATTAAATAAATGGACTGCATTTACCGCCATTGAGGAAGAAGATTATTCGGTTAGAATTACTATGCGAAGTAATATTGTTAACTAGATTATGCTTGTCAGAACGAAATACGAGGAGAATCCGCGCAAGAGAGAAAGGATAATCTGCATTACGGACAGGCTATTTGAAGAGGCAAAACGCCATAGAAAGCCAACTGACCTGCACCCCAAAAGTGGACAGTTTTAGTATGAATAATGTTCGGTTTCATATCGTTGACGTGATGAATGCGGAAGATGAACTCCATTAGGGCAAGAGCGGAAGAGATCGTTTTGAACGAGCTTATCTTCGTATAAGCGCCGATATAGCCAAGCTCCAATATGGAAAAGAGCCGCCCCGGTCGGGACGGCTCATCCTGTCTTTTTGTCACTCCGCTTTCCACAGGCCGTGGAGGTTGCAGTATTCATAGGCGGCAACGACCTCGTCGCCGGGAACGAGAGCGAATACGGCCTTGGGCTCATCGCCGGGCTTCAATGCCTTGCGCTGGCGGCCCTCTCTGGTCTCGAGCATGATCCACTCGATGTAGTGGACGTCAAGCATGGGATGCAGTACAGAACCTACGGTAACGGTGACGGTCTGTCCGTCGATGCTGATGACCGGGACGTGCTTTTCGCCCGCGGCGTCGGTGGTGTTGGGGATCAGCTCCTGCATGACCTCTCCGCAGCAGCTCGCGCGAACTCCGGAATCGTGGATGTAGGCGATGATGTTTCCGCAATGTGCGCACTTGTAAAACTTCATAAGGTGGAACCTCCTTTAATATTGATCTTCTATGGAAACAGCGTCTTCGTGCCGCCTCTCAATGATTATCTCATACGGACGCAGCAAGGTCAAGGCGTCGTCCTGCGCTCTTTCAGCCAAAGCACGGTATCGCGTATGCTGTCGGCGACCTGCCGCGGAGAGAAGCCGAACGCGGAAGCGGCGGCCCTGCGGCTGAAAAGGCTGTTGGAGCCGAGCACTGCGACGGAATAAGGGGTGAAATAGAGAGGCTTTTTCTTGCGGAGGCTCCGTTTTTCATATAGCGGAGCCGCGAGCTTTGCCAGGGCTATCGGCAGATAGATCACGCGGCGCTTGATATCGAGCGTTCGCTTTGCCGCCTCGAGTATTTCGGCGATACTTGCGTAATGCCCGGAGAGTATGTAGCCGCGTCCCTTTTCGCCATGCTCGGAACAGGCGACAACTCCCGCCGCGGCGTCGCGCACGTCCACGAAATCATAGCCGCCCTTGACAGCAAACGGGAGCTTGCCCGCTATAAACGGCAGGAGCAGATTCGTTATGCTCCCATTGCCTGCGTCGCCCGGGCCGATTATGCCCGAAGGGAACACCACGGAAGCGTTGAGGCCCTTTGAGGAAGCTTTGAACACGAGCGACGTCGCCATCGCCTTGCTCTTGGCGTAATGCCCTTTAACGAGATCCGGAGAGAACACGGCGTCCTCGGTCATCTCAACGCCCTTGGGCTTCTCGGGTATGGCGTGAACGGAGCTGACATAAACCAGCTTCCCGACTCCCATCCTTCTGCAGTAACGGATGATATTGTTCGTTCCGCCGACGTTGACTCGGTAGATGCTCCTCCCCGGATGGGAAGCGACCGAAACTATCCCCGCACAGTGTATGACGCAAGTATCCTCATTCGCACCTGCAAATAAACGTTCGAGCGAGGAGTCTCTGCAAATGTCGCCGTGAACGATCTCTATCCCGGGAGGCAATTCCGATTCAAGGGGATCGCTCCATATGACAAGGGCGCGTATGTATGCTCCCTTCCCGATAAGCTCATTCAGCACCGCGCGGCCTAAAAAGCCGGTCGCGCCGGTAACGAGATACTTTCCGAACATACCCCTTTCCTCCTTTTATCCGCACAGGTGTTGATTATCTTTCACGATTCAAGTATAATCGATATGCACCCGCGGGGCAACCGACAATGTTCGGGCGTAAGAAAGAAAAGCAACACAAGCCTCCGCCGTGTTGCCGAAACTATAAAAAAGAGGTAATGCCATGAGTAAGACCGACGCGAGAGTGCGCTACACAAGGCGCGTGATAAAGGAATCGTTCCTCTCCCTGCTGCGTGAAAAGCCCGTCAACAAGATCACCGTCAAGGAGGTATGCGAGGCGGCTGAGATCAACCGCGCGACCTTCTATTCCCATTACAGCGACTGCTTCGCGCTGATGGAGAGCATAGAGCAGGAGATACTCGACGCGTTCGCGAGGTCGCTCAGCAGGATAGGCGTGTTCGACGTGAGCTCGCTCGTCGAGGCGATCTATGAAATGGTCGAGCAACATGGAGATGCCTGCCGTGTGCTGATATTCGGCGGCGCGAGCCCTACTGTGCTTTCGAGGATGATCGCTCTCGCAAGGGAGCCGGGGATAGCGGCATGGAAGCGGCAGCTCAACGCTACGGACGCCGAGCTTGAGATGCTCTTTACACACCTTTCCAACGGGCTAATGCACGTCGTCGTCGAGGGCTACGATAAGTACCCACGCGAGGAGGTCGTTTCGTTCATCGACCGGATAGTCAGGAGCAGTCTCGCGCTGTTCAGGTGAGTGCGGCGAGGTGTGCTTTGTTCACGCTTGAGAAAACATTGAAAAACCATGCTGAGAAACGCAGCTTGATCGGTTTTTATATGACCTCGCAGAGCCGCATATTGAACGAGTTCGAGCGAACTATTGATGGATGTTATTCGTCAAAAACGCTTGCGAGTCACCGATCACGACCGGTCGTTAGGCAGGGAATGAGCTAAAGAGGATCGCGATAAGAACATTATCTAATAATTTTATTTGCATAAAATATCTCGATAGTCTTGACAAGCATCTTTTTTGCCGCTAATATCAAATATAAGCAAAGCGGAGCGGGGCAGAATGCCCCGAAAGGAGACGTATATGAGAAGAGCATTGGCATTATTGCTTCCTATCTTGATGATGACGGCGTTCCTTACGGTTTTTCATCCGGCCTCGGCTGTATCCGCGGAGACGGATCCGGGCAAGCAGACGGAAGCGCTTTTGACCTTCAGCCGGGAGCTCAACGAGATGGTAGGAGAATATGCGCCGAAGGCTGAAAAAAGCGATGATCCTTATGGGACCGCAAGGCTGATAGTCAAATGCGGCGCGGCACCGGACCTAAGCGACGCCGTGGCATACGTTTACGGGTGCGGGCGTTACGTGATACAGTATTCATCGCCCAACGAGGCACGAAAGGCAGCGGAAAGGCTCCGGCTTCTCGATACGGTGGAATACGCTGTGCCGGACGCGATAGTATCCGTAAGCGAGCTCTCCGCTGTAAATGCCGCGCCTATGCAGGAGCCGAATGTCGACAGCTTCCATTCATGGGGCTACGGCGCCGACTATATCGACGCATATGCCTTCAATGAATGGCTGCTCGAGCAGGCAGGCGGCGACGTGAACGCTCTGCCCGAGATCATCGTCGCCGTCATCGATACGGGGCTTGAAACGGGCCTGCCGTATTTCAGCGGCAGGACAGTCCCGGGTTATGATTTTGCGGACAACGATAACGACGTCACCGGCGGTTTCTTCCACGGCACACACGTTGCGGGAACGGTCGTGGACGGCACTCTTCCGAACGTCAGGATCATGCCTCTTAAGTGTACGGACGATTACGGAAGTGCGATAACCTCAAACATAATCAACTGTATGCAGTACGCCTATCTGCACGGCGCACAGGTCGCGAATGTCAGCATCGGCGGGTATTATCCCGAGACCTTTGACGCCTATACGAGCGTCATCAACGCCGGCAGCGACGCGGGGACCGTCTACTGCGTCGCCTCCGGCAACGACGGCACGAATGTTGGCTATTGCTATCCGGCGTGCATCGAGCGCGCATTCACCGTCGCCGCACATGATCGGAATTTCAATATGTGGTCCGGTTCCAACATCGGGAACTCCGTGGATATCACCGCTCCGGGCGTCGATATCGTCAGCGCTATGCCGAACGGCAGCTTCCAGGCTCAGACCGGAACGAGCATGGCCGCTCCCCATGCTGCGGCCGCCTGCGCAATGCTGAAAAGCCTTGATCCCGATTTGAGCGCGGATGAAGTAATGGATATGCTGCGGTCCGCGGCCGTGGATCATGGACTTTCGGGAGGCGGCGCGGGTATACTCAGCATGACCGCGCTTATCGGAGGGACAGAGCCTCCTCCCACACCGCCGCCGCAGATACTCCCGGGCGACGTGAACTGCGACGGCATCGTCGACTCTGTGGATGCGCTCATGGCCCTTCGCTGTGCAATGGGGATCGTTCAGCTCGAAGGCGATGCGCTCATAGCCGGAGATATAGACGGCAATGGCCTGATCGAATCGATTGATGCGCTGATCATCCTCAGGCGCGCGATGGGGTTAGCTTAGTTTGCATTGAACCGCCCTGTCAACAAAAATGCCGCTGAGGGGGCATTCACTTAAGGAGACATAGGTTTTCTGCGTCGAAAAGCCGTTAAATCACAACAAAAAACCGAGAGCACGGAAAATCGTTCTCTCGGTTTTGTTTTTGCCGCAAATCAGTCATCAGTGCCCTTTTTGACCGGCTTCTGCACACCTATGCCGAAGAACGAGTCAAAGTTCTTTCTGAGGGCGAGCAGTTCCTGCGTATTGGCCTTGAAATAACTCTTTCCGCCTTCGAAGTAGCTCTCGGCCAATCCGCTCATAACGAGCTTCGTCATATGGTAGGAGACCGTAGGCGCGGTCACGGAGAACGCCTCCGCAAGCTCGAGCCCGTACATCGGGCGGCGGCTTATCGCCTGCAGCATTTCGAGACGCGTTTCATCGGAAAGCAGTTTGAACACGGCCGCCAGACGGTCGCTGTCTTTTCCGGCGTAAAGCAGCCCCGCAAGGTCGTTCACACCGACGCCGAGATATACGTCCATATTGCCGAAAACTCCGTCGCGGATATTGACGGTATGCGGCGCGAGGATACTGAGATGCAGGATATGCTTCTCGGACTTGCTCAGCTTGAAATTGTGCTTTTTCAGCATATAGGCGGAAAGATCCTTCTCCGCCGCAAGCGCTTCAAGCTGCTTCTCCGCCGCGCTTTCGTAAACCTCTTCGCTGTCTTTAATGATGCCGACTGCGGGGGCGAGTATCTTTGCCAGTCTGTCGATATGCGCGTCGAAATTCATATAGAGCTCAATAAGCTTTATTCGCGTGAGAGAATTGATCCCGCTGCGGCTGATCATGTCGGTGATCAGTCCGGGCTCGCCCGCCCTGTCAACGAGCTTTGGCGCTTCGGTATCCTCAAGGTCGAACAAATAGCTCAGGAAAAGCATGTCCCGTTCCTTCGCGGAAAGCGAGTGCCTGCGGCGTACCATTTCGTCAAGGTCGTTTTCCTTTTCTCCAAGGCCCGCGCGGTAGCCGAGAAGGAGCCATGCGGCGTTCGAGAGAGGCTGCTTTTCACCGCCGATGGACTTGTCCAGACCGAAAAGGAGCTCGCTTTCCGGATCGAGTTCCGGTATGCCGAGATCGAGTCTGCGCTCCAGCTCCACCGATGGCATCAGCACGTGCTCGATCTGCGCGCCGATGTTCGCGTGCGTTTTCAAAAGCTTTGCCGAATACTCGGCATTGGTCTGCTTTTCGATCCTGTTTGTGAAATAGACGATCGCATCGTCGACCGGATAATAATGTTTCAGCATCCTTTTTTCGTTTTGCTGCATTGCAGCGGTTCGTTTGTTGTGGGGATAGACAGCTTTCGTCCCCTGCTTAGATCCGCCATTAAAATAACATATTTGCCCTGCGCTGTCAACTTTAGCCAACATTTTTTGAAAACATTCAAATATGTATTGTATTTGCAAACCCCGTATGATATAATCCGCCTAGGTGTATTAGATAAGTATCTAAACCATTATACATGAATAAAAAAGGAGGCAAATTATGAAAAAGTATTTACAGGTATTGCTTGCTCTTATGCTCCTGCTGACTTCGGTACTGCCTTCTGTAGGGTACGCCGAAAGGCCTTATCAGGCAGAAGAAGTCCATAGGGCAACAGCAGGGGAGGCCGCGCTTCCGCAGGCAGCGGATCCGAATGAGATCGTAACGATAATGGTCAAGCTCGAAGCTTCACCGGTTTTGGAAACCGCCCACATCGGGGAAATGAAGTCTGCCGAGGCTTCCAAAGCGCTTTTTGCCGCGCAGGATAAGGTGATCTCCGCTATCAGACGTGAAATGCTGAACGGCGAACCGCTTGAGCCCGCTTTCCGATACAGCCTCCTGTTCAACGGCTTTGCGTTCCGCGGCGAATACCGTCTTATCGAAAGGATCAAGGCGCTCCCCGGAGTCGCGGACTGCTACCGTTCCAACGTTTATTCGCTGCCGCGCGAAGTCGGAAAGGTCGACGAGCCCACAAGGCTCGCAACCTCCGTCGGCTATATAAACGCGGACGATCTCTGGGCGCTC
The DNA here is from genome assembly GCA_017616435.1 of Clostridia bacterium. Classification (GTDB taxonomy): domain Bacteria; phylum Bacillota; class Clostridia; order Christensenellales; family CAG-138; genus UBA3857. The sequence continues at coordinate 43,436 of JAFZYC010000045.1, forward strand.
GGCTACTCCGGCCAGGGGATGACGATCGCCGTTATCGACACAGGGATAAAGAAGGATCATCCGAACTTTGCTTTGGCTCCGGACAGCCCGCATTTCAACGCGGCGTTGCTGCAAAGCATATTGGATCAATACGATCTGTGCGCGGAGCAGAGGTATACCGGCGGTACGCTCACCGGAGCGGCACTATACCAAAGCGCGAAGATCCCGTTCACTTTTAACTATTATACCGGCGGTACGAATGTCGATCACTCGACCGCGCAGTCCGACCACGGCACGCACGTCAGCTCGATCTGCGCCGGCAACGATACGCATGCGCGCGGAGTCGCTTATAACGCCCAGATACTCTCGATGCAGGTCTTCCACGGTGAGGAGGCTGAATGGGCAGAGGTCCTTGCGGCGCTTGAGGACTGTGCTTATCTGCGAGTGGATTCCGTAAACATGAGCCTCGGCGCAGACGGAGGCTTCACGGAAGGCGACGCGGATATGGAACATGCCTGTGATCTTTTGATCGCGCAGGGCGTCAACCTCGCGTGCGCTGCCGGAAACAGCGTCTTCTGCGGTGCGGGCAATAATCTCGGCGGCTATATGCCCACATTTGATATCGACAACGGCCTTGTATCCACGCCGAGCACCCTTTCAGCCGCTCTATCCGTTGCAGCGAGCCTCAACAATGCCTCCGCTGCACCCGCTGTGGATTATTCAAGCTGGGGCACTACCTCGGACCTCGCCATAAAGCCGGAGATAATGGCGCCGGGGGATAACATCACCGCTGCGACAGATTCGAATTATTCGGGCGACTCCTATAGTTCCTACAGCGGAACGAGCATGGCTTCCCCGCACATCGCGGGCAGCATGGCGCTGATCCGCCAATACGTCAATTCCGCGTTCCCCGATCTTTCCGAGGTGCAGAAGATGAATATGGTCAACACGCTTCTGATGAACACTGCCGTCCCGTCGAGAACGAACGGCGTGCTTTGGTCCCCGCGTCTTCAGGGCGCAGGCCAGGCTGACCTCGCGGCGGCGGTAACTACAAAGGCGTATATAGAGGTCGCGGGTTCCGTGCGTCCAAAGCTCGAGCTTGGTGATGATGACGCGCGCAGCGGCATTTTTACCCTCAGATTCGATATCGTGAACTTCGGGAACACTGCCCTCACCTATACGGTGGGTGCTAACGTTCTCATCGAAGGCACCTCGCCGACCTCGGTGAACGGCGTCAACGCATACTTTATGACCGGCTCACCGCAGGATATCACATCGAGCGTCACGGTATCGAAGCCCTCGTCCGTTACCGTTCCCGCAAACGGCAGGACGACCGTGACCGTTACCGTCAACGTCAACCCGTACAGGGAACAGCTCAACGAGAGATTCCCTCTCGGCGCGTATATCGAAGGCTTTATACGTCTCGATGGGACCGTTGATCTCGGAATACCGTTCCTGGGCTTTTACGGGGATTGGGAGTATCCCGCCGTTCTTGACCGCGGATATTACTACGACCAATATCTCGGCTCCTCTCAGTATCCCGCGACATGGGGAACAAACGCCGCAGGTTCGAAAACCGGTTCTAATACATACGTGAAGTTCGGCGAAAATCCCTTTGGCGCAACTGATAATTTCAGTTTGGACCGTGCGTCTGTCAGCCCGAACGGCGACGGCAAAATGGATAAGATCGACGTTGCGATAACCTATCTCCTTCGCGGCTGTGAATATTTCCGCTATGAGATCGTGAACGCGAATACCGGTGAAGTGTATTACCGCAAGGATATCCCGTGGATGGAGAAGATGATGGAGAACAGCCTCTTTTTCCAAAGCCAGCCTATCGGCGTTCGCGAAGGGACCGTGATCGATCCATGGAACGGCACGGCGCTGCCCGAGGGTACGACAGTCAAGCTGCGCATGATCGGATATCTCCATTCGTATGACAAGCCTTTTAATGTTGAAGCAAACGAGAACGCTTATTGGGAGATCCCTGTAACGATCGACAAGACTGCTCCGACGATCCGTTACTGGGAGCTTCGAAACGGTCAGCTTGTGCTGCACGTTCAGGATAACCACTATACCGCTTATGTCGGCGTTTATGCGGATGCAGCCTGCACCCAGCTAATTTCGGAAAAGACCGTTGCCGAGAACAACCGCGGGGCTCTCAGCATGCTCGCCTTCAACGTCGGGAACCGCCAAACCGTCTACGTCAAGGTCGGAGACTATGCTCATAACGTCCGAACGCAAACGATCAGCCAGGGCTCCGGCGGTACGCTCGATCCGGTACAGCTGAACGGTATCGGCTTCGAGCCGAACAGCATCACGGTTTACGAAGGCTCGTCGGCGAACATCGATCTCGTCCGTCAGCCCGCAGGCGCAAACAACTATGACGTCGTCTATACAAGCTCAAACAGCTCCGTGGCGGCTGTTTCGGGCACGATGTTCGACCTGACCGTTTCCGGCGTCCAACATGGCACGGCAACGGTCACAGCGCGGGCGACCGACCGGGCGACCGGCCAAACTTTCACAGCGACGCTGAACGTCCTCGTCAAAGGCGCCCCGGATCTTAACGACGCCCTGAACGTTGAGGGAGGGACATTGAGCTTTACCTCATCGGGCACGTATCCCTGGGTCGTCGATATGGAAAGCTATCCGGGACGTGTCGCGGCACGATCGACGAATGCCGGTCACGACTCTACCGTAAGCACTGTATCGCTTTCGAATCTGCACATGGATCAGGGCGACGTACTGAGCTTCGATTGGTACGTCAGCTGCGAAACGGGCTTTGACTACCTGCGGTTTTATGTTAACGGCAGCGAGATCACATACCTTACCGGTTCTGATACCGGCTGGCTCAGCTATTCATTCACTGCGCAGGCGGCAGGCAATTACAGCTTCACATGGAAATATGATAAGGACCTGATGATCGCCGACGGTATGGACTGCGCGTGGCTGGACGACGTGAAGCTCACCCCGGCGGGCGAGACGCCGCCCGCGTACACATTGGGCGACGTAGATAACAACGGAGCAGTTGACTCTGCCGATGCGCTCCTAACGCTTCGCTACTCCATGGGCCTCACGTCGCTCTCCGATCATGCACTTGCTGCAGCAGACGTCGACGGCAACGGAACGGTCGACTCTGCAGATGCGCTCACTATCCTCCGATATGCCATGGGATTGATCAGCGGGTTCTAACTTAGGCCCCATCGATCCTTTTCCCTCCTTAATAGAAGCCCAAAGCCCTGCCAGCCGGCGGGGCTTTGGGCTTTTGAGAAAAAGCCGTCGAAAGGATCAATGTCCAAATTGTATCAGTTGATATAGACATTTATAGCAGAGCTAATAATATCTGATCGTGATTAAGTAAAACACGATTCCGCTGCTGTTCCCTAACTTCAGTATTGAAGAGTTGGAAGACAGCATCGATTGTTATATCGATTACTATAACAATGAGCGACTTCGGAATACATGATACCATAGGCACTTTTTAGGGTGCCGGAATGCCAAAAAACGAGTCGCAAAACCACAGATTTCCAACACACTTATTAGCTTAGATGGGGAGAAACCGCACATAATGAACGAAACGAGGGGCTGAAAAGTGCTGCGTAGAATTGAAAAATCCTTGATTTTATTAGATTTTTTGCTTCTTGATTATGTTGCTACGGACCAGAAGGTCGGGGGTTCGAATCCCTCAGGGCGCGCCACGAAAAAGGAGAGTTGCTTTGCAACTCTCCTTTTTCGTCACTCGACATAGTATTTGAACCCCGAGAAATCGCTTGCGATTTCTCTTGGGTTTCGCTCAAAAAGCAGGCTTGACTTAAAGAAATTGCGAAACCGGGGTTCAGAATCCATGAGGGATCGAACCCCGAAAGGGCGAAAAGCGTGAAAAAAGCCACTTAACGTGGCTTTTTTAGCTTTTCGCCGAGGAAGCAAGCGTCATGCGCTTCCGAGGAGAATCCCTCGAGACGCGCCTTTTAAAAACCGAGGAGGGCCGATCGCCCTCCTCTTTCATTCTCCTTATCTCCCCTTACCTTTCTTCCTTCCTCTTGCGGAAGAGGTATTCGTCCATCTCGCCGCGGACCTTATCGGGGATCTCCCTTGCAACGGGGCAGACGGCGGAATCCGCCATGCGCCTTGTGAACTCGGCAATGAAGGCGATATCGCGCTGCATCTGATCCATCGAGAGTATGTCCGGCCTGTCGTAGCGGCAGTGGATCGGCGCGACCTGACCGCCGCCTATCCTCGCGAGGGAGACCGCGGGCACGCCCTTGTCGGCGAAGCTCGTGGAGTCGCTTGAATAGACGCCCTGCTTTGCGGATACGGGGAACCCGAGCTCCGCGCCCATGTAGGTCAGGTAATGGGGAAGCTTATCCTCCGCCGAGGCGACGGATATGAACTTGCCCATGTAGGTCCCTATCATGTCGAGGTTGATATTGAGCGCGATCTTTTTGAGCTCCTCCTCGTGATCGCGGACGTAGGCCTTGGAGCCCAAAAGCCCCCTCTCCTCGCTGCCGCAGAACACGAACCTGAGCCCGTAACGGTGTTTTTTGCCGCGGAGGGCGTCCATTACGCCGAGGAGCCCGACGCAGCCGCTCATGTTGTCGTAGGAGCCGTGGGAGAGCGCGGTGGAATCGTAGTGCGCGGAGAGCGCGATCCACTCGTCCGTCTCGCCGGGCAGCTCCGCAACGACGTTGTGGGATTCGCCGTCGTACTCGTCCTGCTCGATATGGATCCTTATGCGCTTCACGCCGTTCTTGACGAGGGAGATCGCCGTCTCGCAGTTGAGCATCGCACAGAGAAGCTTCTTCTCACCGTTGACGACGTGCTCGCGAAGGTCCCTCTCGTCGATGTCCTTATTTGGGAAATGCAGATCGCCGTAGCGGAAGAGTATGGCCTTCGCACCGGCTTCGACCAGATCCTTGTAGGCGAACGCGCCGACCCCCTGCGTATCGAGGAGCACGATCTTGTCCTTAGCCCCCGCGAGGGAGACCCTGTCGAGAGAGGGCATGTAGTAAAGCTCGCCCTCCTCCTCCCCGCTGCCGCAGCAGGCGAAGGCCTTTGCGGGGATCTCCTTTCCGTCGGCGTACACATGCGTTTCCTTTATGTTCGCCATCGCAACGCGGAAGCCCTCGATACGGGCCTCTGCTCCGAGCTTTTCGCAGCAGGCCTTGAGGTATTCCGCGACGGCGAGCTCCTCCTTCGTGCCGCTGACGTGGGGATAGTCGGTATCCTTGAATATCTGCCTCATCGTCCTTTGGTTCATGTGCGTTCTCCTTTCGTTCCCCGCCTGAACGGGGGATAATTTAAGCTTTATCGAGCGGCGAATGCCGTTTGTTCACCTTGTCCTGCCGAAATAGGCCTTCATCTCGCTGTCCGAGAGGCCGAAATAGTTCTGTATCCCGGCAAGCACCGTCCTGTCGCGCTTGCCGTCCTTCACGTAGCTCTTGAGCTTTTCTATCGAACTGCGCCAGCCCGATACGGAAAGACCGTATCTCGCGCGGTCGGCCTCGATCTCGGGCTCCATTATCGCCGCGAGCTCGTCCGCCTTACGCGTTATCGCCTGCTCGTTCAGTATCGAGCCCATGAGCGCCGCGTAGCGCTTCAAGAACTTATCGCGGAAATCCGGGTTTTTGAGCAGGGCGACTATTATCGCGTGGTTGCCGTCGTTCCTCGCCGTCCTGCCGATGGGGTCCTCCGTGTTGTTCCAGAGCGCCCAGTCGAGATCGAAGAAGCACCAGTGCCATCTGCCGTCGTCCTCCGCGGAGGAATAGAACCTGAGGTTCGCAAGGTCGCTGTCGCCCATGTAGGAGCGGCAGATGTACCAGTCCATGAGGCTGGTGCTGTCTATGCGGCGCATGACGTAGTCGTAATCCTCCTTGTTCCTCAGGTCGTGCGTCTTGCAGTATTTGATGAGGTCCATGAGGCCCTTGCCCGAGCCCGCGACCACCGAATCGCCGTAGTCCTTTACGAGGTTGATCGAATCCGCGGAGACGCCGAGCCTCTGCGCGCAGTACTCGGTATCGATCCTCTCTCTCAGCCAGTAGAAGCCCCAGTATTCACCGTTGAGGTAGAGTATAACGGGGCGGTAGGCCTGCACGGAAAGCTCCGTCGCGCCGTCCACGAGGGAGGTGCAGAGCTCGTCGCGGAAGCCGCAGAAAACGAAATCCTCGCTGCCGCCTTTTAAAAGCAGGGAGTTGAAGGTATCGATATCCCTGTTCTCGAACACCTTGTATTTGAGCTTGCTCATCCCGTAGACGGAGCGGAAGCGGAGCTGGAAGTTCTGCTTGTCGCCCTTCTTGCTGTCGTTGCCGTGGAGCTTGAATCCGCAGGGAACGGAGAAGCACAGCTCGCCCTGATCCATCATTGTAACGAAGGCCTCATGCTCGTATTCGGGATCGACGTGGTTCAAAACGCCCTCCGAGCCCGTAAGGTATTCGCTCTTTATCGCGACGTTTATAACGGCGCAGGAGTGCTCTATCCCGACGAGGTAGAAGAACGAGGCGAGCTCGCTCCTTCTGGAGCCGTCGACGGCGACTGCGCGGATCGAGGCGATGCTGTTGACCTCTATGGGGCCGGTGTATTTTTTCGACTTTTCGCCCGGCTCGGTGCCGTCGAGGGTGTAGTAGATATCGCCCTCACCTTTGAGCTCGACCGAGATCGGCGCGTCGTACGCGCCGGAGGGCAGGCTCGCCGTCGGCGCGGGAAGATCCGCCTGATAGCCCGTAACGTTCTCCGCCCCGGGCGTGACGGTGCTCATGTACTCGAAGCCCTTGCCGATACGGCCGTAGCTCGCGTCCTTATTGAGATCGCCGGGCACTTTCACGCGGTCGACGAGCGTTCCCTCGCGGAAGAGGTAGACCGTCTCGCCGGAGGAGCTGATCTTGAACGGCGCCTGGTCGGGAGCTGCGTTTCCGGAGCAGTAGACGATGAAATAGCCGCCCGCCTCCAGCGTCGTTTCGGGGAAGCGGTAGCGTTCGGGCTCCGATTTTTTATCGGAGAGAGTATAGAGGGAAAGATCCACGGCCTCGCCCGAGCCGTTGTAGATCTCCACGAAATCATAGTATTCCCCGTCGACGGGGATATGGGTGCTGTTGGATGAAACGACCTCGTTTATCCTGACGCCCGGCAGCTCCAGCGCGTCAAGATACGCCGCGTACCCCTCCGCCGTGTTGGGATAGCCGGGGGTCGGATATTCGCACGCGCCCTCATGGGAGAACGAGCCCTCGCCGATCGATGCGTCGTAGCTGAGCTCGTCGACGACCTTCGAGCCGTGTATCAGCGTCACTCCGCCGCCGTCCTTTGAAAGACGGAACGGGGAATCGTCGGTGAGCTTCACCACCGCGTAGCCGTGAGCGGGTATGCGTATGCCGTCGAGCTTCATGACCTCTGACTTTGCGCCGTTTTTGGCAAGTATGTATCCCGTGAGCTCCGCCTCGTTTTCGCCGGAGTTGTAAAGCTCCACCCAGTCGTCGAGGCAGTTCATCACGAAGCCCGAGTTATCGGCCATGAGCTCGCTCAGAAGTATATGCTCCTCTTCCCTGTCGTCGCCGATATCGACGACCGGCCCTGTGGGTACGCTCCCCCTGCCGCTGCAGGAACAGAGCGCGGATACGGCAATGAGCGCCGCAAGCAAGAACGCGGAAAGCTTTTTCATTCTGACGGTCCTTTTCGCGCCTCCTGCCGGAGCGCAAAGCCCGGCACAGGCGCATTTTCTTTCGTTATGCATTGTACCATTTTTCCGCGCCGATATCAACAGGAACGGCCCTTTTACGACAAAAAGGGCGGATGGAGCCCAGCTCCATCCGCCCGTGTTTTCTGTTTTCGGTCAGCCCGTCATCGCGTTCCTCAGTATCATCAGCGCGTCGGAGGAGTTGACCTCCCCGTCGCCGGTGATATCCGCCCTCGCCAGCTCCTCCGGCCCGAGCGTGAGTATCCCCATGGAATACCGCAGCACCATGAGCGCGTCGGATGAGGAGATCGCGCCGTCGCCGTTGACGTCGCCCATCAAAGGCCCGGGATCGGGAGGCTGCAGCGCCTCAAGCGCGGCGATGATGGCCGCCCTCGTCAAAGGCCCGCAGATGCCGTCCGGCTCGAGGCCGTGCGCCGTCTGGAACTCCACCACCGCGTTAAATGTCGCGGGGCCGAGTATGCCGTCTATCTCCAGGGGATATCCCAAAAGGTTCAGCGCCGCCTGCAGCCACATCACGTCCTCGCCCGTGTCGCCCCTTCTGAGCGTGCGCTCCGGCACGGGATAGTTCGAAGGATCGTACGGGTCCGGCGTGGGCGTCGGCGTGGGGTCGGGCGTAGGCGTGGGGTCGGGCGTAGGCGTGGGTTCGGCCGTCTCGGTGGGTTCGGCCGTTTCCGTGGGCTCCGCCGTCTCGGTGGGCTCGGCCGTTTCCGTGGGCTCGGCCGTTTCCGTGGGCTCGGCCGTTTCCGTGGGCTCGGCCGTTTCCGTGGGCTCTGCCGTCTCGGTGGGCTCGGCGGTCTCTGTGGGTTCGGGAGTCGGCGTAGGCGTAGGCTCCGCGGTGGGAGTCGGAGTGGGCTCTGGGGGCGTATAATCTGGCATCTTATCCGCCGTGTACGCGGGCGAGCGAAGCTCCGCGAAGGGATATTCGGTGGCCGGATCTATGTTCCACACCGTATCGAAATCGTAGTCCTGATAGGACGCGCTGTTTGCGAACGCCGCAGCCTCCATTGCCGTGCCGCAGCTCGTGCCGCCGGAGCAGCACCCCGCGAGCATGTATGTATTCGCGACCGTCGTGCCGCTGCTCTTGGAGCCGATCGCGCCGCCCTTCTGGCGTTTCGCTGTGACCGTGCCGACGTTGTAGCAGCGGGAGACCGTGTTTGTGCCCGTGGCTTTGGCGAGCACGCCGCCCGCGGTCTCGACGCAGGTGATATCGCCCGTATTGAAGCAGTCCGCTATCGTGCCGGAGCTCGAAATGCCCACGACGCCGCCCGTTATGAAGCCGGTGGAGATATCGTGGCCGCTGTAGCATTTTTCGACCGCGGCCGAGGTTATGCTCCCCGCGACGCCGCCGATCATCTTCGCGCCGCGCACGTCGCCGTTGTTGCGGCAGCGGGTGACGGTCGAGGAGTTCGCGGTTCCCACGACTCCGCCCGTGCGCTCATAGCTCTTGACGAAGCTCGCGAGGTTGGAGCAATAGCTTATGCTGCAGTTGTCATGCGCCCAGCCGACTATGCCGCCGGTATCGGATGAGCCGCGCACGGAATAGAGGTTGGAGCAGTTGGTGATCTGGGTCGATCCGTCCGGAGCGGTCACGTAGCCGGCTATGCCGCCCGCCCAGAGCGAGGCTCTGACCTTGCCCGCGTTGCAGCAGTTGACGACCCCGCCGTAGTTGTCGAGATAGCCTACTATGCCGCCGACGTTATCGACGGCCTCCATGTAGGACCGCGCGACGGTGAGGTTCTTTATATAGCCCGCGGCGTTGTTCCCGACGTACCCGAACAGGCCGAAGAAGCTCATCCTGTTGTGGGAGAAGAACACGCCGTAAACGGTGTGCCCCTGCCCGTCGAAGCTGCCGCGGAAAATATGCTTGTCGCTGTTGGTGGTGTAGCAGCCTATCGGCGTCCACCAGTTCGCGGGCTGGTTGAAGTAATCCCAGCTCGTCCAGCCGTCGGTGTCGTTGAGCCAGATATCGTCCGTGAGCACGAAGTATTTGCCGCTGTAGGTCGTTCCGTTTTCGACCTTATAGGAAAGGTAGGCCAGCTGTGCCGGGGTGGAGATCCTGTAAGGATCGGCTTCCGTGCCCGTGCCGCCCGCGTAGGAGGAGGCGACGCTGCCGTCCCATATCGCCCTCGTCTCGACGGCGGGATATTCCGCTTCGGGCTCTTCCGCGTCGAACGGGACATAGTCCGCGCCGGAAACGGATGACATGGCCGCGTCATAGTTGAACTGCACGGTCATAAGGCCGCGGTGGGTCCAGCTCCTGTCGCCGAGCCTCGTCACGACTACGCCGTAGGAGACGCCGCGCGCCTCGACGATGAGCGGAGCGCCGTCCTCGTCGAAGCCGCAGACCCAGCCGATATGGCCCATCTTGCCGAGCCTTTCCGACCAGACGAAGACCGCCTCGCCGACGACCCACGCGCGGTCGATCTCCGATATCTTGCCCTTGGAGGTGCACCAGTTGTTGTAGTTCATCTCCACGTTGATATCGGTCGTCACGCCCTCCTCGTATGTCATCCATGCGTCGAGCAGGCCCTGGCAGTCCGTGGCGTAGGTGGAGCGGCTCCAGTCGGCGGTTATCTCATCATACTGGGGACGCAGCATGTATTTCGTGTAGTTGTTGTTGTAGAAGGTGTTGAGCGTGGTGTTGCTCGTCGCGACGCGTACGCTGCCGTAGAGGTATTCCCACGGGGACGTCCCGCAGGAGGACGCCGCGACGTACATGTTCGCGTTCGTCGGGATGGTGGAAGCGTCTATATGCGTGAGCGCCCACCTTATGAACTTGGCCACGCTGTGCTTGGTCGCGCGGGTTTTGACGGGCTCCGCTTCCGCTGCCGAGCCGAGCCCGGCGCAGCGGAACGTCACGCCGAGGCCCGTGACCGAGCCGACATAGCTCCTGCCCGATACAGCGCCGCGGTCCAGGCAGTCGTAAGCGTCGCCGCGGCCTATAACGCCGCCGACCTCGAAGCCGCCCGAGACCTTTCCGTAGTTTTTGCAGTTGTAGACGGAGCCTTCGCCCACGACGCCGCCGACGCGGCACACGCCGCTGACCTCCGCCATGTTCACGCAGTCCGCAGCAGAGCCGTAACCGACTATGCCCGCGGTCATGTTCCCGCCGATAACGGTCGAATCCGCGAGCGTCAATCCGCTTATCGCGCCGAAGCTCACGCCGAAGAGCGCGGCGTTATCCTCCCCGGTCTCGATACAGACGCCGGATATCATGTGCCCGCGCCCGTCGAAGCTGCCCGTAAAGGCGTGTTCCGCGTCCCTGCCTATGGGCTCGAACGCCATGCCGTAAAGCTCTATATCGCACGAAAGCGCAAAGCACATGCCGCTCGTGTCGAGGCCGCCGTTCACAAGGCGGGAGAGCGCGCAAAGCTCCTCCCCGCATGAGATCATGTAGGGATCTTCCTCGCTGCCCGCGCCAATGAACTTGATCGCCTCCGGCGCGGCCTCCTTCCCCGCCCCGAGCGCCGAGACCGGCGCCGCGAAGGCGGCTGAAATGAACATTATCGCAGCAAGCAGGAGCGCCGTTCTTCTCTTCATAATGCGAAACGCCTTTCCGTTTTTTCGGTCGGTATACTTACCATGATACCATAATAACATGCCGTCCCCCAAAAATCAACGCACGGCAGCCCGGAAAATGCAGGAAAACGCTCAAAAAAACGGCGTTTGCCCCCATTACCCCCTTGATTTTTGACCGAATCTGTATTATAATCCGCCGTAACCGTCCGCAAGGGACGGGCGCATTTATTCAAACTCATGAAAAGAAAAACAAAAAAACACAATATAGAGGAGTCAGAACCTATGAGGAAGATCGGTATCCTGACCGGCGGCGGCGACTGCCCCGGTCTCAACGCCGTTATCAGGGGCGTTGTTGAAAAATGTGCGGAGGCGGGCATAGAGGTGTTCGGCTTCCGTGACGGCTGGCGCGGCGCCATGCGCGCGCAGGGCCGTTGGCTCACCCTTTCCGAGGTGGAGGGCATTCAGACCCAGGGCGGCACCATTATCGGCAGCTCCCGTACGAACGTCATGAAGGACCCCAACGGTCCCGAGACCATAATAGAGGTTTTGAGGGCGCTGGATCTTGAGGCCGTTGTCGCCATCGGCGGCGACGATACGCTGGGCGTTGCGAATGAGCTTCGCAAGCGCGGCATAAACGTCATCGGCGTTCCCAAGACCATCGACAACGACCTTTCCTGCACGGATTACACATTCGGCTTCGAGACGGCTTCCAATATCGCGATGGAGGCCATCGACCGCCTGCAGACGACCGCCAAGGCGCATTCGAGGTGTATAGTCGTCGAGTGCATGGGCCGTCACACGGGCTGGATCGCGCTTCAGGCGGGCCTCGCCGCGAACGCGAGCCTCGTGCTCATCCCCGAGTTCCCCAAGACGTTTGAAGAGATCGTATCCCTCGTCCGCCGCAGGTATCTGCGCGGCGACCGCTACACCATAATCGTCGTGGCGGAGGGCTTCGAGCTCAAGGACGGCGAGTCCATCGACGTCGGCACGGACGCCTTCGGCAACAAGCTCCTCATACAGAAGAACCTTGCCAAGCACCTTTCCGATATGATCGAAGCCGCCATGAGGAACGATCCTCTCCTCGGCGAGGACGCGCAGTTCTTCGAGTGCCGTCCCGTCGTATTGGGCCACGTCCAGCGCGGCGGCGCGCCCTGCGCGTTTGACCGCGTGCTCGGCACCCGCCTCGGCATCAAGGCCGGCGAGCTGGTCGTCGCCCGCGATTACGGCAACATGGTCGGCATGACCAGCGGCAAGATCGTCGCCGCCGATCTCGACGTCGCCGTCACCGTCCGCAAGGAGGTCGATAAGGAGTTCTACGACGCCGCCTCGCTGTATTTCAAATAAGGAAAACCGAATCAGGCGTGGTCCCAAACCACGCCGTTTTTTTAGGAGGATATTATGAACGGTAAAGCGGAGATCCGCGGGAACGCGAAGTTTTCCCACAAAAAGTATTACCCCATACGCAAGCTGATCTTTTCTCCCTTCGGCAGCTTCAAAATGCTTAAGGAGAAGATGCACGCCGATATGTGCATCGAGTACGTCGGCAGCGTTTTGAAGCAGGGCGACCTGCAGCCGGCACTCGTATGCTCGGAGGCGCCGTTCACCGTCGCCGCGTATTCGGACGAGATGGATGCGGTCGTCATGCTGGAGTTCCCGAAGGAGCTTCGGGAGCAGTACGGCCTCCACGTGGGGGATCGGCTCGTGACCTCGGTCGGATATCTTGAGGGCGTGGACGTTTCACTCGCGCCGGATATCTTCCCCGGCGAGGGCTTCACCCGCAATTATGCGGAGTTCGTGCCCATCGTGCAGCTTTTCCTCGCCTCCGACGAGGAAAAGGCAATGGCGCGCACGGCGGAATTCGACGAGGTGCATTGGCAGAAGGTTGAGCGGCTTGCTTCCTCTTACGCTAAGGAGCACCCAGACCTTAAGCGCGACGGGTTCTTCTATTTCAAATAAAGCCCAAAACCGGGAAGACAGGGTGAAAACAGCATAAAAAATCGGCCTCCGCGGGAGATTTGCGGAGGCCGTTCGTATTGCGGCTTCAGCCCTCGATCATTATGGTCTTCTTCTCAGGGAGCTTTTTCTCGTCCTTCTTGGGGAGCGTGAGCTTCAATACGCCGTCCTCGAACCTTGCCTTGATATCCTCCTCGGTGAGGTTCCTGCCGACGAAGAAGCTCCTCTGCATGGAGCCCATGTAACGCTCCTGCCTGATCATGCGGCCCTTCTTGTCCTGCTCGTCCTTGTCAAGGCCCTTCGCCGCGGATACGGTGAGGCAGCCGTTTTCAAGGCTGAGCGTGATCTCGTCCTTCTTGAAGCCGGGCAGATCGATATCGATCTCATAGCCCTCGTCATGCTCGTGAACGTCGGTCTTCATAAGATGGCCGGCATGCTTGCCGTAAAGCTTCCTTTCCGCGTTGTCAAAGCCCCTGAACACGGGGAACGCGAGATCCTCCAGATCATCGAACCAACTGTCGTTAAAAAGCGTGGGATACAACATAAGTCATTCCTCCTTTACCAATCACACTTTTATTATGCGCATCGGGACGGAGTCAATACCTCGGGTCCGCATCTTTCTTCGGTGCCTGCCATCTTCGAGCCTGCGGCCCTTACCTTTCTTCTCTGTTCCTTTGTGCCTACATTATAGCACTGTTGTTAGCACTGTCAAGCGTTGAGTGCTAATATATTTGTATATTTTATCGGATGGGCGGAACGGCTGGCGGAATACAATAAAAAAGCCGCCCCCGTATCGGGAGCGGCCCTCATATCGTTTTGGGATCAGTTGTTCAGCAGGCGGTTATAGAGGTAGGAGATATCGACCGCGTCGGTCACGCCGCTGCCGTCGGCGTCGCCGTTCAGTATGCCCTGCGCGGTCAGCGTGCAGCTGCCTACCGTGAACGCGGAGAGCATCGTGACGTCCTCGAAATCGACCTTGCCGTCGCAGTTAACGTCGCCGTTGAGGGACGAATAATAGGTGACCGTCACGGTGATATCCTCAAGGCCCATCGTCCCCTCGACCGCGGCGATATCCGCGGCGTAGTTCGCGATGCCGGGGCTGGCGACGGAATAGGTCTCGCCATAGCCGAGCGTGAGAGTGACCGTCTCCGCCGCGGCCTGCCCGTTCTGATAGTAGACATAGCTGACCGTAAGCGTATGGGTCACGGGCGCGTACTGCGCGGTGACCGTCAGATCGCCCGTCACGTTAGTGAAGTCTTTATCCCAGCCGGTGAAGTTGTAACCCGTCCTCTCGGGAGCCGCGGGAGCGGTGGCCGCGCCGCCGTATTCGACCTGCTGCTGCGCGATCACGCCGCCCTGCCAGTCGACGAAGGTGACAGTGAAGGTGTTGAGCGTGCCCTCGAACACCGCGGTATAGGTCACGTCGCCCGTTACGGGGGTTATCTCCGGGCTCCAGCCCGTGAACGTGTAGCTGTACTGCGCGTCGCCCTGCCTTTCGGGCGTCGGGCCGTCGTAGGAGGGATCAGCCCCCGCGGGCACGTTCTCGTCCTTTTCGAGCTGGGTGCCGTCCCAGTTGAGCCATGTTACGGTGTAGCCCTTCAGCGCCTTGCTGAACGCGGCGTAGTAAGTCGCGTCGCCCGTTACCGCGGGCAGCTCGGAGGCGGGTACGCCCGTCTCCTGGCCGGGCTCCGCCGCCCAGCCTGCGAATGTGTATGTGTACGTGCCGTCATCCGGCCTTGCGGGGGTGCCGCCGTCATAGGAGGGAGAAGCGCCCTCGGGAACGCCGGAGTCGGTCTCCAGCACCGTCCCGTCCCAGTTCGCCCATGTCACTGTGTATGCAGACCCTATGAAGTAGTAGCCGTCGGAGGAGCTTCCGTCGTGCAGCGCCGCGGTCCTCGGCCCAACGAGGTCCTTCCCTGCGGGATATGTCTGGCGGGAGGTATTGTCCGGATCGAATATCGCGTTGGCGCGCGCCGAGGCCATGCCCTTGAAGTCGCCGCCCGATATCAGCGTCGCGCAGGAGGGATCGGTGTTGTTGTTCCTGTAAGCGTTGGTCGTCGCGGTCGCGGCTGTGTATACGCCGCCCGTTATCGCGGCGATCTTCGCGTTAGCGGTATTATAGACCGCGTGATAGCCGCCGGAGGTGCAGTTGGCGTTGACCTCCAGGCCCTCGCAGAGCTCGTCTATCACGGGCAGGTACGCGGCGTTGTTCGCGCCGTTCTGTATGCCTATGCCGTTCGCGGTTATGACGGCGTTCCTGATGCTGCCGATATGCGCGCTGAGGTAAGCGTCGGTGTTCACTGTCGTGCCTGCCGTTCCGGCGGTATAGGGCGTAGTCGCCGTGCGGGAATCGAGCGTGCCGTTATAGCTGTATATGCCGCCGACCTGCTTCTGTGTCGCGGATGTTATCACGACCGGCTCGCTGCCGCCGTCGATCGCGCCTATCACGCCGAGATTCGCGACGACCTGATACGTGCCGCTTATGCTGCAGCCCGCGCCGATAAGATCTATCACCGGCGCGTCGTAATCCGTAACGATGATCTTCGTCTCGTCGCCGAGGCCGTAGCTCACCGTGCAGGCGGAATCGGTCGCGGTGACGGTGATGATATCGAAGAGGTTATAGTCGTATTCGCGCACGCTCGAGCCGCCGTTGTAGAACACGGTGGTGTTGGTCGAGGTGAAGGACGTGCCCTCGATCGGGCCGATATGGCCGCCGTTGTAGAGCGTATATGTGGATGTGCCCGTCACGGAGCTGTTCTCGATCGAGCCTATCTCGGCGGCGACACGCTTGTAATGATAGACGAGGTCGCTGCCGTTGTTCTTCGTTGTGGAGAACTTTGCCGCGCCGGAATAGTACCTTACATGATCGCGCTCCGTATAGGGGCCTGTGGTAGCGTTGACGAGCACGTACTGCGTGCCTGTTATAGAGCTGTTCTTTATCGTGCCTATCACGCCGAGGTTGCGCAGCGCGAACGTTGCGTTCTTCGTTATCGTGACGTTATCCATCTCCCCTATCTCCGCCGTCGCGTAATCATAGTGGTACATATAGGGGGTGATGAAGAGCGCCTCGTAAGCGAAGGGCTCGCGGGTAAGCGTATACCCGGCCTGGCGGCTGTCGCCGTTGAGCACCATGGGATAGCTCTCGCCCGCTCTGGGGGAAGCGGCGGTGAGATCCGAATCCTTAATTGAACCGATATAGCCTTGATTCTGCAGCAGCTGGTAGCTGTTCGTGCCCGTGCCGACAAGATGAACGCCCTTGATCGAGCCGATAACGCCGCCCTTTTCGAGGTTGCGGACGTATATCTCCACGCGTTTGGTCTCCGTCGAGGCGTCGGCATTGTTCGTGTAGGTGCGGATGTACTCATAGCTCGCGAGCGCGCCTGCGCCGGAATTGAGCAGCGCGTTGTAGTTGGCGGAGATAGTGAGATCCGCGGAATCGATCGCGCCGATATAGCCGTTCGTGTAAATGCCGTAATAGCTGCCGGCGGATATCACGCCCGAAGCGGTGATGGATGTGATCTCGGAAGGCGCGCCGTAGGTCGTCATATTGTGCAGCTGTATGCTGCCGCCCGCCTTATCGCCGTAGGTGTTGACGGTCTTCGCCGTGAACTGGGCGTCGATGTAGACTGCGGAATAGCCGGTCGCGCTGATCTCAACGCTGCCCTCTATGGAACGGATAACGCCGCCCGCGGTATTGCGGAGCGCATAGTTGGAGGCGATCGACTTTGCGTTGTCGGGATGTTTATACGTCTTAATGACGGTATCCCCGCATATCACGCCTATAACGCCGCCGTTGTTGTATAGCGCGCAGCCGTGATCCGCGGAGGTCGATGTGTTCTCCGCGATTATCGTGCAGCTCTCGATCCTGCCTATCGTCGGGCGGCAGGAATCGTCCTCCTTGTACTCGTCTGTGCGGGTATAGGGCGCGGAGGTAGTATCCGTGCGCCTCCATAGGGAGGTGTCGTACCACCAGACGTTGGAGTTGAAAACGGTATAGCACTGCACATTGCCCTGAACATTGGTATCCGCCGTGCCCACGGTATTGACCTGAGCGGAATCGGGATGCGCTATGAACGTGGAGCCGCGAAGCTCCGTTATGACGCCGCCGTTGTAGATCGCGTACTGGCCTACGTTGAACAGCGAATCCTTTATGAGCGCTATGCTGCCGACCGCCGTCACCGACGCTCCGCCGGAGAATGTATAGGAATTGCCGCGGATATTGCGGTTGTTTATGCCGTAGGCGGTAGCAAACTCGCACCCGTCGACCGCGCCTATCGTTCCGCCGTAGTTCCATACGCCGTAGCCGCGGTTCGAGCGCAGCGTCGCGCCGTTCAGCTCCGGTATTTTGGAGCTGTGGTTGAGTATGACCGCGCCGTACGCGTTGATATCCTGCGTTATCACGAGCTCCGCGTCATAGACCCTGAGCGTGCCGCCCGCAGTATTGCGGATGACGCTCGTATAGTTGGTGAGCGAGGAGTTGTCCTCCGCTGCGTCGGTGATGATCACGCCTCCGCCCGCGGTATCCCTGACGGTCATATCGCCGCCGTTGTTCCAGAGCGCGGATGCTGCGCGGTAAGCCGTCGAGGCCTCCGCAGCACCGGTATAATACTCCCATGCGCCGCCGTTGAGATCGAGCGTGAGCGCGCCCTTGTTCATTATATGGCCTGCCGCCCTGTGCCCGTTGAGATCGACCGTGAGGCGGGCTCCTTCGAGCACGGAATAGCCCTGGAGCGGCGATTCCTCTTTGAAGCTGCCGCAGTCGGCGAGCAAAGTTATCACCGACTCGCCCGAGCCGGGAGCGGCGTTGAAGGCCTCTATGAGCGTGGGATAATACCGGGTCGCGCCGCCGTATGTGAGCGAGGCGACGGAGCCGGAATAGATGCCGTATATGTAGACCTCGCCTCCCGCGGACGCGCCTGCGGGGACGGTCCCTGTGAAGCAGAGCGAAGAGGCGTTGTTTTCGAGCTTCCATGCTATGGAGTTATGGTTTGCCTCCGTAACGCCCATTGCGGAGTCCTGCGGCGCCGAGAGCGCGGAGCCGAACGCCGACGCCTGATCCCTGCGCACGACATAGAAGGTCTCCCCCTCTATCGCGACGGTCTCCGTGAGCTCGCTGCCGGTAAATGTCCTGTACAGCGCGGCGTTCGTCTCATCGAGCACGAACACGGGAACGAACTGCGCCGCCGTGCCCGAAAGCGTGACCGTGCTGTTCGCGGTGACGCCCGTGACCGTGACGTTCCCGCCCGATACGGAGGCGGAGCCGTTCGTCGCGGAGGCGCCGGTGAAGCTCATGCCGCCCGCGCTGTATGTGGATGTGTTCCCCGCGATATAGTCGGTATAGACCGTCGTGCCGTTATAGACGTAATCGACCTTGAACTTATACCATTTTTCCGCGTTGGTGCTGTAGAAATACGTGCCCGTGCCGGTCTGGGCGGTCTTGACGTAAGCGTCGTCCGTGCCGGCGTAGCCGTCGCCGTTCTTGAACTGCGCGGAGGTCACCGAGATCTGATGATAGCTGACGTCGGAGCCCGACTGGGAGGCCTGATAGAGCGTCGCCGTGCCGGTGCTGTTCATTACTATCTTTCCCGTTCCGCGGGAGCTCGTGATATCGGCTCCGCCCGCGGTGGTGATGAGCTTGCCCGTAACGTTCACTGTGCCGTTGACGTCGATATGGGTATCCTTAAGGTCAGCCGACGTGCGCGTATACGCCCTCGTCGGGGTATAGGGCAGGGGCATGAGGTCGTTGAGGTAGCCGAAGTATTTATCGTAGCCGTTGGTTGCCTTGCACCACTCGGTGCTGTCGTAGACGAAGAGGTTCACGCCGGAATTGATATTGACCGTCGCGCCTTCGTCAACGGTCACTCGCGCGCCGGGAAGCAGCTCCGTGGAGTTGGTTATCGTCGTCGTGCCGGAGTGGATATTGATATCTATATTGCTGTTGATGGGAAGTACGTACTTGGACGATGACAGGGTAACTATTAGATTGATCGAGATGGCGGAGAGCGATACCGAGCCGTTGATATCGATCGCGAGCCTGTCCTCATGCGGATCGTAGCGTTTCGTCGCCGAGGCGCCGGAGGACATGTTGAAAAGCGCGCCGGAGCTGCCTATGAACGCGATGTCGTTAACGTCGTTGATCTGCCCGTCGGCAAACAGCGTCGAATCGAGCTTTTCGGACGAGCCGTACTGGAAAGTGACGGGCGCCTCTATGTTCTGCACATAGTACTGGGACATCGGGAACACCTTCTGGCTGTTGTTGTTCATGCCGGAAAGCGCCGTGCCGCCGCGGAACTCCGTTATCTGGAAGCACTCCTTGACCGTGGAGCCGCTCTTTGCTGTGATGGCGCCGTCGCCCGTGACATAGCCGTAGGCGTAGAGGTACGCGCCGCTGTTCAGCGTTATCGAGCTGCCGCCGAGCATATCGATCCTGCCGTAGGGGCCGATGACGCCGCCGCCGACCGTCTGGCCGCCGCCGCTCATGGAGAATGCCTCCGCGGCGACGCTTATGCTGCCGCTGACGGTGATGGCCGCGCCGTTTGCGAGGGTGAGGCAGCGGAACTCGCGCGGGGTCGAATACGTGCGCTCCGAGCTCGTTTTGATCGACGTTACGAGCGTGTGCGCGGCGTTATAGGGTATGAGGAGCGTGACTCCGGAGGATATCGTGTAGCTGCCGGAAGCAAGCGTGCCGCTGTTGACGAGCACTATCTGCTTTGTCGAAGCGGACGCCGCCGCGGTGTTCGCCGCGTTGAGATCGGTATAATACGTGCTGCCGACCATGAACAGCGCGTTGCCCGCGGGTATGAACTTAGGCTGCAGGGTGATATTGCTGTCTATATTGAGAGAAGCGGGGTTGTCGGCGCTTATGCACCTGTTGCTGTTCGTCGTATCGATCCAGCCGTAGAAAGCGTAGCCGCTGTCGGGGAAAGCCTCGAGCTCGTAGGGGATCGTCGAGAGCTGAGTCCTTGTTACGGAGGAAGTGACCGCCGATCCGTCGAGCGTGAACGAGCCGTGCTCGCCGGGAACGAACGTGACCGTGGCGTTGACGGGGACGACCTCGAGCGTGATGTTCGTGAGCCTTACGCCCACGCCGGTATTATAGCCGTTCGCGTTGCCGGAGGCGGTTATCGCGACGGTCGTGGAGCCGCCGGCCGCGACCTCCACCGCCCTCGTGCCGCTCGTTCCGCTCATTGTTGTCCCGCCTATCTTGAGCGTGCCGTAGGTCGGATCGACGCTCCACGACATGGAGATGCTGACCTTCGCGTTGAAGTTGTTTGTGAGCGTGAGCGTTCCCGTCACGGCATTGTAATTATCGCAGGAGTCCTTTGAGGCCTTTACAGTGCCCCTGATCGCGCCGACGCCGGTCACGCTCCACGTGCCCGCGTCGTAGCTCGCCGAAAGGCCTTCGACGCCGTGCCCCGAAAGCGCCGTCCTGACTGGCGCAGGCGGATCGACCCTGCCCGCCGCCTCCGCGAGGACGCTCTGCGGGATGAGGCCCATTATAAGTATCGCGCTGAGTATAAGTGCGAAAAATCTCTTAATTATTCTGTCTGTCACGTCGATTACCTCGCTTTTTTCGAAGTGTGCTTTTGCGATCTGCGCCGGATCTCGAAGAGAATGCTGAGCCCGAGCAGCAGAGAGAGCATCGCCCAAACGTGGGAGAGGTGGAAAACTCCGGCGAAAGTCCGGGATTCCCGGAAGAACTCGCACACGAAGCGGAAAGCTCCGTATGCGATCATGAATATCGGCCACGCCGTGCCCCGTCCGCGCTCCTTCAGTATCCGCGGTATCATCACCGCGAGGAACGCCGCGTAGAACACGAGCTCCGCCTCACGCGTGGGCCAGCGGGCCGCGCCGCCGGGCATGTACGTCCCGAGGCAGCAGCCGGTCAGTATGCAGCTGATCCTCGCGCAGAAGAGCGTGAGCACGACGGGCGGGGTCATGCAGTCGAACACGTCGGCCGCTTTCCTTTTGAAGAGCTTCCCCGCGGCAAGATACGCGAGCGGCAGTATGAGCACCGCCCCGAACAGGCTCTGCTTTGAGAAGGCGGAAAAGTCGAAGCCCGCCTCTATCACCGCGAAAAGCTTTACCGACAGCACGCCCAAAGCCATGTTGAGCGCCGCTGTCAGCGCAGCGGCGTACCATTTTATCCCGAGGCGCCGCCTTACGGCCATAAGCCACGCGAAGGTGAGCGCTGTCGCCAACGCGAGCAGCAGGAGGAGCGGATGCTCCTTGATCCATCCCGTGATGAGCATAGTCTTCCTTCCCTTTTAAGTGAACAAAACGATACTTCCTTCTGCAGCTTGATGGGAGCTGTCAGGGAGAAGTATCGTTGTTTGCGTTCCCCAGCTTGTTATGTTTGCATTGCTGCGGGCTCCCGTCAGGCTCCGGCCGGGTCAGTTCCTCCCGGCGGCGTCATCCGTGGGCTCGGGAGTGGGCTCCTCGGTCGGCTCCTCGGTCGGCTCCTCGGTGGGTTCCTCGGTCGGTTCCTCCGTGGGCTCCGGCGTGGGCTCTTCGGTGGGCTCGGCGGTGGGTTCCTCGGTCGGCGCCTCCGTCGGCTCCTCCGCGGGAGCTTCGGTGGGGGCCTCCGTCACCTTTGCGGGGGCTTCGGTGGGAGCCGCGGTCGGCGCCTCGGTAGGCGCGTCCTTGGCATTGCCCGGTATCACGAGCGTGCCGGGCACGGATATCTTTTTGGCGTATTTCGCGGCGACGCCCACGCCCGCGGCAACGACCGCGAGGGCGAGCAGCACCATGAGCACGCGGAATACCGCTCTCTTTGAAATCTTGTTATTGGATCCCTGCATAGCCTATCCTCCTCAGCCGATCTGCGTGAAGGTCACGTCCGCGGTGAACGCGATCTCGGTCTCGGCGTCGCTTTCGATGCTTCCGGCGTCGATCTGAACGGTAAGCTCGATCGGCCCGTCGGCTTCGGGCCCGATGGTTCCGACGTTTTCGAATACTGCCTCGCCGTCCCTGACGGTCTTCCACTCGCCGCCTATCATGGCCCGGATACCGTCGTATTCAGTGCCGAATACGAGCGTTACGGAGTAGGAGACGGGGACCTTTGAATCGTTCTCGAGCCTGAGCGTATAGACCGCGGTCTCGGTCTCCCCGACGGTCATCTCCTTTTCGACGAAGCTCGCGCTGACATTGAAGGAAGCCGCATGGGCCTTATCCCCGCCCGCGGCGGTCGACATGAACCTTGCCATCATACCGGAGGACAGGCAGGATGTGATAACGGCAAGACATACTATAAGTATGCCGATATCCAACCATATCCCCTTAGATACTTTTCCATGCTTCATAAGCTACCTCCGTCTATGCAAACCGATTGCCGAAGTATTATTCCAAGCTGTTGTTCCCGCCCGCGGCGGCTTCGAGCCTTTCCTTAAGCTCCTCTATCTGCTGTTCGAGCAGGCTTTCGGTGACGTCCTCCTGCCCCTCCTTCCCCTTTGCCCTTACGGAAAGGAAGAAGAGCGTGAATATGAACACGAGCACCATTATCAGCCCGGGGACGGTCTTTATGAACCTTGCCGCGGCGCCGATATAAGGAACTGCGAACGCGACCTTGCCCCTTATCCTCGATATAGTGAAGGGCGGATCCTCCGTATTGTTCGCGTCGCCCTTGGCGGTGACGACGCCGGCCTCACGGTCGATCTCCGTCACGCGGTGCACCACGGGCGTACCGCCCGTCTGGTAGACGATTATGTCCCCGACGGAGTACTCCTTCGCCTTGACGGCGATAATTAGATCGTTCTCGCTGAGCGTGGGCTCCATGCTCCCCGTGAGCACCACTCCCGCGCCGAAGCCCAAGGGCATCGGCATCGAGTCGCCCTTTATCATCCTTGCCCCGAGGCTGAATACGCAGCAGTAGATCACGAGCGCCGCTATAATTGCGGCTATGATCTTGCCTGTCTTTCCGCTCTTGGCGCGGCGGGGTCTTCTGCGTACTATCTTGCTCATGCTGCCTCCGGGCGGCGGGCGTTCCCGCTTTGGGGAGCGCCGTTACTCTGCGGCTCTCTTTTCGGCCCTGTTGTCCTGTACGCGCCTTATTATCGCGAATACGAGCACGACTGCGCTTATCCCGATCAGCACGAGGCCCCATGTCAGCATCGGGTTGCCGCCGGTAACGGGCGGCTGAGGTCCGGGCGGGATGGGCCCGTCCTCGCCCTCTATGACGATGTAGAAGCCGAGGACCGCGTCGTCCGCCTCCTCCCACGCGGCCTTGTTGCCGAGGTAGGTGTCGAGGGAGTCGTATTCGTAGATGCCGGGCTCGACCTCATCGCCGCGCTCGAAAGTCCAGAACCAGTCGATATTGAAATCCTGTATCGCCTTGCTGTCGACGGTGCCGGTGACGGCCCTCAATACCTGGTCGCGGGTCACTCCCTCGGGCAGGGGGTATTCGTCCGTCGGCGAGGAGCCGGGAGCTTCCATATCCGCCTCTATCGGGAGAATGTCCGATTCCTTTTTCATGTAAGCCAGCGCGATGTATGTGATCTTGTCGCCGCTGTCGTTCTTGAGCCTTATCAAGGTCTCGAGCTCAGTGCCGGGAGCGAATACGTTATCCTCGTTCTCGGACTGCACGTTCTGATAATAGCGGGAGAAGAAGGAGAGCTCCGCGATGCCGTTGTCCTGAACGGGGGTGTTCGCATCCCACGTGAGCTTCTCGTCGGCGAACGTCAAGAGATGGTCGGGGCTTTCGGCCCTGCCCGCGTAGGTGAGCATGAGTATGAGCGGAAGCGTTATCACTTCGAGTATAAAGAGTATCAGAACAGTCGGAAGCAGCCATCTGTTCTTTCTTTTTTCTGTCATGCGCTTTTCTCCCTTCATATCCGGCTTGATGCGCCGGGAGTTTCACGCGGGGAAGTGCGGCCCCGCACTGTCGGTACATACCGAGCAGCCCCATTTTTTACGGGCTCTTCGGTATGGGCCGAAATCCGGTCCGCCCGCCACGTGGGCGGACCGGGAAATCATAAGATCAATTTCTCGCCTGCAGTGCGATCAGTCGATCTGGGTAGCGGTTGCGATCACGTTGAGCTCGATATCCGTGATGCAGGCGGCGTCTTCGATAACACCGGCCGCGACGTTGCCGATATAGGTGTCGGCCTTGTCGTTGCACCATGTCACGTCATCGTTGTTCTCGAAGGACCAGGTCCATTCGAGGGTGAAGGTGTAATCCATCTCACAGCCGGGCTCGAAGTCCATGGAGATCGCGAAATACTCATCGGTGTCGGTGAACTGAACGTTCTGAGCGCCGGATACCATATCCATCAGGA
The DNA here is from genome assembly GCA_017616435.1 of Clostridia bacterium. Taxonomy (GTDB): domain Bacteria; phylum Bacillota; class Clostridia; order Christensenellales; family CAG-138; genus UBA3857. The sequence continues at coordinate 67,844 of JAFZYC010000045.1, forward strand.
TACCCTTGAGGATATTCTGATAGGTGGTGTTGGACATGATGGCGATCGCGTCGGTAGCGGAAGCGCCAACGGGGGTGAGACCCGCATTGGCAGCGCCGGGATGCGCCTCAAGCAGCGCGGAGAGCAGATAGCTCGTGCCGTTGGAGTTGCTTACGCCGACGTCCCACTTGAGGGGAGCGTAGTCCTTATCGAGATCGAAGGTGTCATGATAGTCCCAAACGCCGTCCTTCTCATAGAAGTAGGTGTAATCGGTGTATCCCTCTCCCGCGGGGAGAACGATATCCTTGAAGCTATCTTTCATGATCTTCAGCTCGTAGCGAACGGCGACCTCGGGGGTGCCGGTGATAGTGCCGGTGAAGCCATCCTTATGAGTGCCGGGAGCGACTACATTGTCGCCGTTATCCGATTTTACGGAAAGGCCTTCGTAGCCGTTGGTGTCGTCGGTCTCATACTCGCTCTCGAACAGAGGAGTGCCGGCGGCGGTAAGAAGAATGCCCCACTTGGCGACGCGGGCGTTGTCCTCGCCCTGAGCCTTGGTAACATACTTTGCAAAGGTGCTGCCGACGAAGCAGCTGGTGATCAGCGTGAGAGCCAGCATAAGAGCAGCGACCTTGGCGATCCAATTCTTCTTCATTGAATTGTTCCTCCTGTTGATCTTATTCGGGCAGTCCGTCTGCCCCGGGTATTGATCCCCAGGGGCGGGCGCCCTTGGAGCAATGTCGGGCCTTTGCTTCCCCGCCGACGTGGCTTCGGCGCGGGACGCGCGGTCCATTTATATCGCTGCTGCACCGCCGTGGCAACGACGCATGCAGTAATATACGTAAACTTACGGCTTATCTGCCGTCTTCCGCGGCCTTTCTTTCCTCAAGTTCCTTCGCCATCTTGCGGAGCCTTTCGAGCTCCTCCTCCAGAGCCTCGGTCTTCTTGTCCCTGCCCTTGGAGGAACGGGCCCTGCGGATCATGTCGTAGATTATGAACGCGAGCACCGGCACGCCGATGAATATCACCATGCCGAGGGGCTTCTGCAGGAAGTAGATGAAATCGCCCAGCGCGGGTATCCTCGAAGCATATCTGCCGACGACCTTGTCCGCGGGGACGGGATCGCCCGTATCCTCTGAATTGTTCGCGTCGCCCTTCGTTACAAAGGAGAGCTTGCCGCCCTCGTTCACGACGCGGATTATCCTATGCGTCACAACGGAGCTGTTCTCCATGAAGGATATCACGTCGCCGACCTTGAGTTCAGATGGCTCGACCGCTTTGGAGAATATGAGATCGCCGACCTCGATATGATCCTTTACCGGCCTCTCGACGAGATAGAAGGGATCCTCCGAACCCGCGGCGTTCACGCTCACTATCACGTTCTCTATCTTAAGATCGCCGGCCTTTGTATAGACCTTGTCGCCGGGCTTGAGCGCGGATATCTCCGCCTGTGTGATATCCACGAGCTCGCTGCTGTGCACCGTGTGCTGCACGTCGCTGCTCATGGACCCTGATTTGACCACAAGGGGCGTCACTCCGAACACGGAGGGCGGTACGTCACTATTTATAAGGCCCTTTATTATTATGGTAAGGTTAAAGAGCAGCATCAGCCCGAAAACGACGCAGAGCAGTATGCCGACCGCCGATAATATGCCGTTCAACGTCTTGCCGGTTCTTTTCATTTTTCCTCCGATTCAGCGCTGTGCATGCCCCCGACGGGATACCTTACGCAAGAATATATTGCTCATATAATAGTACCACATAACCCGCCTTGTTTCAAGTAGTTAATTTGTCATTTTTAAGTTTCTTCGTTTCTTTTTTCTTTGGGAAAAGCCGGAATGCGAATAAAAAAAACGGCCCTCGCGTCCGCGCCGCGGGGCCGATCTTTATGTGCCGTTTACAGACTTGTCACTGTTTCTTGTACCTGTCCGCAAGGTTCTCCGTTTTGGCGGGCTGTTCAGCCTTCTGCCTTTGGACAGCCTTGTTGCGGAACGCGTCGGAGGTCTTGTCGACGACCTTGTTTCCGATAAAGCCCGTGATGAGCATGACGCCCGCGATTATCGCGGCGAATATCGCAAATATAGCGCCGTTCGACAGCTTAAGAAATACCGGAAAAACCATGGCGCCCTCCTTCAGAACAGATGATGCTTTGTCTTGAGCTCGAGGGGAACGGTCGTGACCTGCGTGTTCGCGTCGAAGGAGATGAACATCTTTTCGACGGCGGTAAGGAGCATGTTCATGTGCGTATCGTACTGCGCGCTGCCGTTGCTCGTCTTCCAGTTGGTGAACTCGAAGCGATAGGCGGCCTTTTCATCCGCGCTCTGCCTGTAAAGCTGCGCGCCCCAGTTAAGGCCCGTGAACACGAACTGCTGTTTTGCGCTGCTGCCCTTCATGGAAACGCGCATCTCGCTGTAATTGAACGCCTTTACCGCCTCTGCCACCGCATCGGGATCGGGAGTTTTCAGCGTAAATATCTCTGCGCTTTTCATGAAGTCGGATTTCCTCAGTATTATCTTGCCCTCGTCGATGAGCTTGTTGCGGTTCTTGATGCTGAAATAGAACAGACCGCCCAAGACCGCGACCGCGGCGATTATGATAATGGCCGTCATGGTCGGGTTCGAGGTCCTCAAAAGTACTGCTGCAAAAATGCTCATAGCTTCTCCTTACTGCTTTTCAAAAACCGTGCCGCCGATGACGATCATCTTGCCGGACTTCGAGAAAGGCTGGCTCCATGTGTACTCCTGCCCGAGAAGGGTGTATGTGATGTAGATGGTGTCGCCCTTGATCTTATACGTGCCGTTGGCGTTCACGCCGAAGGCGGACATGGTAACGTTATCGCCGCTGAACGTGAACGTCTGCGCAATGAGCCCGGAGGATTTGTACGTGCCGTTGAGCTTCCCTCCGGAGCAGCCGGCGAAGGCCGCGGCGGTCAGCACCGCCATTATGAGGCATATCGCCCTGACGGAAGCCCTATTCATTTGTTCTCTCCGTTCTTCTGCTGCCTGCGCTTTTCGTATGCCCTGGAGGCGGCGTCCGCGGCGGCGTCCACGCCCTTGCCTATCGCCTTTTCGATGAGGCGGATGACTATGAAGCCGACTATCGATACGCCGATGAAGGCCAGTATGCCGAGCACGAGCTTCTGGGTCGATACCCAGACCAGCAGACCTACGAGGAAGCCGATGATGATCGAGTTATAAGCATAAGTTTTTCCCATAGATACCCTCCTATTTTTCAGGCTCGATGTTTTTCGGGCCCGGTCGAGGTCAGCCCGGGAGCCGTTTAATATATTAAATTATAGCACCGCGCTCCGTCAAAATCAAGGCAAAGAGCGCCGGTTTTCAAAATATTGCGTTTTGTCTCCGGCCTTCCCTGTGCATGAAAAAAGCGCCCGCGATAAACGCGGGCGCCGTATACCCTTATCAGCTCAGTTCGAATGCGCCGGTATAGAGCTTGTAATACCTTCCCTTCATGTTGAGGAGCTCCTTATGGTCGCCGCGTTCGATTATCTTGCCGTGCTCCAGCACCATTATCGCGTTGGAGTTGCGTACGGTCGAGAGCCTGTGAGCGATGACGAACACCGTCCTGCCGTTCATAAGCTCATCCATGCCCTTCTCGATCAGTGACTCCGTCCTAGTGTCGATGGAGCTCGTCGCCTCGTCGAGTATCAGCACGGGCGGATCCGCGACCGCAGCCCTCGCTATCGCGATGAGCTGGCGCTGCCCCTGCGAGAGGTTCTCGCCGTCGTCGACGATCATGGTATCGTACCTCTGCGGCAGATGCATTATGAACGAGTGCGCGTTCGCGAGCTTCGCCGCGCGTATGACCTCGTCGTCCGTCGCGTCCTTGCGGCCGTAGCGGATGTTTTCCATGACCGTGCCCGTGAACAGGTGCGTATCCTGCAGCACCATCGCGAGGCTTCGCCTGAGGTCGTCCTTCCTTATGTCGCGGATGTTGAAGCCGTCGTAGGTTATGACGCCCTCCTGCACGTCGTAGAAGCGGTTTATGAGGTTCGTTATCGTCGTCTTGCCCGCGCCGGTCGAGCCGACGAAGGCGATCTTCTGGCCGGGCTTTGCGTAGAGGCTGATATCGTCCAGAACGATCTTCTTGCCGTCATAGCTGAACGTGACGTCGTCGAACACCACATGGCCGCGCACGCGGGTGAGGCTGCCGTCCGGCGCCTTCCATGCCCAAACGTCCGTGCGCTCCTCACACTCTGTGAGCGAGCCGTCGTCTTCGAGCCTCGCGTTGACGAGACGTATCGTACCCTCGTCCTCCTCCGGCTCCTCGTCGATCAGCGCGAATATCCTTTCGGCTCCCGCGAGGGCGGAGAGTATGGAGTTGAACTGCTGGCTCATCATGGTTATCGGGCGGGAGAAGTTCCTCGTGTACTGTAGGAACGTCACGAGGCTGCCGACGGAGAGCGTTATGAGCGCGGGGTAATCGCCCCTGAGCCCCGCGACCACCATGAGCGTACCGAGCAGAGCGGTGATCGCGTACTGGATGTAGCTGAGGTTGCCCATAATGGGCATGAGTATGCTCGCCCATGTATTGGCTCCGGCCTCCGCGCGGCGCAGATCGTCGTTGAGCTTTGCGAAATTGCCGTTGATGCGCTCCTCGCGGCAGAAGACCTTTACGACCTTCTGGCCCTCCGCCATCTCCTCTATATAGCCGTTGGCCACGCCGAGGGCGGCCTGACGCTTTTTATAGAACGCGCCGCTCTTCTTTGCGAGGGCCTTGACGACGAGTATCATGAGCACGAGCATCACGACCGTTATCACCGTGAGCGCGGGGCTCAGAACGACCATCATTACGAATACGCTCGTTACCCTCAAAAGGCTGTCGATGAGGTTCGGTATGCTCTGGCTCAGCATCTCGCGCATGGAGTCGGTATCGTTGGTGTAGCGGCTCATTATCTCGCCGTGGGTGCGCGAATCGAAGTACTTTATCGGCAGCTTCTGCATCTTGCTGAACATCTCCTTGCGGATGTCGAGCAGTATGCCGGTCGATACCCTGAGCATCAGCCTCGCGTTCAAAAACACGCAGACCACGCCGACAAGATACACTATCGCCATGCGAAGTATGTGCCTGCCGAACGCCGCCCAGCGCTCCGCGGTCGCGCCGTTTTCGAGCATGGGCGTTATATGATCGTCGACGAGGGGCTTGAGCTGCGCCGTGCCGAATACGTTGGCTTCGGCGGCGACGATTATGCAGACCGTAACGAGCAGGAGTATCAGCGCGTACGGTTTGAAGTATTTGATGAGCCTTAAGAATGTCCCCTTTGTGTTCTTGGGCTTGGCGAATCTGGCCATATTGCGGGCTCCCGGTCCGCGCGCTACTCTTTCGGATGCTTTGGGTGCGTTGCTCATTCCTCTTCGCCTCCTCTCATCTGGGAATCGTAGACCTCCCGGTAGATCTCGTTCGTTTCGAGCAGCCTCTGCGGCGTGTCGAAGGCGACGAGCTTGCCGTCGTCCATGACCATTACCCGGTCGGCGTCCATAACGGAAGCGATGCGCTGGGCGATTATGAACGTGGTCGTGCCGGCGAGCTGTGTCCTCAGCGCGCTCCTTATCGCGGCGTCCGTCGCGGTATCGCAGGCGGAGGTCGAATCGTCCAGTATCACGACCTTGGGATCCTTCAGAAGCGCCCTCGCGATGCAGAGGCGCTGCTTCTGCCCGCCGGAGACGTTGACGCCGCCCTGGCCGAGATCCGTCTTGTAGCCTTCCGGGAAGCTCATTATGAAATCATGCGCCTGCGCCGCGCGGCACGCCGCCTCGATCTCCTCCTGCGTGGCGTTCTCGTTGCCCCATCTCAGGTTATCCTCGATCGTGCCGGAGAAGAGCAGGTTGGTCTGGAGCACCATAGCGACCTTGTCGCGGAGCGAATGGAGCTTATACTCCCTGACGTCGTGCCCGCCGACGAGCACCTGCCCGTCGAGCACCTCGTAAAGCCTCGGGATCAGCTGCACTAAGGTCGTCTTCGCGGAGCCCGTGCCGCCGATAATGCCTATCGTCTCGCCCGAGCGTACGGAGAAGCTGACGTTTTCCAGCGTGAGGTTTTCGGGGTTCTTGCTGTATGAGAAATCGACGTCCCTGAACTCCACGCTGCCGTCCGTCACCTGAAGCTCGGGATCCGCGCCGTCGTCGGAGATGTCTATCTGCTCATCAAGTATCTCCACTATGCGCTTCTGCGAGGCGCGCGTGATAATGAAGCTCACGAACACCATCGAGAGCATCATCACGCTCGAAAGTATCTGGCCGATGTAGGCGAGGAAGCCCGTAAGGTCGCCGACGCCCATCCTGCCGCCGACGATGAGTTTTCCGCCGAAGAAGCAGACGGCGATTATCGCGCCGTAGAATATGAGCTGCGAGAGCGGGTTGTTCCAGATGACTATCCTTTCCGCGGCTAGCTGCGCCTTCCTGAGCGCGACTGCGGAATCCTCGAAGCTCACGTTCTCGTCGTCGCCCTTGACGAACGCCTTTACAACGCGTATCGCGATCAGGTTCTCCTGCACTCTCGCGTTCATGAGGTCGAGCTTCGCGAGCATCTTTTCGAAATACGGATGCGCCTTTATCATTATGAACAGCATTATCCCCGCGAGCAGCGGTATCGCGACGGCGAACACTATGGAGAGCCTCGCGTTGACAGCCACGGCGAAGCAGAACGCCGTTATCATTATGATGAAGTTCCTTACCGTCATCCTTATAAGGATGGTGAAAAGGTTCTGTATGTTCGTGACGTCGGTGGTGAGCCTTGTGACGATGCTCGCGCTCGAGAACTTATCGACGTTCGCGAACGAGAAATCCTGCACCTTGCGGAAGAGCATGTTCCTGAGGTTAGAGGCGAATCCCGTGCCCGCGACCGCGGCGAGCCTTGCGCAGAGCGCGCCGGATAAAAGCGCGAATATCGCCATCAGTATCATGAGTCCGCCGTATGTGAGTATCACATTCATACGCGGATCCGCGACCTCTATGCCCTCCCTTATGAGCTTCGTCATTAGATACGGTATCAGTATCTCGAGCACGCCCTCCAGTATTATCATGAGGGACGCGCCTATGGTCTGTTTTTCATATCCGCGCACGGCGGGCAAAAGTTTCTTTATCATTTCAAAGGCCCTTCGGCTCCCTTGGGGGCCGTCCTTTCTTCCCTTTTATTCTCACCCATGCCGGCTTCGAGGAGCTTTGAAAGCTCCATGTTGTTCATCCCGCCGGTGTCCGAGGATTCGAGATTCTCTATAGTCCGCGAAAGAAGCTCCGAAAGGAGCGCCTTCTCCTCCTCTGAAAAGCCGCTCGTCATGCTGCTCTCCAGCATATCGAACACCCTGCGGCAGTTCGCGGCGGCCTCCTCCCCCAAAGCGGTCACGTGCAGGCTGTTGGCGCGCAGGTTGCCCTTGCAGACGGCGCGCTCTATAAAGCCCGCGGCCTCCATGCGCTTCAGGCTCTGCGCCACCGACGCGGGCGATACCTGCATGCTGCCCGCAAGCTCCGCCTGCGTACAGCCCTCGTTGTTCTTTATGAACTCCATCATCCGCATCTGCGCGGGCGGTATGAGTTCCTTGTCCTGTGAGCGCAGATGGTATCGCATGAGCAGGTCTATCCTGTGCAGCTTTGCGCCCAGACGGCAGTTTTTCTTCATTTCTTCCATGTCTCCTTCCTGCCGAACAAAAGTTAAGCGGTTGATTATTAAGCGATTAACATTTTAACCCCGTCCGGCGCCGCTGTCAATACCCGCCCCTGCCGTTCCCGTAAATATATGTTTTCGCGCCGGGCGATTTACTTGGGGGCAAAAATATGCTATCATATCAAAAAATCCCGGCGAGGGGGAACGACCGAATATGAAACTCGTTATTGCTTCCGATATCCACGGCTCCGCGAAATACTGCGCGGAGCTCATAGAGGCTTTCGTCACGGAGGAGGCGGACAAGCTCATACTCCTCGGCGACATACTCTATCACGGCCCGCGCAACGCCCTGCCGGATGGCTATGATCCGAAGGCCACAGCTCAGATGCTGAACGATCTTGCGGGCAAGGTCGCCGCCGTACGCGGCAACTGCGACGCGGAGATCGATCAGGCCGTGCTGAACTTCCCCATTATGGCGGATTACGCCCTGCTCTTCTGCGAAGGCCGCACGCTGTTTTTGACCCACGGGCATCTGTACGAGGGGGATGCGCGGCCGCCCCTTTCGGATGGCGACATACTGCTTTCGGGGCACACGCACGTGCCCGTATGCGAGGAGCGGGACGGGTACACAGTCTGCAACCCCGGTTCGGTATCGATACCCAAGGAGGGCTCGAACCGCGGCTACATACTGATCGACGGCGGCACCATGATTTGGAAGACGCTCTCGGGCGAGGAGTACATGCGATACCGCATAAAAAAGGGACGCGAGCGCTCGCTCACCTCCGCCGCTTTCGAGGCGGCGAAGAGCATGTTCGGCCGCATCAAGGCCAGAGGCGAAAAGTAACAGCAAAGAAGCCCCGCACACGGCGGGGCTTTTACATTTTATGGTTTATGCTCTGACTGCTACCGCGTACATAAGGCTGTCGAACTCCGGCGGCGCGGAGGTCAGGCCCTTTTCGATGATCATAAGGCCGTTCCTTTTTATCTCTTCCTCGAAAGTGCGGAACGAGACCATCCTGCAGGACGTAGCCGCGACGAGCATCCTGCCCGTCGAGCACCTCGTAAAGCCTCGGGATGAGCTGTACTAAGGTCGTCTTCGCGGGAGTCGACGTCCGTACCGATACGGGCGACGTCGATATCGCGTCCCGGGTCTCTGGCGCGCTCCGCGTGAATACCGATACCGGCTGCGTCGCCTGTGAGGGTATCTCCGCCGGCTCGATCGATATCGCGGTCTCCACGGGCAGGGTGCGGCTCGCCTCCGTCGAGTGCGCGGGGAGCCTCGGAGTCGCCGTGACCACGGGCAAAACGACTCTTACGGGCGTGACCTGCGCGAGCTTCTGCTCCGAGGGCAGCACCGGCGACCTTACGCTTGAGAACGTGATCTGCTCGGGAGGCGTCATAATAGAGCGCAGCACCGGCGACGTCAAATTCGTCAACTGCGACGGCGCGGAGCTCGATATCACCACCGACACCGGCGACGTGACCGGCAGCCTGCGCACGGACAAGGTGTTCATCGTAAAGAGCGACACCGGCCGCATAGACGTTCCCGAGACGACCTCGGGCGGCAAATGCAGGATCATCTCCGACACCGGCGATATAAAGATCTCCGTCGGCGCGAACTGACTTCATAAACAAAAAGCATGGCTTCGGGGCGTTTGTCCGAAGCCATGCTTTCTTATTCCCGTTTTGCCGATCGTTCGAAAATGCTATTTGCCGATGTGGGAGGTGTACTCCGCAAAGCGTCCCCGCGGCGTCACAGCTCGATACGGTAGATAACGACCTCGTTTGGGAAGTCCGCCATCAGATAGACGCATCCGTCGCCGCCGAGGACGATGTCCTCATTGGGGTTATCCGGGAACAGGTCGAGCCTGTCGTAGGGGAGTATCGTGTATGCGGCGAGCGTGCCCGAAGCGTCGTACTTCGAAATGCTGACGCCCGTTTCGCCGTCGGCGAGAGCCGCTCCCGATCTGTCGAGGAAGTAATGGGAGCCGTCGGGGCCATCGCCGAGATACAGGCCGTCCCAATGTCTGAAGGGCACGAACGGCACGCCCTCCGCGAAGGCGAATATCGGTGAACCGTCCTCATCGCGGCCGGAGATATCGACGATCGTTTCCGGATCGCTCCAGCTGCGGCCCTCGATATCGAGCTCCTTTCTGTAATAGCCCTTGCCCGCCGATCTGGACGATACAGAGAACACCTTCCCGTCGGAAACGTACATGAACGAGCTGAGCTTTTCGGTGAACCCGCCGGAGAGCCGAACGGTCTCGCCGGAGGACATATCGTACATCCTGCCGAGGAAAACCACAAGATCGCCGAGCACCGCGAAGGGCGGCCAGTCCATATCCTCCGGGAGCACTGCGAGCCTCGTGCACTCGCCGGTCTCCGTGTCGTAAACGAGCACCGACGAGGGCTCGTCGTGGATATAGATCTTCCCCTCGCCCACGAAGAAGCGATAGGGCAGATAACAGATCACGTCCTCCGAATACCCGGTAAAGCGGTAGTGCACATCGTTTTCGCCCTCGCCGGGGACGAGCCGCGCTATGACCGTCCCGCAGGAGCTGAAATCCGCCGCCGTCTTCGCGGGCGCCTCGGTGGGCTCCTCCGTCGGCTGTGTCACGGTCTCCGTGGGCTTGGGCGCGTCGGTGGGATCGACAGAAGCTTCCTTCGGCTGCCTGCACGCCGCAAGAGACAGAATAACCACTAGAACAAGAACAATCGCAGTGGCTTTTGACAAAGAAATGATTAGTTTCATTGGGTTCTCCTTTCTTTTTTCATGCTAGGATAGTTTTGCCTCTCATATATATAACGCACAACAGATACTTTTGGTTGCATTAATTATGACCCGCTTTGTGTATATCCGCATACTACACAGATGGAATCGCCGCCAATTGCTGTGTACCATGTATGCTGCCCATATCCTCCGCCTACGCTACCGCACCCCTTATCACAAGTAATCCAATGCTGAGAGGAATTGTACCCATAATGATTAGTATATACACAAGACCATTGTCCTCCGCAGGCATAAACGGTTTTTAGGTAATACCCGTTGATACTTGAAATGTTGACTGTCCTTTTTGTAGTTTTATCTATATTGCTCTTTCTTGTCGACTCATAAATTGTTACGATAGCATTCGAACGAGAATAATACAGTATTGCATGATTGGTTTGCCCGGGAACATCATATGCTACCAAATAATCCATCTCTTCCATATTAGCAAAACTAGCATCATTCACAACGGTACTGTCGTTCATGTTGCCATAAATAAAGTATCCCACGTCTTCCTTTAGTTTTTTTGTCTTTTTATGTGTTCCAAGCAGATAGGCATAGCTGACAAATCCGGAACAATCCATGCCAGTTGTTTGTAGATTTTTGGTATAGCTAATGTTGCCTGCTGTTAAACCGTTATCCAAATCATCATCAAAATCGTCGAGATTCGCAAAATACTCGTTTCCCCAACAATACGGTATCCCAATGAAGTTTCTTGGCGGAGTAACACCTTGAATAAAATGAGGAAGAATTACACCCGGGGGAGTAGACATATTATTACTTGTTAATGTCCAAAGGTGGTTCTTAGCATCATTAGCGCGCTGCTTGACTTGATTTCTGGTTAGGCTAGTCTGCGTATAAACGGTTCTGGTGTTTAAGGCTCGCATACTAGAGGGCATGATTTTATATGCGAAATCTTCAAGGTCTTGAATATGCGAATCATACTGTTTCTGAAGATTTGGCCTTGTAATGTAGACACCTTCTTCACGACACAGCATTGTATAAATTGTATCGTTGTCGCTTATGAATGCTGCAGTCTGCGGAATTGAAAAAGCATTTCTGTAATCTATTACGGTACAACCTATCAGGTCGCCTTCAAAGTCGTACTTTCTGATTGTGTATTCCGTTTCGATAATTGGAACAAATGGGACAAACTCATACACCCCAATTAGTATACAATCCTCTGATTCTGCCAGATACTGTGCGAGAGTATTATCGCCAGTATTAACAGAAACGGTGTTGCCTAAAACAGAGAATACTTTTTTAGGGGAAAATGAATCTGTCACTTCTGCGTTATAGGAAAGCTCCCATTCTTTTAGACTGTTAAGAGAATAGCATCTGCAATCAATAGTAAGCAACTGAAGTATCCCGTTCTGATTTCTCAAACTAAATATATCCGAAAACTCCAGTCCTTCAGGAATGCTTATCGTGCCGCAGAGTTCTCCGGAATCCGAAATTGCATAGATTGTGGTTTCGTCGTAATCGATCAAATAATACAATTCTTCATAGCGGCACATAAACCTTGGCCTCGTACATTCGCTTAATGGTATGTAATGCAAGCTTTTTCCATTATAAACTACAATTCTGCATTTTACTGAATCTAATACTGCAACCTTGTTTCCATCAACAATAAATGCTTCAGGGCCAGAACGCCAATCGTATTCCGTCTTATACCCTATTTCGTTTTCACTTTCACCAGCGGGTAAATACAGAATGATTTCAGCATCATTGAGGGCGTCTCCTGTATAACCAGATTCACACTCGGGACGCGCTGCGGCGCCAACGAATACCGAAAGCGCCATGATCGTGATAATGATTGCCGACATTATTTTCTTCATAATGATCCTCCTTGGGTTGTTTGTCGGTATTGTTGGTGAGGGTATGCGTCCTCACCGCCGCGCTTTTCCTGCCGCTCACGGGCGGGTATTCACAGTTCGAGATCCTCGGCGAGACGCGGAGGCACTCCGCGGGGGCCGCGCACGGCGAATATGCCGTAATCCTTCAGCCGCGCGAAAGTGAAATCTCCCGGGTCGTACCGCCTCAGGAGCTTTATCCGCATAAGCGCGGTGATGGTGAGCTCCCCGCTTTTGTAATCATACGGGATGTCCGTCTCGGTCACGATGCATTTGAAGAGTATCGCGGAGACCGGCGCCGCGGCGTAGACGAACACCGTGTCGCCCGTCCTTATCCCCGCGCCCTGTTTCCATTCGATCTCGTCCCTTTCGTTGAAAGCCCGCACTATATCGTAATACTTCGGGTTGGCGGGCACTATCCAATCCTTCGGGGGGCGCAGCCGCCTTTTTTTCGCCGCGGAGGCGGTCGCCTCGTAGCTCATATCGATCAGCGAGCATATCTCGCCGAAGCCGACTGTGCCGTCGAGCAGCACCGAGACCCAGTTCCCGCTTGAAAAATGCCAGCCGCGAAAGAAGCCCTCCCTCTGCCTCAGCATGCTGCACAGGAGCGGATCGCCGGGCTTCACGTTGAGTATGTCGACGCGGCCCTCTCCCTTTAGGCCGAGGGCGCTGCGGGGCACGTCCATGACTATGCAGAACCATTTGCGGTCGTCCGAATGGCGGAACACGGCGTAGTCGGGAAAGCGCAGCCAAAGGCGCTCCGGCCCGCAGCCGTAGCGCTCCGTGATCCAGCGTGTCACGTCCTCTCTGAACGAGCTGCCCATGCTTGACCTCCGTTCCGGCGCCCTGCCCTCGCGCAGGCGGGATATTCGTACAGCTTTCCGTGCACGAAATAGTTATAGGATCTGCAGCCTCCGGCGCAGAAACGGCCCTTCGGGCAGTCGGCGCAGGCGCCGGTGAGCATTTCGGGCGTGAACCGCCTGTTATAGGCGAAGGCTTCGGGATCCTCCCATATCTCCTTGAGGCTCCTCTCGCGCAGGTTCCCCTCGTTGAAGGCCTCGTCGTACATGGATTCGCAGCCGCGGACGTTGCCGACGCTGTCTATGCCTATCGACGTGAGCCCGGCTCTGCAGCCGGTGAACGGCGCCCCGCCGGATCTTCTGCCGCGGAGGCGCTCCTCGTCCTCCGTCCAATAGCCGATATTGTCGGCAGCTCCCAGAGCGAAAGGCGCTTCGTCGATATGGCGCATCACAAAATCGATCACCGCTTTCGTATCGATACTGTGGTCGATGCCCGAGACCGCGGCGTTGCCCATGGGCGAGCACGCCTGCAGCTGCCACGCGCCGATGGGCTTGTCCCTCAATATGCCGTACATCTCCTCCAGCATCGGGGCGTTCTCGCTGTTGAGGGTGCTTATCACGGAAACGGGTATCCCGCCCGCGCGGAGCGCGTCTATCGCATCCATCGCGCGGCGGAAGCTGCCCTCCTGGCGGTACTTGTCGTGCACGCGCTCCGGCCCGTCGACCGAGACCGCGACGGATTCGATGTTCGCCCCTCGCAGCCTTTCGATAGTGTCTTTTTTGAATATGAAGCCGTTCGTTATTATCGCGACCGCGACGCCGCGATCCGTAAGCCGGCGCGCGATCACGTCCCAGTCGGGGCGCATGAAGACCTCGCCGCCTATCATCGATACGCGTCTGCAGCCCATTTGCGCGAGCTGATCCGCGACTAAGAGGCATTCCTCCGTCGTCAGCTCGTTCTCCCTCGCCTTTCCCGCGCGGGAGCCGCAGTATCTGCAGGAGAAGCAGCAGGCGAGCGTGATCTCCCAAACGCAGGAGCGGAGCCTGAAGCTCATACCTTCGTTTCCTTTCCGAACAGCCTCGCGAAGAAGCAGCGGCCCTTCTTGGGCTCGCGCTCGGGAGGCTCGGGCTCGTTCTTTTCTTCCTTTTGGGGTTCCTTGCGGCGCGCCGCGTCGGGAGCGGGCATCACCGCGCCGAGAAGCGCGGGACCTTCGTGCTCCTCGGTTACGGGACGGTCCCCGCCCATCATCTCCGGTCCGCCGTAGACGTCGAGGATCTCCGCCTCCTGCTTGAAGGCGTCAGGGCAGGCGTAGACGGCCTTGAACTCCGCCTCTCCCCCGCCGGTCATTTTGGGGCCGTCGTAAACGCGGCTCATCTGTGCCTCGCGCCGGCGCCGCGCCATCATATCCGGCCCGCCGTATACGAGCATCATCGGCGGCTCCTTGGGGCGTGGCGCCTCCCTGTAATTATCGGGATAGCCCGCGCCTTCATCAGGCGCGTTCTCCTCGTCTTTCTCCCTGTCGGTATCCTCGTCCTTATCGCCGGGCTTGGTCACCCAGCCGGGCGCAGCGTACAGCGCCACGAACCTTGCTCTTTCCTTTTTCATTTTCATACCCGTTCCTTTCTTATATGAACAGATTGACGTTCGATTCCTCCGCGTCGCCGAGGTAGGTGCCGACTCCGCCGATCTCGACGCCGTCGATCAGCTCCTCCGGCTTGATGCCCATGACGTCCATGCTCATGGAGCAGGCAACGAGCTTCACGCCGTTGTCGAGGGCCTTCTTTATAAGCTCCTCCAGCGAATCGATGTTCTTGTCCTTCATTATCCTCTTCATCATCGCGGTACCCATGCCGCCCATGTTCATCTTGGAGAGCTTTAGCTTCTTCGAGCCGCGGGGCAGCATGGCGCCGAACATCTTTTCTATCGCGGTCTTTTTGACCTTCTGCTTTTCGGGCTTCCTCAGCGCGTTGAGGCCCCAGAACGTGAAGAACATCGTGACAGGCCTGCCCATGGCGAGCGCGCCGTTCGCGATTATGAACGAGGCGAGCACCTTGTCAAGATCGCCGTCGAACACGATTATCGTCTTGCCCTCGGGAGCTTCCTTCACTGCGAAGCCCTCCTTCTTCGGCGCGTTCTCAACGCCCTTTTTCACCACGGCCGCGTAGTCGCTCCCGCGCTTTTCGTTCGAAACGAGGGTGTTGCCCGTGCGCCTGCACCAGGACGCGATATCCTTTGCAAAGCCGGGATCGGAGGCCAATACCTCCAGCGTGTCGCCCTCCTTCATCTCGCCGAGCTTCTTGTAGACCTCCATGATGGGGCCGGGGCACTGCATACCGCAGCAGTCAAGACGCACTGTTTCCATATCGTTCACGCTCCTTGATGATGTTTCCTCCTTCGCGGGGGCGGGCGCCTCCGCGCTTTCATGCACCGCTCTGTAGAATCTCGCGCCGCCGGGATAGATCGCGACGTCCTCAAAGCCCGACTGCGTGAGTATCCTTGCCGCGTTGTAAGCCCTGACGCCTATCGCGCAGAAAACTATCGTCCTCTTTTTGGGATCGAGCTCGCCCATGCGCGATCTGATCTCGCCCAAGGGTATGTTCACCGCGCCGGGCACGGCGTAGGCGGTCACCTCCGCCTCCTCGCGCACGTCGAGCAGCTGCGCCGCCGGGTTATTATCCGGCTCGTCCCATTCCGCCTGGCGGACGAGGCCCTTCAATACGTTCTCCGCCACGAAGCCCGCCATGTTGACTGGATCCTTTGCGGAGGAGAACGGCGGAGCGTAAGCCAGCTCCAGCTCCTTGAGCGCCGTGACGCCCGCCCCGAGGCGCTGCGCTGCGGCTATAACGTCTATGCGCTTATCCACGCCCTCGCTTCCGACCGCCTGCGCGCCGAGTATGCGGCTCCCGTCGGCGGTGAACGTCAGCTTCATGGTCATCTGCGCCGCGCCGGGATAGTACCCCGCATGGTGGTTCTGAACGACCGTGACCGTTTGGTAATCGCGCCCCTTCACCATGCCGCGGCTCTTCAGCGTCTTCTCGTTCGCGCCGGTGAACGCCGCCGTCAAGCCGAACAGCTTCACTATCGAGGTCCCCTGCGTGCCGCGGTAGACCTCGTCACCGCCCGCGATATTGTCCGCCGCGATGCGGCCCTGCTTGTTCGCCGGGCCGGCCAGGGCTATCATAGCCTTCCCGCCCGAGACGAAGTCCGTGACCTCTGCCGCGTCGCCCACGGCGTAGATCGAGGGATCCGCCGTGCGCATGCGGTCGTTGGTGACGATGCCGCCCTTCGCGTTGAGCTCAAGCCCGCAGTCCCCCGCGAGCGCGCCGTTCGGCCTTACGCCTATCGCGAGGACTACGAAATCGGTGTCGATCCTCCTGCCGCTCCTGAGCCTGACCGCTATATCGTGCCCGCTGTCGTCGAATGAATCGACGCCGTCGCCGAGTATGAGCTCGACGCCGTTTTCCGTGAGTTCCCTATGCACGAGCTTCGCAAGCTCCGTGTCGAGCGGAGCGAGCACCTGATCCATGGCCTCGACGAGCGTCACCCTGAGCCCCGCATGGCGGAGGTTCTCCGCGATCTCGACGCCTATGAACCCGCCGCCGATCACCGCCGCGCTTTCGGAAGCGCCGACGGCGTCTCGCAGGTCGTCCGCGTCGGGCACTGTCCACAGCGTCCTTACCCGCGGGCTGTCTATGCCGGGTATCCTCGGCCTTAACGGGCTCGAGCCCGTTGCTATGACGAGGGTATCGTAGCTTTCGTCGTATTCCGTGCCGTTCGCGATATCCTTAACGCGCACCTTCTTGCCCGCGCGGTCGATCGAGACCGCTTCGGAGAGCGTCCTTACGTCGATATTGAACTTCTTTTTCATCGCCTCCGGCGTCTGCAGCAGCAGCGCGCGCCGCGATTTTATAACGTCGCCCACGTGATAGGGCAGCCCGCAGTTCGCGTAGGAGATGTATTCCCCCCGCTCCAGCATAACTATCTCGGCCGTCTCGTCGAGCCTGCGGAGCCTCGCCGCGCAGGAGGCTCCCCCCGCGACGCCGCCGATTATGACAACTTTACTCATGAGCCCATCCGTTCCTTTCGTTCATGCGCTTCTCGTGCGCTTTATTGCGATGATAATATACCATATCTTTTCCTCTTCTTCAATCATTTTCCGCGCCGCGGCGGAGGATTATCCTTTGAAAAACAAAAAGGCCCCGCGTTTTGATCCGCAGAGCCGTGCATCATATTATTTTACTTTTTCTTCCTGTTCGAGAGCTTCTGCTCGAACCTGTCCTTGCGGGTCTCCTTGGGGACCTTCGTGGGATACTTGCCGCTGAAGCAGGCGTCGCAGTAGCCGCAGTCCGCGCAGAGCTCGTGTATGTTCTCGATGGGCAGATATCCCAGCGAATCCGCGCCTATGAGCTCCGCGATCTCCTCCACGGTATGCTTGCAGGCGATGAGGTTTTCGCGCGTGTCGATATCCGTGCCGTAATAGCAGGGATTGAGGAACGGCGGCGAGGATATCCTCATGTGTATCTCGGAAGCGCCGGCCTCCCTCAGGAGCCTTACGATCCTGCCGCTCGTGTTGCCGCGGACGATCGAATCGTCAATGAGCACCACGCGCTTGCCGCGCACGACCTCCTCTATCGCCGAGAGCTTTATCTTGACCTGGTCGAGACGCATGCTCTGCCCCGGGGATATGAACGTGCGGCCGATGTATTTGTTCTTTATGAGGCCTATGCTGTACGGCAGGCCGGATTCCATGCTGAACCCGAGCGCCGCGTCGAGCCCCGAATCGGGCACGCCGACGACTATATCAGCGTCTGCGGGATGGGCTTTGGCGAGTATCCTGCCCGCGGCGACCCTCGAATCATGCACGGAGACGCCGTCGATCACGGAATCGGGCCTTGCGAAATAGATGTATTCGAATATGCAGAGCTTCTTCGGCTTTTTGCCGCAGTGCTCGCGGCGGGACTGGACGCCCTTTTTGCTGAACACCAGTATCTCGCCCGGCTCGACGTCGCGGATGACCTCGCCGCCGACGGCCTTTATCGCGCAGCTCTCTGAGGCGACGACGTACATCCCGTCGGGCGTTTTGCCGTAGCAGAGCGGGCGGAAGCCGTAGGGATCCCTCGCGCAGATGAGCTTCTGCGGGCTCATTAGCAGCAGCGAATAAGCGCCGTCGATGATGTTCATGGCGCTGGAGAGCGCGGCTTCGATCGAGGGGGCCTTGAGCCTTTCCTTTGTGATTATGTACGCTATTGTCTCGGTATCGCTCGTGGTGTGGAATATCGCGCCGGAAAGCTCCAGCTCGTTCCTCAGCTCCACGGCGTTCGAAAGGTTGCCGTTATGGGCGAGCGCCATACGGCCCTTCTGATGATTGACCTCTATGGGCTGGCAGTTGTTCCTGTTGTTGCCGCCGGTCGTGCCGTAGCGGACGTGGCCGACCGCCATGGCGCCCTTCGGGAACCTTGAAAGCACGTCGCCCGAAAAGACCTCGCTCAGAAGACCCAGGTCCTTGTGCGAGGCGAAAACGCCGTCGTCGTTGACGACTATGCCGCAGCTTTCCTGCCCTCTGTGCTGAAGGGCGTAAAGCCCGTAATATGAAATGCCCGCAACGTCGGTGACCTCCGGAGAGATCACGCCGAATACGCCGCACTCCTCATGGATGCTCATGATTATCCTCCGATCAGACTGCTGGTTCTGGACCGCAGGGCATCATTATAATATGCTTTTCGGTATAATTCAAGAGCCGATGCCATCGGCTCTTCGGTATATTTCAGGGACCGATATCCTCGGCTCTTCCGCATATCACTGTGACGGTATCGTTCTTTACGCTCGCAAATCCGTCCGAGATCTTAAGGCTTGCGATAACGCGGCCTCCGGAGGATATCTTCGCCTCGGAGCCGGGCTTCAAAGCTGCGATCAGGGGCAGGTGCCCGCGCCTTATGCCGAAGCTGCCTCCGCCCTCGCCCATATCGTTATCCCTCGCCTCGAGCGTGACGGAATCGCATTCGAGCCTTTTTGCCTCCCCCTCCGGTGTGAGGAGCACGAAAGTCAGAGCCATCACGCGCCCTCCTGCTTCTTCGCGGCGGCCCAGACGTCGTCGATGCCGCCCGCCATCATGAAGCACTGCTCCGGTATGTCGTCGCAGTCGCCGGAGAGTATCGCCTCGAAGCCCTTTATGGTATCCTCCAGATGCACGAACCTGCCGGGCATGCCGGTAAAGCCCTCCGCGACGTGGAAGGGCTGGCTCATGAACCGCTGTACCCTGCGCGCCCTTCTGACGGTCTTCCTGTCCTCCGGCGAGAGCTCATCCATGCCGAGTATCGCGATAATGTCGTGCAGCTCGTTGTAGCGCTGGAGCACGCGCTGGACCTCCTTCGCGGCGGCGTAATGCCTGTCGCCGACGATATCCGGCGTAAGCATGCGCGAGCCGGATTCGAGCGGCGCGACCGCGGGATAAATGCCAAGCTCGACAATGGACCTTGAGAGCACCGTCGTCGCGTCAAGATGCGTGAACGTGGTCGCGGGGGCGGGGTCTGTAAGGTCGTCCGCGGGGACGTATATCGCCTGTACCGAGGTGATGGAGCCGTTCTTCGTGGAGACTATGCGCTCCTGCAGCTTGCCCATCTCGGAAGCGAGGGTCGGCTGATAGCCGACGGCCGAGGGCATGCGCCCCAATAGCGCCGATACCTCGGAGCCGGCCTGAGTGAACCTGAATATGTTGTCTATGAAGAGAAGTACGTTCTTATGCGAATGCTCGCGGAAGTATTCCGCGATGGTGAGCCCCGCGAGCGGCACCCTGAGCCTTGCTCCCGCGGGCTCGTTCATCTGGCCGAACACGAGCGAGGTCTTTCCCAATACCCCCGACTGCTTCATCTCCTGCCAGAGGTCGTGGCCCTCCCTCGACCTTTCGCCTACGCCCGCGAAAACGGAGTAGCCGTCGTGCTCGAAGGCTATGTTCCTTATGAGCTCCATTATGAGCACCGTCTTACCTACGCCCGCGCCTCCGAAAAGGCCTATCTTGGAGCCCTTGGCGTAGGGGGTCATGAGGTCGATGACCTTTATGCCCGTCTCGAGTATCTCCTCCGCGGGGACTATATCGGTAAAGGGCGGCGCGCTGTGATGTATTGGCCAGCGTATTTCCGCCTCTATGGGGCCGCCCCTGTCGATGGGACTGCCGCTCACGTCTATCATGCGGCCGAGCGTCGCCTCGCCCACGGGGACCTGTATGGGCCCGCCGGTGTCGACGGCCTCCATCCCGCGCGAAAGGCCCTCCGTGGAGTGCATGGTTATGCAGCGCACGGAACCGTCCCCGAGCTGGTGCAGCGCCTCCAGAAGCAGCACGCCGTTCTTCGTTTCCGCCTCGAGCGCGTTGTTTATCTCCGGCACCTGCGCGGGATCGGGGAACGTCACGTCCACGACCGGTCCTATTATCCTTGTTATAAGGCCCTTTGCTCCGGCAGCCATAAACCGGACCTCCTTAGAATCTCATTTCTTCCGTATCGCCCGAGGTCTCCAGCACGCTCTGCGTGACCTCCGCCTGACGGCGGCGGTGGATCTGGGTCTCGAGCCTCTGGGCGGTCTTGTTCGCGTTGTCATACGCCGAGCGCATCGCCATCACGGTAGCCGCGTGCGCGCCCGCCGCCGACGATACGAGCAGCGAATACACGTCGGAAGCGAGGCAGAGCGGAATGAGCTCCTCCCTCACCGTCGCTTCGTCGGGCAGGAATATCGTCTCTGTCCCCTCCCCTTCTTCCGCATCCCCGGCAGGGAGGAAACGCCTCGTATCGGGCTCCTGCTTCAGCATGTTCAGGAAACGCTGATAGACGAATATGACCTCGGAAGCGGCGCCCGAAGAGTACTCCGAAAGCAGGTACAGCGCAAGTTCGCGCGCCTCGTCAAACGTCGGTATGTCCGACAGCGCGATCTCTTTTGCGGCCACTATGCCCTTCTCGCGGCAGTGCTCCGCGGCCATGCGCCCGCAGGTCACGAGCGTCATATCGCGAGCCTTGGGATACAGCGCGTCGAAATAGGTGAAAAGGTTGTGGTTGAAGCCGCCGCACAGCCCCCTGTTGCCCGAAACGAGCACATACATGGGCGGCGCGGAACTTCTGTCGATATAGTCTTCGCTCTCCTCCCGCCTGCCCGATGCCGAGCCCGCGATATGCCTGCAGGCCTCCGCGTACGGGGCGAACGCCGCGAGAGCGGAGCTCGTTTTGGAGTATTTGACCGTTCCCACGGTGCGCATTGCTCCCGCGAGCTGGCCGGTCGCCTTCGTGCTCTCGAGCCTCTTTTTAAGATCGCGGAGGGAGGCCATCAGCTCGCCTCCTTAAACCTTTTGAGCGCGGCCTTTATGCCCGCTTCGACGGAGCCGCTCATCGCGTTTCCCGTCTTGAGCGCGGCAGTGAGCTTGGGACATTTGCTTTCGAAATACCCGTAAAGCCCCTTTTCGAAGGCCTCCATGGCCTCGGGCTCGACGTCGTCGGCAAAGCCCTCCGCCACGGCGTATATGAGGAGCGCCTGCTTCCAGTCGGGAAGCGGCTCGTAGCGTCTCTGCCTGAGCGCGCGCATCATCCTTACGCCCTGATCGAGCACCTTGCGCGTGCTGTCGTCAAGGTCGGAGCCGAACTGCGCGAAGGTCGCGAGCTCTCGGTACTGCGCGAGCTCCATACGCAGCCTCGACGAGATCTTTTTCATGAGCTTCGTCTGCGCCGCGGAGCCGACGCGGGATACCGAAAGGCCGACGTTGACCGCCGGGCGCTGACCCTCGTTGAACAGATCGGATTCGAGGAATATCTGTCCGTCGGTGATCGATATGACGTTCGTGGGGATGTAGGCGGAGATATCGCCCGCCTGCGTTTCGATGATGGGGAGCGCGGTAACGGAGCCTCCGCCCGCCTCGGGCGAGAGTCTTGCCGCGCGCTCCAAAAGCCTTGAATGGAGATAGAACACGTCGCCGGGATACGCCTCACGGCCGGAAGGCCTGTGCAGCAGGAGCGAGAGCTCGCGGTACGCGACGGCGTGCTTTGAAAGATCGTCATAGACTATGAGGCAGTCGCGGCCGGAGTACATGAAGTATTCGCTCATAGCGGCGCCGGCGAACGGCGCGATGTACTGCATCGACGCGGAGCTCGAAGCCGGCGCGGAGACTATCGTTGTGTACTCCATAGCGCCGTATTTTTCGAGCTTGGAGCGGATCTCCGCGACGGTGGAGTCCTTCTGCCCTATCGCAACGTATATGCAGGGCACGTTCTTGCCCTTCTGATTTATTATGGTATCGATCGCGAGAGCGGATTTGCCCGTCTGGCGGTCGCCTATTATGAGCTCCCTCTGCCCGCGGCCGATGGGAACGAGCGCGTCTATCGCCTTAAGTCCGGTATGCAGCGGCACGGATACCGAGCGCCTGTCGGGTATGCCCGGCGCGCCGAACTCTATCGGGCGGCGCTCCCTCGTCCTTATCCTGTCCTTGCCGTCTATGGGGCGGCCGAGCGGGTCCACGACCCTGCCCAAAAGCTCCTCGCCCACGGGCACGCTCGCTATCCTGCCGACCCTTCTGACGCGGCTAAGCGTCTCGATATGCTCGTACTTGCCGAACACGACGCAGCCTATCCTTTCGGGCTCGATATCGAGTATCATGCCCCTTTCGCCGCATTCGAACTCCACGACCTCGCCGTACATGATATCGGCAAGACCGTCAAGACGGCAGATGCCGTCCGAAACGGAGAGCACGCGGCCGAGCTGGAACACGTCTATGCGCGGCTCCGCCTCCTCTATGCCCTGCATGAGATCGGCAAGTATGCCGTCCGCGTCGAGCTTTTCTGGAAGCGGCCGCTTGAGAAGATCGCGCTCCAGATGGTACAGCCGGTTCTTGACCGTGCAGTCGTAGACGGTATCGCCTATCCTGAGGCGCAGTCCTCCTATGAGCTCCGGATCCGTCCTGACCCAGTACGAGGGCTTGCCGCCGACCTTATCGAGCAGCTCCTTCGCCCTTTCGCCGATCCTTTCGGTCAGCTCCTCGTCGAGCGGGAACGCGCTCGTCAGCGTGACGTACAGCACGTCGTGGTGCATGAGGTAGCACATATCGCCGGGCGTGAGCTCCAGCTTTTCGAGTATCTTATCCGCGTAGTCCCTTTCGCGCCGGCGGATGCCGCCCGCCTGAGGCTCCTCGGCGAGATACCCGGCGAGCCTCTTGCAGAGCTCCTTGACCGCCCTCTCGCGCTCCGTGACTATCATATCCCTGAGCTCGCCCTCGGAGGCGTTCTCCGCCTCGCTCAGCATAGCGAGCTTCTTTTCCTCATATCTGCGGCGCATCTCCTCGAGCGCGGCGTCGTCCCGCGGCTCCTCGGGGAGCTCGGGAAGCGGCGCTTCTTCCGTCTCGCCTTCGTAATAGGCGCGCTCGATAGTCTCCGCTTCGTCGAGAGCGGCGTTTATCTCCTCCCTGCGGGAGGCGAATATCCTTTTTATCGGTTTCCTTCCGACGAGCCATACGATGCCCGCGAGCAGAAGGAAATTGATCAGCGTGTATACGTATTCCATTTATTTCTGTCCGCCCGAGACGAGCCTTTTCGCGAATGCGGCCATGAGCTCTTCCATCGACGAATCGAGCCTGCCGCCTATCTCGTCCCTCAGCGTCTCCTCAGCTTCCTTTTTGCGGGCGCGGCCGGCCTCGATATCGCGCGATACGGCCTCGATCTCCGCCTCCATAGCCCTGCGTTCGCGCTCCATGAGCAGCTCGCGCTCCTCCCTTTCGCTCTCGAGCGCCTCCTCGAGCCGTTTCCTTTCCGCTTCCTCCGCCATGAGCTTCCGCTCCGCCGTCTTCTCCTTGAGCACGCGGGCGTTCTCTATCCTCTCGCGGCGCTCGTCGAGGAGCTTCAAAACAGGCTTAAAGAGCAGTCTGTCGAGCACGAGCGCGAACAGGCCGAAGCAGATCACGGTCCATATTATCTGTGAAACGTCGATGGACATACAAGGTCCCCCTGCGGCTCATGCGCCGCCACGATCTCTTTTTTCGATCAGCCGATCTTGCCTATCAGCATGAAAGCGATGAGCAGGCCGTAGATCGTAAGCGCCTCCATCAGCGCGAGCGAGATGAGCAGCGTGGAGCGGATCTCCTTCGCCGCGTCGGGCTGCCTTGCGATGCTTTCGAGCGCGGCCTTTGCCGCCCTGCCCTGGCCAAGCGCCGGGCCCAAGGTGGAGAGCGCTATCGCGATGGCTGCCGCGATGGCAATAAGTGCGGATTCGGTCATGGTTTTTGATCTCCTTTTCAGGTCTTATTGGCTGTGATTATTCGTCTATGAACTCCTGCAGGTAGGAGGCCGTGAGCATGGTGTAGACCATCGCCTGTATCGCGCAGAACAAAAGCGACAGCGCCATGATCGGTATCGGCGCGCCTATCGGCAGTATCTTATAAAGCTGTTCCGTAATCGTTTCCTCGCCGAAAATGTTGCCGAAGAGCCTCAGCGCGAGGGAGGCGGGCTTAATTAGCTCATCCATGAGCAGGAGCGGAAGTATCGGCGAAAGGAAATGCTTGAGGTAATGCTTCGCACCCCTGCGGATAGCGGATATCTGAATGAACAGGAACGCGAGTATCGAGAGACCGAGCGTCACGGAGAGGGACGAGGTCGGCGCCTTGAAGAAGCGGGAGATGCCGACGCCGGGAATGAGCCCGGTGTAGTTGGCGAAGATAATGAAGCAGAAGAGCGAGCCCAGGAACCAGATGTACCTGCGTGCGTTCTCCCTGCCGAGGATATCCGTAAAGAAGCCGTCGAGGTATTCGACGCCCTTCTCTATCACGTTCTGGAACCTGCCGGGGCGTTCTTTGAGCCTGCGGGTAACGAGAAAACAGACGATCGCAGTCAGCGCGATGATGACGAGCATCGTCACGACCTCCGGCGTTATGTCGAGTATCCCGAATATCCTTACGATCGGTTCGGACTTTTCACCCATTCGCGTTTTCCTCCGCCGCTTCCCCGCCCTCGGCGCCGCGATCCTTCAGCAGGCGCGAAGTGAAGAAAATGAGCCCCGCGGTATGCCCGACCGCCCCCGGTATGAGCGTGAAGAGCGGATCTATGCCGAGCTTTCCCGAAATAAAATACAGCGCGGCAAGATAACCCGCCGCAGTGAGAGTGCGCAGGGGCATGGCAAGATACATGCCGCCGCCCCTTTTTATGGCCGCGCGCGTGATGAGATCGTTTATGAACGATGTCAGCACTCCGCCCGCGAAGGCGAGGAGCGCCGGAAGGATCGTCTTCATCCCGCGGACCTCCTTATATATTATTTGATGATTATATCACAATCCGTCCTCGGATGTCAACATAGGCGCATCATCCATTTCGCCCTTTACCTCGGAGGGAAAAAGGTGTAAAATATCCTTTGAGCGGCATGGGACGCGGCTTCCCTCCCGCTCTGTCTACAAAACAGTTTTTGCCGAATATTCTTAAACCATAATAACCTTTCGGAGAGCTTATGAAAAAGATTTTGATGACGGGCGGCGGCTCGGCGGGGCATGTGACCCCGAACATCGCTCTGTTTCCCGGCCTGCGCGAGGCCGGCTTCGAGATCCACTACGCCGGTCTTAAGGACGGCATAGAATACGGCCTTATCACCGCGCAGGAGGGCGTGACGTTCCACCCGATCGAATCCGGCAAGCTGCGCAGGTATCTCTCGCTCAAGAACCTTCTTAGCCCCTTCAAGGTGATAAAGGGCGTATCTCAGGCGAAGCGCCTCGTGAACGAGCTCAAGCCGGACGTCGTATTCTCCAAGGGCGGGTTCGTCAGCGTGCCCGTAGTAATGGCGGCCGCGGGCAAATGCCCGGTCGTCTGTCATGAATCGGATTACACCCCCGGGCTCGCGAACAAGATCGCCTCCCGCTACGCGGACACGATCTGCGTCACGTTCGAGGACACGATCGCCCTCGCCGGGGACAGGATATCAAAAAAGATGGTCCACACCGGCACTCCCATCCGCCCGGAGCTTTACAACGGAGTAAGGGAGAAGGGCCTTGCCGCGATGGGCTTTGCCGGCGATAAGCCCGTGCTCATGGTCATGGGCGGCAGTCTCGGCGCCGCGGCCGTCAACGACGGCGTGAGGGCGGCGCTGCCCGAGCTTACCGAAAGGTTCGATATAGTGCACCTGTGCGGAAAGGGCAAGGTCGACGAAAGCGTCTCCCGCCCCGGCTACCGCCAGTTCGAATACGTCGGCCCGGAGCTGCCCGATATGCTCGCGGCTACGGACGTCGTCATCTCCCGCGCGGGCGCGAACGCGGTGTTCGAGTTCATGGCGCTCGGCATACCCGCGCTGCTCATACCCCTTCCCCTTGAGGCAAGCCGCGGCGACCAGATACTGAACGCCGACTACGTAGTTAAGAAGGGCTATGCGGAAAAGCTGGAGCAGAAGGATATAACGACCGAAGCGCTAAAAGAAAAGGTCTTCTCGCTCTACGACAGGCGCGCGGAGCTCACCCGCCTCATGAAGGCAGATCCCCTGCTCGACGGCACCGAGGAGGTGCTCGAAGAGATAATGAAGGCCTGCGGAAAATAACCACCGATGAAGAAACTCACCAAAGAAGAGATAATAAAAATACTGGGCGAGCCCAACGGCGCGGAAAAGCTGACCGGCATGAACGTCGATCCCGACGCGCTCTTTGACAGCGCCTCCGCGCTTTTCAAGGAGAACGGCTCGGCCTCCGCGCTGCTCATACGCCTCGTCAACAAGAAGCAGTACCTCGTGCGGCTCTCGGAGGATAAGGAGTTCCTTTCGGCGCTCGGGCGGGAGCTTTCGGGCGATAACGCAAAGCTCCGCCGCAACGCGGCGAGGCTCATCGGCGCAATGAAGCTTACCGATATGACGGACGAGCTCATAAGCGCCATTTCGAAGGAGGATCAGCGCTTCGTTCGCCCCTCCATGCTGCTCGCTCTGGGCAGCCTCGGCGGGGAAAAAGCGGAAGGCTGCCTTCGCTCATACCGCGCGGCGCCGCCCGCCGACGATACGGAAAAGAAGCATTATGAGGAGGAGACACGCGCGCTGACTACTGCGCTCCGCTCATTCGCTCCCAAGGAGGAGCATGTCTTCACCGGGCTCGCAAAGCCCATGACGGCCGAGCTGCGCGCGCCGGATCTTTTGACGCACGTGCTCGCGGACGAGCTCGCGGATCTCGGCTTCGCCTCTTTCGACGACCGTCACGACAGCCTTAAGACCACGGTTTCGGATCTTTCTGCCCTCTATAACGCCCGATGCTTTTCTGAGGCGCTGTTCCCCATAGGCACTGTCACGGCGGACGCAGCCGCGATAGCGAAAAAGGCCGTTCCCTTCCTTGAGGAGCTGATGCGCTCCTCCCATTCGGGCAGGCCGCCGTTCAGGTTCCGCGTGGAGCTCAAGATACCCATGAAGACCCCCGCCCTGCGTCAGGAGCTCGTGAGGGAGATATCCGACCGCTGCGAGAGCGCATCCCTTGTGAACGCGCCTTCCGATTACGAGGTCGAGCTCCGCGTCGAGGGCAGCGAAAAGAACGCGCGGCTCTATGCCAAGCTGTTTACGTTCCGCGACGAGCGGTTCTCTTACCGCGCGGAGTCCATACCCGCGTCCATGAGCCCGTACGTCGCAGCGGCGGTATTGCGGTTCGCATCCGACTATCTTTCCGTCAACGCGAGGGTATTGGACCCCTGCTGCGGCAGCGGCACGTTCCTCATAGAGCGCGGGCTCATGTCCCCCTGCGCCTCGCTCACGGGCGTCGACATAGCTCATAACGCGATAGACGTCGCGCGGCGCAACACCGCGCTTTCGGGCGTGAACGCCAAATACACGGTGAACGACATATTGAGGTTCGAGTGCCACCGCCCCTATGACGAGCTCATCGCCAATCTGCCCTTCGGCAACCGCGTGGGGAGCCATTCCTCCTGCGAAAAGCTCTATGCGGGGCTCCTTGCGAAGCTCCCGCAGCTCGTAAAGAAGGGCGGCGTCGCGATACTCTATACGATGGAGTTCACGCTCCTCAAAAGGCTCATACGCGAACAGGGCGAAAGGCTCACGCTCCTCTCCCAGCAAAGGACGGAGGCGGGCGGCCTTACGCCGATGATATTCATACTGAGGATCGAATGACATGACCGAACGACTTTACTACATAACGCCGATGCTGACCTCCTGCGAGGCGCGCGTCGTTTCCTCACACGAGGAGGGCGGCCGCTTTTTCGCCGTGCTCGACCGCACAGTGATATTCCCGGAGGGCGGCGGACAGCCCGCGGATCGCGGTATGATAGGCGAAGCCCGCGTAACGGACGCGAAGGAGCAGGACGGCGAGGTGGTGCACGAGACCGACCGCCTTCTGGACGCCGGCTCGAGCGTCACAGTGACGCTCGACGTTCCCCGCCGCCTCGACCACAGCGAGCAGCACACGGGCGAGCACATACTTTCCGGGCTCGCGCACAAGCTGTTCGGAGCGAAGAACGTGGGCTTCCACATGGCGGAGGACTACTGCACGATAGACCTTGACGTCTTCCTTTCGGAGGAGCAGCTCTCGCGCCTCGAGGCCGAGGCCAACGCCGCGGTGAGGCGGAACGCGCCCGTTGTTCCAGAGGAGATGGACCGCGCGAAGCTCGACGCCATAACCATACGCAAAAAATCGGACGTAAAGTCCGACGAAATCCGCGTCGTCTGGATCGGCGGCGGCGATATCGATTCCTGCACCTGCTGCGGCACGCACTGCGCGACGACGGGCGAGGTCGGCTATATCCGCATCGTCGATTCGCAGAAATACAAGGGCGGGACAAGGCTCTGGTTCTCCTGCGGCGGAAGGGCAGTCAGGGAGGCTTCCGAGCTCACCCGCGCCATGACCGAGCTTGCAAGGAGCTATTCCACCTCCCGAAGCGAGCTCCCCGCCGCGGTCAGGAAGCAGTCGGAGGAGCTTTCGCAGGCCAAGCGCGAGCTAAAAGCGAGGACCCAGGCGCTCTGCGACGGCATCGCGCTCGCGCACGGCGAAGAGATAGCGGTGATATCCGCGGAGGGCTTCGGCGCGAACGACGTCAAGATGCTGACCGAAAGTCTTATCCGCGGCGGCGCTAAGGTCGCGCTCGCATTCGGCCGCAGCGGCGGCGCGACGCATTACCGCGCGCTGCGCGCGGAGGGAGTTTCCGCGCCGATGAACGAGCTTGTCAAGGCCGTGAACGGACTTATGGGCGGCAAGGGCGGCGGCAGCCCCGCTTTCGCGCAGGGCTCGGCAAAGGCGCCAGTCACCGAGGAGATCATATCGGCGATCAGAAGGATGCTGGAAGGCTGGATGAAATGACCGATGACCGATAGCTAAAAATTTGCCGCGGAATAACCGCGGCTTTTTTTGTTTTCCGCGGCGCTAACGGGTTGACATTGCATAGGATCCGTTGTATACTTCATCTTGTAGAACAAACAACAGCGGAGGTGCGCCATGAAAAAAGCTCTTCTGATCGTTCTTTCCTTCCTCCTTGTCCTCTGCTTCCTCCCTGCCTGCACGGGTACGGGGCCAAGCGGCGAGGAAGCTTCGCCCGCGCCGACGGAGGCGCCGTCCTCCGATCCGGGGCATGCCGGACCGACCGATCCGCCTTCCGTCCCGGCCGATACCTCCTTTGATCCTGAGACGGACGCCATCAATCTCTATTCCGCCGAAAACGGATGTCTCATAGAGACCGAAGACGGATTTTACTGGTCGTGCTTCGGCAGCGACTACCTGCTCTACTACGATTACGGGCTCGAAGAGATGATACCCGTCTGCGGCCGCCCGGATTGCGAGCATTTCGCCGACAACAATGTCTTCCATCAGAACAAGAGCTGCGACGCATATCTCAGGGCGTGGCGTCATCCCGCTCTATATAACGGCAAGATCTATTACGTCGACGATAACGGGGCGCCGAACCCGAACCTCGACGGCGCTGCGGGCAGCTTCAGGCTGATGCGGATGGAGCCGGACGGCACAGGCAAGGAGTTCGTGAAAAACCTATTCACCCCGGGTTACGAGAACCCGCAGTGGCTGATAATCCATCGCGGCTGGATATACGGCATGTCGCCGGAAACCATAGTCGATCACGGCGAGGTGACCGGAAGGACCTCTATAATAGCAATGCCGATCGACGGCGACGAGACGACGTTCAGAATAATCTATTCGATCGACAACAACGGCTGGGGCTGCATGCGCTTCATCGGCGATTACTGCTATTTCTGGATCCGTTACCAGGAAGGCTACGAATACATCAACTGGGATACGGGAGATTATGTCGACGAGACGCGTTCGGGCGGCGTTGCAGGCCGCTGGAACAGCAAGGCGGATAAGCTCGAGATACTGTATCAGGATCTGCTTCCCGAAGGCGAGGACTTCTATCAGTACGCCTGGGTGGAAGAGGACGGCACGATATATGTAAACGGCTCGAGCGGGCTTTTGAAGATCGAAAACGGGGAGCTCTCCGTTGTAATGGCGTTCGAGGATCCGGATCTTGAGTACGACCTCACGAACCTTTCGGACGGCATAGCGATAGCGCACACGAGCCCGCGCTGGGACTCCGACGATCCGTACCAGGAGCTGGATTACTGGATCTGCCGCTTCGACGGCACGACGGTATTCAAGGGCAAGCTCCCGATGGACTGGTTCCGCGAATATGCGGAGTCCACCTCCCTTCCCGGGCGGGTCACGATCCCCGGGATAGGCATGATCGCCGGAGACGAGACAGGTCTTTGGTTCATGTTTTCTTCCGTATGGTACACATCGGGCAACAACGATCCGGGCGCTACTTTCCTCGTGCGGTATGATTTCACGGAGGACGGCGGCGTGCAGGCAAAGCTGTACGGATCGTTCATCGATTGGCTTAAGCCCGAGCTTCAATTGCATTAGAGTTCAGCAGAATAAAACGGGCGCGGATGCGATCGCATCCGCGCCCGTTTTTATCTTGAAGAATTAACGGATCACAGGGGCAGCTTGGACTTT
The DNA here is from genome assembly GCA_017616435.1 of Clostridia bacterium. GTDB lineage: Bacteria > Bacillota > Clostridia > Christensenellales > CAG-138 > UBA3857. Next base: position 98,793 of record JAFZYC010000045.1, read on the forward strand.
ATGAACTCTATGACGGCCTTGATCTTCTCGCCGATCTCGCCCTCGAGACCGAACTTGGCCTTTAGGGCTTCGACTATCTTGTTGAAGATCTCGTTGATGCCCGCGCCCTCCGCAGCTGCGGTGGAGCGAACGCCGCCGATGACCTCGTTGACCTGATCGCCGAGCTCGCCGTCGATGGGCAGCTTGCCGATTATGGAATCGAAGAAGCCGGAAACCATCTCGCTGAGGTTGCCGAGATCGGGGAGCTTATCCTTGACCTCTTCGACCACGTTTTCCACCTTGTCCTTGACGTCCTCGACGATGTCTTCGGCCTTGTCCTTGACCTCCTCGACGATATCCTCGGCCTTTTCCTCTACGGCCTCGACGTTTTCCTCAACAGCCTCCGCGGCGTTTTCTGCGGTCTCCTCGACCTTATCCTCTGCGGCGGCTTCCTCACCCGCGATCTTCTTGAAAAGACCGTTGAAAAAATCCTTAAGATTGTCCAGCATGATGAAAACTCCTTCCATAATTGCATGATCCGGGCGCATGCGTACGCCCGTTTCATATATTGTATCATTCCCGATCTCCGTTTGCAATAACAAATAAGCTTATTTTGTGTCATTTTTGGCACATCCGGAGCTGTTTTCCGCCTCCCCGCCCGCCGGCGTTGACACCGCGCGCCGGATGGATTACAATAACAGCACATAAGGCGAAGGAGGCTCAGCGAAAATGCGGCGCGCGCATAGTCTAAAAAGGATCGTTTCGGCGCTCACGGCTCTCGTGCTGCTCCTCGTTCTGCCCTCCGCGGGCATGGGCGGGAGCGGAGGCGTCGGCATGGACGTTTCGGGCTTTTCCTCCGTCACGTTCGAAGGCGAGCCCGTCGACGGCAGCATATTCCCCGGATACACGCTCACTGTCATCAATATCTGGCAGCGCTGGTGCGGCCCGTGCTGGGTCGAGATGCCCGTGTTCCTTGAGCTTTACGAGCACTATTCGGCGACGCCCGAGGCGGACGTTTCGCTATGGGGCGCGCTCTATTACGGCGACCATCCCGAAAACATCCAGGAGGCCGTGGATTTCGTTGCCGCAAACGGCTATTGCTGGAACCACATGATAATATGCGACGAGTTCCTTGAGGTCGCCACTGCCGGCGTCGAAGGCGGGAACCTCCTCATCCCGCAGACATTCATCGTGGATAGGTACGGTATCGTCAGAGCGCAGTTCTACGGCAAGTTCGAAACTCTGGACGAGCTCCTTCCCGTAACCGAGGAATGGCTCGCGATCCTGAACGTCGAATACGAGGCCTCGCGCGGGGATACGGACGGCGACGGCGCTATCGATTCCGCCGACGCGTTGCTTGCGCTGCGCCATGCGATGGGCGTGACCCAGCTCGGCACGAACGAGCTCCTCCGCGCCGATATGGACGGGGACGGCTCCGTGAGCTCCGCCGACGCGCTTCTGATACTCCGCGCCGTGCTCGGAGCGGAATGAATAAGAACCGAAACACAGCCGCAGCACGTGCCGCTGCGGTTTTTCTTTTTTCACGATTGCCAAGCGCGGTTTTTCTGCTATAATGTTTATTGTAGAAATTTGCCGCATCCGCGGAAAGAAAGGAAGCCCCGGCCGAAAAAGCGGGGGCAATGGTGAAAACATGAACAAAGAATGGTCTCTTGACGTGCTCTACAAGGGCTACGACGATCCCGCTTTCGCGAAGGATCTTGCCGCCGTCGACGACGTCGTCCGCGATATCAACGACGCCGCAGCGCATCTTTCCGAGAAGACCCCGCGCGATGCGATTCACGGCATGCTCTGCCTGTATGAAAGGTGCTCCGAGCTCTTCTTCCGCCTCTACTCCTTCTGCGGGCTCTCTCAGGCCTGCAACACGAAGGACGAGAAGGCCGCGGCGTACCTTGGCCAGCTGATGGCCAAGTCGAGCGCCAACACCAAGGCGCGCACGACTTTCGATAAGTACGTCGCCGCGGTGGAGGATCTCGAAGCCGTCATCGAGAGCGATCCCATGCTCCGCGATTACGGCTACATGCTCCGCAACATAAAGGCGGATTCGAAGTATCTGCTCTCCGAAGAGGCCGAGGAGATAATGGCGCTTTACGACATCTCGGGCGGCAGCGCGTGGAGCGATCTGCAGAGCTCACTGACCTCCTCCGTCACGGCGGATTTCAGGGGCGAAAAGCTCGGCCTTTCCGCGATCCGCAACAAGGCGTACGATCCCGATCCCGCGGTGAGGAAGGAAGCTTACGAGGCGGAGCTCGCCTGCTACGACAAGATAAAGGATCCCGTGGCCGCCGCGCTCAACAACATAAAGCTGCAGGTCATCAATGAGTGCAAGCTTCGCGGCTTTGAGGGCCCGCTCGCCCAGACGGTCTATTACGCCCGCATGAAGCGCGAGACGCTGGACGCGCTCTTTGCCGCCATGGACGAGTACATGCCCCTGTTCCGCGATTATCTCCGCGCCAAGGGCGAGGCTCTGGGCCACAAGAACGGCCTGCCCTGGTACGATCTGTTCGCGCCGATGGGCTCCTCCGACAAGACCTACACCACCGAGGACGCGAGGGATTATCTGCTTAACATATTCGCGGGCTTCGACAAGGATCTGCACGACATGGTCGAGCGCGCCTTCAACGAGAGCTGGATCGATTTCTACCCCCGCGAGGGCAAGGTAGGCGGCGCGTTCTGCTCCGGGCTCAAGCCCCTCCATCAGAGTCGCGTGCTCACGAACTTCGACGGCTCCTTCAGCGACGTCGTAACGCTCGCGCACGAGCTGGGCCACGCGTTCCATAACCTCAACATCGAGGATCACCGTCCCCTGAACGACGACTACTCCATGCCCGTCGCGGAGACAGCCTCCACGTTCAACGAGCACGTCGTAATGGACGCCGCGATCGCCGCAGCGACCGATCCCAAGGAGAAGCTCGCCTTGATCGAGAGCCAGCTCATGGACACCACGCAGATAATCGTCGACATCTACTCCCGTTTCCTCATCGAGAGCGGCGTCTTCGAGAACCGCGAGGAGAGCTTCATGTTCCCCGACACGCTCTGTGAGATGATGAAGGAAGCGCAGATAAAGGCCTACGGCGACGGCCTCGATCCCGAGTATCTGCATCCCTATATGTGGGTCTGCAAGGGGCATTACTATTCCAGCGGCCTCTCCTTCTATAACTGGCCCTACGCCTTCGGCGGACTGTTCGCGCGCGGCCTTTACGCCAAGTACCTTGCGGAAGGTCCCTCTTTCGTCAAGAAGTACCGCGAGCTGCTCCACGCGACGCCCGTGATGAGCGTCGAGGATACCGCCATGATCGCGGGCATCGACCTGACCGACAAGGATTTCTGGCGCATGAGCCTTGAATCCTACCGCGGCAAGGTGGAGGAGTTCAAGAGGCTGGTCAAGGAAGTCTATTGAAAAAGCCCTTCGTTCGGGCGGCCGGAAGGCCGCCCGTTTTTAATTCTTTTTGAGCTGTTGCAATCGGGCTTTCCGTATGTTAGAATAAATTGTTATAATATCGCCCCAAAATAAGGCAGGAGGTACATTTATGCACTGGTCCTATGAGATAGCGAAGCAGATAATCGAGCGCCGCCCCGATAAGGAGGAGTACGTCTGCGCCGCGGGCATAAGCCCCTCGGGGAGCGTTCACATCGGCAATTTCCGCGACGTCGCGACGAGCTGGTTCGTCGTGAAGGCGCTCCGCAAGATGGGCAAAAAGGCCAAAATGCTCTTCTCCTGGGATGAGTACGACCGCATGCGCAAGGTCCCGGCGAACGTCGCGGCTATCGCGGACGGCTACGAAAAGTACATCGGCTGCCCCTATACCGCGGTGCCCGACCCCTTCGGCGACGGCCACGCGACTTACGCGGAGCATTTCGAAAAGGAGTTCGAGCCCGCGATGCTAGGCTTCGGCGTGCACATGGACTACCGCCACCAGTCCTACATGTACGAGAGCGGAAAATACACCGAGCAGATAATCCACGCGCTTAAGTGCCGCCGCGAGATATTCGACATATTGGACAGCTTCCGCACGCAGGACGCCAAGGAGGGCGAGCGCGAGGCGTACTGCCCCGTCGCCATCTACTGCCCCGTCTGCGGCCGCGACACCACGCATATCTCGGAGATCTCCGAGGACTGCACGCACGCGCACTATACCTGCGACTGCGGGCATGAGGGCGATTTCGACTTTGTGAACATGCATAACTGCAAGCTCGCGTGGAAGGTCGACTGGGCCATGCGCTGGGCGTACGAGGGCGTCGATTTCGAGCCCGGCGGCAAGGATCACGCCGCGCCGACCGGCAGCTATCAGACGAGCCGCGTCATCTCGCGCGAGATATTCGGCTACGAGGCGCCGCTCTTCGTGGGCTACGAGTTCATCGGCATAAAGGGCACGACGGGCAAGATGAGCTCGTCTTCCGGCCTCAACCTCACCCCCGAATCGCTTTTGAAAATCTACGACCCGGAGATAATACTCTGGCTCTACGCCAAGACCGAACCCGCGAAGGCCTTCGATTTCTGCTTTGACGACGGCATACTCCGCCAGTATTTCGAGTTCGACCGCCAGTATAAGGATTACGTCGACGGCAAGTCCGACGAATTCATGCAGGTAGTATTCGAGGACTGCCTCATCGACGGCCGCCGGCCCGAGACGGTGCCCATGAGCCTTCTCGTGCAGTTCGGCTCTATAGTCGATTTCAATATCCCCATGCTGGAGAAGGTGTTCGAGAAGGTCGGCACCCCCTATAAGGCGGCCGATTTCGCGGAGCGTCTGCCCAAGGCCAAGTACTGGCTCGAGAACTGCTCGCCGGAGAGCGTCTACCGCCTCCGCGCGACCCGCAATTTCGAGGTGTACGATTCCCTCTCCGAGCCCGAAAAGGCCGAGATCTCGAGGCTTTACGAGGTGCTTAAAGAGGGCGGCTACGATCTGGACGGTCTGCAGACGCTCCTCTACGCCATCCCCAAGGAGCAGCTGCCCGAAAGCGCGGGCGATAAGGAATTGAAGGCCGCTCAGGGCGCGTTCTTCAAGAACGTCTACCGCCTGCTCATCGACAAGGAGCGCGGGCCGAGGCTCTATCTCTTCCTCTACGCGATCGACAAGGATTCCTACATGAAGCTGCTCGATTTCTCCCACGGGAAGACCGAGGATGAGGAGCGCATCGAGCGCGAGGCGGCCGAGGCGGAGGCCAGGAAGAACGCCGCTCCCGAGAAGAAGGTCGAATACGGCGAGCCCGATCCCGTCGAACCCGTCAAGCCGCAGATCACCATCGACGATTTTATGAAGATGGATCTTCGAGTCGCAAAGGTCTTGAAGTGCCAGGAGATCAGGAAGTCCCACTCCTGCTATAAGATCACGCTTGACGACGGCGAGGGCGAGCGCGTCATAGTCTCCTCCATAAAGGCTTACTATACGCCCGAGGAGCTCGTCGGAAAGAAGCTCATTGTCGTCGCGAATCTCGCTCCCGCAAGGATCGCGGGCGTCGAATCGAACGGCATGCTGCTTGCCGGCACCAACAACGCCTGCGGCTGCAAGGTCGTTTTCGTGGATGACGCGGTCCCCTGCGGCACAATGATAAAGTAAAGCAGTCAAGCCCGGAGCTCTCCGGGCTTTTTCATTCCCAAAAAACCCGTTGCACAGTCTTTTTCGCTGTGATATAATAATTGAATCAATATAAGGAGGCGGCGCCATGAACCCTATTTCCTGGGACGTTAGCTGCAGGAGCAACAAGAACATAAAGCTCAACATCACCATCGGTCATTTTGCCACGAGCCATTCCCATATAGATCACTATATGGGCTTTACCGATATGCGCACGAACTGCCACGCTGCGATGCTCTGCGCGCAGGAGCTTGCCAAGTTCTACATCCACTCCAAGCCCGTCGATACGATAATCTGTCTTGAGTACACTCAGGTCATCGGTTCCTACGTTGCGACGATACTCACCGAGCCCGGTTCCCGCGGGGTCAACGAGAGGCATCAGATAAGCGTCATCACGCCCGAATCGAACTCCTCCGGTCAGCTCGTGTTCTCCGGCGACGTGCAGTACCTCGTGCAGAACAAGTCCGTGCTCGTGCTGATCTCGACCGTCTCCACCGGCCGCAGCCTTGAGCGCGCGCTCGAGTGCATAGCCTATTACGGCGGCCATCTTGTCGGCGTCGCGGCGCTCTTCTCCGCCGTCGATTCCGCCGCGGGCGTGCCCATAAACGCGCTCTTCTCCCCGGAGGACATCCCCGATTATCACAGCTATCAGTCCTCCGAGTGCCCCTACTGCAAGAAGGGCAGGAAGCTCGACGGCCTCGTCAACGCCGCGGGCTACACGAGGATCTGACATCGAACAAAGGGAGATCTGTGCCCGCGGGCACGGGTCTTTCACGTATTTACGACCGATTGGGGGTAATCAAATGAACGAACTGCAGCAGCGCATCGTCTGCGAGGGGCGCGTGCTCCCGGGCGACATCATCAAGGTCGACGGCTTCATGAACCACCGTGTGGATACCGCTCTCATGCGCTCCATCGCGCGCGACATCCACGAGCATTTCGCGGGGCGCGAGATCACAAAGGTCATGACCGTTGAAGCGAGCGGCATCCCCCTTGCTACCATCACCGCGGATGAGCTGGGCGTTCCCCTGCTCTTTGCGAAGAAGGCCAAATCCGACAACATCGAGGGCGGCCTCGTAAAGTCCGAGATATTCTCATATACGTATAAGAAGAAGGTAACTCTCATCGTCTCCGCCGAGTGGATCAGCCCGGAGGACAAGATACTCATCGTCGACGACTTCATGGCCAACGGTGAGGCGATCCGCGGCCTTGTCGAGATAATCGATCAGGTCGGAGCGGAGCTCGTCGGGGTCGGCATCGCGATCGAGAAGGGCTTCCAGGGCGGCGGCGACAGATTAAGGGCCCGCGGCGTGGACGTATACTCCCTCGCGATTATCGAGCATGCGGAGCCGGGCAATATCGTGTTCCGGGAATAACGCATACACAAGGCAAGCGGCAGCTTAGGGGCTGCCGCTTGAATCATATCCGGGCATAGAATAAAAGTGCAACGCATGGTTGCGGCTCTGCAAAGCAGATTTGCTTGTGCAACCGCGCCTCTCAGGGTTATCATTGAGCCATAGGATCGAAGGGAGATCGACTCAAATGAAAAACGTATTCACAAACAGGAACTACAGGCTGGTGTTCTTCGGAGCGCTGGTATCGGAGCTCGGCGCGATACTTTACAGCTTCGCCGTGAGCTTCTACATACTCGAGATAAGCGACAACAACGCGCTGCTCCAGGGCGTGTACCTTGCCGTGTGCGGCGCGGTGCTGCTGCTCGCCACGCCGATAGGCGGCGTGCTGGGCGACCGCTTCAACAAGGCGCACATAATGTTCATCTGCGACTACATAAAGGGCGGGCTGATACTCATCGCGACGCTCATGATGCTCCTCTTCCGTGGGAACACGGCGCATATCGTGATACTCTTCGCAGCGGGCATTTTGGGGAACGCCGTGAGCGGGATATTCTCCCCCGCGGCCGGCGCGCTGCTCCCCCATATAGTGGAGGATGAGCAGCTCCAGCAGGGCAATTCCTACTTCTCGATAAGGAGCTCGCTCCAAAGCATACTCGGAGTGGTGCTCGCCGGCGTGCTCTACGCGGCGCTCGACATAAAGGCGCTGTTCCTGATCGTCGGTCTGGCCTACGTCGCCTCCGGCGTTTCGGAGATGTTCATAAGGTACGAGCACAAACAGCCGGAGGAGCGTCTGACGCTCAAGGTCGCGCTCTCCGATATGGGCGACGGCCTGCGCTATCTCAAGTCGCAGAAGGCCATAATGGCAATGATGGGCGCGATCGTATTCATAAACTTCTTCATGTCCCCCATTTTCAACAACTTCCTGCCCTATTTCGTGAAGACGGATATCGCCGGCGCCCCCTCCTACCTCTTTGAGCGCGTGCTCACGCCCGAGCTCTGGCTCTCCGTGATCGAAGTTCTGTTCGGCGTCAGCTCGCTCGTCGGCGCCGCGATACTGAGCACGAAGGCGCAGTCGGACAAGGTAGGCTTCAAGGTCGCGGTGAGGATCGCGCTGGAGGCGGCGATCATGGCGCTGGTCACCGTCGCCTACTGGATACTCGTGGCGGGCAACGTCTCGCTGAACGCGTTCCTCGTGTTCTTCTGCGTGACAGCGCTGCTCACGGGCTGCATAATAGTATTCGTCAACATCCCCATAAACACCGCGCTGATGCGGGTCGTCGAAAGGGATAAGCTGAGCAAGGTCTCCAGCATAATCAGCATCACCGCGCAGGGGCTGATGCCCATATCCTCCGTGCTCGCGGGGGCGGTGCTGCAGTACCTTGGCAGCACGGTGCTGCTGACGGTCTGCTCGCTGGGCTTCGCAGCGGCGGCAGCGGCAATGCTCTTCAACAAAAGGGTGCGCGAGATCTGATCCCTCGGGCGAAAACATTCTGCGCCGCACTTGAAAAACCGCTCCGGGTAGAGTACAATACATGGGTATTATCACATACCCGAAAGGAACCCCAATGGAACGCATCGTAATACTCGATTTCGGCGCCCAGTACAACCAGCTCATAGCGCGCAGAGTGCGTGAGCAGGGCGTGTATTCGGAGCTTCTTCCGCCCATGTCCCCTATCGAGAGGATAAAGGGCGAGGGGCTCTCCGGCGTCATACTCTCCGGCTCCCCCGACAGCGTATATGCCGAGGACGGCCGCAGATGCCTGCCCGAGGTATTCTCGCTCGGAGTGCCGGTATTGGGCATCTGCTACGGCATGCAGCTCATGACGCACATGCTGGGCGGCAAGGTCGAAAAGGCCCCCGTAAGGGAGTACGCCGGCGTCACCGCGCATTTTGAGGCATCTCCCCTGTTTGCGGATATGCCCGATTCCACCGTGTGGATGAGCCATAACGATATGGTCACCCGCGTGCCGGAGGGCTTCTCCGTCATCGCCTCCACCGCGGACTGCCCCATCGCCGCCATGGAGAACGAGGCAAGGCGCCTTTACGCCGTGCAGTTCCATCCGGAGGTCGCGCATACCGAATACTGCGCAGCCTTTTTCCGCAACTTCGTGCACGGAATATGCGGCTGTGAAGGCGGCTGGAGCCCCGAAGGCCTTATCGGCGAGCTCGTCGACGGCATACGTGCGCGGGTCGGCGACCGCCGCGTCGTAGCGGGGCTGTCGGGAGGCGTGGATTCCTCCGTCGCGGCGGCGCTCGTATCGAAGGCCGTAGGCGACCGCCTGACCTGCATATTCGTCGATCACGGTCTTTTGAGGAAGAACGAGGCGGAGGAGGTCATGCACTTCTACCGCGAAAACATGGGCCTCAATGTTATCGAGGTCGACGCGAAGGATTATTTCCTCGCGCGGCTCGCGGGGGTCACGGAGCCCGAGAACAAGCGCAAGATAATCGGCGAGAGCTTCGTCCGCGTGTTCGAGCGAGAGGCGAAGAAGATCGGCGGCGCCGAGCTGCTTCTGCAGGGCACCATCTACCTCGACGTCATAGAATCCGGCACAGGCGGCGCTTCCGTCATAAAGAGCCATCACAACGTGGGCGGCCTGCCCGAAAAGTTCGGCTTTGAGCTTTTGGAGCCCCTGCGCCCCTTCTTCAAGGACGAGGTCCGCGCGATAGGCGAAGCCCTGGGCATGCCGAAGGAGCTCGTCTGGCGCCAGCCCTTCCCCGGCCCCGGCCTCGGGATACGCGTGCTCGGCGATATAACCGATGAAAAGCTCGAAATACTGCGCGATTCCGACTGGATCCTCCGCGACGAGATAAAGAAGGCCGGCCTCGACCGCGAGATCTGGCAGTACTTTACCGTGTTCACGGGCATGCGCTCCGTAGGCGTCATGGGCGACAGCCGCACATACGATTACGCGATAGGCGTCCGCGCCGTCGTCTCCACCGACGCCATGACCGTCGAGTTCGCCGAGATCCCCCATAAGATCCTCCGCAGGATCGCGAACCGCATAATCGCCGAAGTCCCCCACGTCAACCGCGTGGTCTACGATATCACGGATAAACCTCCGGGAACGATAGAATGGGAGTAAAATCGCATATTTTTCCAGTATTTACGGGGACTTTTGGACGAAGCCAAGAGTCCCCGCATCTGCCTGCGCGGAGTGCGGCTCATTGCCCCGCCTCCCGGAGAGGACGAGGAGAAAAAAGAATGCAGGGCTGCGCCGAAAGGCGCAGCCCCCTGCAATGAAAGGATGTTCGGCCTTTGCCGCCTCCATACGGGGGAGGCATTCTTCTTTTTGGTGTTGTTGAAACACAGGCGCGGATATGGTAAACTTATCGCGATAAAACGGCAAGGGAGCATAACGGAGTGCCGAAAAGAAAAGGACACCGGTATGGCGGCTACACCTTGAAAAAGCTGTCAGAGGACTGATCGGAAAGGAGCACGGCTTTGAACGCGAGATTGCTGGGACTTTTCAGCGGATTCCCGACGCATCATTTTACCGATGCGATAACGGACGTGCTGCGGGAAGACCTTCCCCGGCGGGAAAGCCTGATCTTTATCAGCGCATGGCCGGACGACTGTTCGCGCAATGACGCCGACAGCGACGGCATGCACGAAATGTTCGCCGAGCGCGGCATGGGATTTGTCCGGCACAGCGTGATCGACCGGAGGACCGGCTCCGCCGACGCGGCGCGGCAGATCCGGGAGGCGGACTGCGTTTTCCTGATGGGCGGAGATCCACCCTCGCAGATGGCGCTTATCCGCGAGCTCGGGCTCGTTCCCGCGCTTCTTGCCTGCCGCGCGGTGATACTCGGCATCAGCGCGGGCTCCATGAACATGGGCCGTTACGCAGCCGACTGTTGGGAAACGAAGGAGCTTTACGAGGGGATCGGCCTTGTCGATATCGTCACGAAGGGACATTATGAGAACGACGCATGGTTTGTTCCCGTAATAAAGGAAATATCCATGACGCGCCCCGTCATAGCCATGGAGGACGAAAGCGCGATATTTATCCGTGAAACCGCCGTTTGGCAGCTTGGGAACAACCATCTGGTCGACAGGGGCGTGATCGCAAGGCTTACGGACGACAAACTCAGGGATATCGCACAACTCGATGATCTGCGCAGTCGGAATACGACTGCTTAACGGAGTTTTGAAATGAAAAAGATAATAGCTGCAATAATGATGGTACTGATGCTGCTTTCTATGGCGTCGGCCTGCACGCATAGTCCAACGGACGGCGGAGCGGAGGCGGCGAACACCGCGGAAGCGACGCAGAGCCTGACCGCGGAGCCCACGCAGGCGCCAACAGCGGAGCCGACCGCGACTCCCGCGCCGACGGAGGACCCTCTTCCCGCCGCGGCGCTCGCGCTCGCGGAGGAGCACGGGCTTACCGAAGAGGATATCCGCGGCGAGTATGAGCTGTTCCTGATGTTCAGCGAGACCGTCGAGGGCAACCCGGCTCTCGGCAAGTACAGGGAATTCATGTATCTCATCTTCCCGGTCGTCGCGGACGCTTCGGCCTATATGGATCTCGATCACTTTTTCAGCATGCTCGAGGGGCTCAGCTTCTGCGAGTGCGTGCTGGAGACCGGCATCGCGGGCAGGTACACCGTCGGAACAAACGTGGTGGAGATCAACACGGAGATCGATCCCTACGACTCCTATCACGTTCCGGAGGTAGTGTTCCACGAGCTGATGCATTTCGTGGACTTCAACGCGGACGACGAGATCCCCGCTATATACGTGCTGGACGGCAGGCGGCTCAATGTTTTTGAGTTTGATGAACTGCCCCCGGAAGATCAGGAAAGGGCCGTGCCCTGCTTCGAACCGGACGTCGTCATAGAGGGCGGCGCGGAGTATTTCACCGCCAAGTATTTTGCCGGGGCGGAGCGCGCGTATTTCATCCCCGCCCAGTTCCTCGCGGGAGTCGAATACATATTCGGTGAGGAAAAGATAGATGAGCTATTCTTCAGCGGAGAATCCGGCGCGGTGCTGGCGGAGCTCTTCGTTGAGGCGGGCTATTCCAAAGAAAAGTTCGCGAACGCCAACCAAACGCTGAGTTTTCTGACAAACTCGGCTGAACACGGCGTGCCCGAGGTCTATATCGCGCCGGAGGATATGCTGATCGACTTATATGAGTCTGAGCTCGGCGACGGCTGGCAGACCGACGAAGGCTTTCTTTACATACTGAAGGCCATAAACGGCGTCTGCGGCGGGGAATACCGGCACAGCGAACGCAAGGATTTCCTGCGCGGCATCGAGTTTAGGACTTGGACACAGTATGATGCTTTTACCGAAAAGCTTTACGGGGAGCTCCCGTTCGAGCCGGATCTTAGGTATCTGCCGCCAACTCCGCTCATGCGAGGCGGCCGCCTGCTGCTCGGCGCGTTCGCGGAATGGACGGATCCCGAAACGCAGGAGCATGTCCGCGGAACTGTGACCGTGGACTACGATTTTGAAGCGGAAACCATGCTCGGCTATGAAACTATCGATCTCGACACGCTGACGAGCCGCTATTTCGGCTGAGACGCGGGACCGCGATCCGCCGCAGGCATGGCAGCCCGCGTAAAGCATTTTATCGGCAAACCGTTATAAATACCAAAAGCCTGGGAGAACGCTATGAGCAGCATCAAGAACGCGCCGGTCGATCGGGAGATCGCGGAGATTTTTTCGAGATTCTTCGACGGGGAACCCGCCGAGGCGGACGTCATAGACACGAGCAGAGAGGAAGACGACTTCCGCAACACCGTTATAATAACCACACGCGGCGGAGAAAAGTACGTGCTGAAGTTCGCGGCGAACGATTTCACGTTCCCCGAAAAGATCCGCATGTGGCAGAGGACGGTCGAGGAATACCGCGCTTTGGGCTACTACTGCCCGCGCATATTCGCCGACAGGAACGGCGAGTTCCCGTCCGTTTCCCGCATGGGCCGCGAATGCTTCGTATTTGCCGAGGAGTTCTCCATATACAGGCCGCTTGAGGACAGGGCCTCCTGCGAGGAGGACGCGCCGGAGGCCGACAGCAGCGCGTATTTCGACGACATGTGGGCGATGACGGCGAAGATCGCGGCAAAGCGCTTCGACTACACGGAGTATCCCTCCGCCTACTGTCTTTTCGAGACGTTCTGTCCGAGCGACGAGGTCGACGAGGTGCTGGAGAACGCTTTGGAATGGAAGAAGACCGCCGACGCGCTCCCCTCCGAGTTCGCGCCTCAGGTCCAGAGGATATGGCGGCTCTGGTGCGAGAACAGGGAGGCGCTCAAAGCGGTCTACGATAAGCTGCCGGCCTCCGTATTCCAGGCGGACCTCAACTCCACGAACCTGCTCATCGGCGACGACGGGAAGTTCAAGGGCGTGTACGACTTCAACCTAAGCGGCAAGGACGTGTTTTTGAACTATCTCATGCGGGAGAACACCGTCGACACGATCCCGAAGGCGCTGCTTGCGGCAAGCAGGTATTACGAGTTCACCGAGGAGGAGAAGGCCGCCGCGCTGCCGATGCTCCGCTGCCTTAAGGCCCTTTGGTACAGCAGGGTGAGAGAGCTCAAAAAAGCCGGGGACGACCCGGAGAAGATACGCGGGTGCCTCGACTTCTCGGAGAAGCTGCTGACCGAGGAAAAAGATCTCGCCGGCTTTATGGAGCGGCCCGAAGAAAGCGGGACTGGAGCATGATGCTAAAAAACGCCTATTTCATAACGGGGAACGCCTACGCCGGGAAATCGACGATGATAAAGCTGCTCGCCGAAAAATACGGCGGGATACTCTGCGGGGAGAACTGGCACGACGCCTGGCCCGAGAGGCTGGATAAAGACGAGTTCCCGGGGCTTTGTTACACGCGCGACCTTGTTGACTGGCACGATTTTATAAGGCGCACTCCGGAGGAGTACCTTGCCTGGATCGAGCAGGTGCAGAAGGAATGCGAGATACTGGAGCTCAGGATGCTCCCCGCGCTCTGCGAAGAGGGCCGGCCGGTGTTCGTCGACACCAACATCCGCACTGAGACGCTTAAAAGGATCGCGGATCCCGGGCACGTGCTCGTTATGCTTGCGGAGCCCGAGGTCTCCGTAAGGCGGTTTTTCGAGCGTGAGGACGCGGAAAAGCAGTTCCTCTACCGCCTTATAATGGAGGAGTCCGACCCCGCCGCCGCGATGGAGAACTACCGCCGCGGGCTCGCGCTGATCAACTCGCGGGAGAAGTACGACGAGCTGCTTCATTCCGGGTTCGCCGTGATAAAAAGGGACGACTCACGGAGCGAAAAGGAAACGCTCGCGCTGGTCGAGGAGGCTTTCGGGCTTAACTCCGCCGGGCGCGGCCGATGTTGACCGTGCGGCCTTCGCGGGTTATAATCGATAAGAAAACAATGTTATTATTATAGTTTTGGAGGACGATATGGAAAAGTTCAAAGACCTGGTCTACACAAGGCCCGACGTAAAGCAGATCAACGGGGAGTTCTCGCGCCTGCTGAAGGAGTTCAAGGCCGCGAAGAGCGCCGAGGAAGCGGACAAAGCGTTCCTCGGCTGGATGAAGATACTCGAAAAGAACTCCACGCTCTTTACTATCGCATCCATCCGCAACACGATGAACATGAAGGACGAGTTCTACGACAAGGAGATCAAGTTCTGCAACCGGACCATGCCACGGCTCATGCTGAAAATGAAGACCGCGGGCAAGGCGATGCTGAAGAGCCCCTTCCGCCCCCAGCTGGAGGAGAAGTACGGAAAGCACTATTTCAAATCCATCGAGATCGAGATGGACCTCTTCAAGCCCGCGATCGTATTGGATTCCATTCGCGAATCGAATCTCGGCACGGAGTATTCGAAGACCGCCGCGGGCTGCTCCGTGGAGTTCATGGGCGAGACCTGCAATTTCTACGGCCTGCTCCGCCACATGCAGTCCACCGACCGCGCGGAGAGGAAGGCGGCGTTCGAGGCCTGGGCGAAGCTCTACGAGGGCATATCCGGAAAGCTCGACGAGCAGTATGACAAGCTTGTCAAAACGCGCTGCAGTATGGCAAAAAAGCTCGGCTTCAAGAGCTATATCGACTACATCTACCTTTCGAGGGGGCGCTACGATTACGGTCCCAAGGAGGTGGAGGCCTTCCGCGAGGCGGTGAGGACATACATCACCCCGCTCTGCGAAAAGATGTACAAGGCGCAGGCGGAAAGGCTCGGGCTCGACAGGCTCGAATGGTATGACGAGGGCCTCGTTTTCCCGGACGGCAACGCGAATCCCATAGGCACGCCTAAGGAGCTTGCGGAAAAGGCGCTCCGCATGTATGAGGAGATGTCCCCCGAAACGGGCGAGTATTTCAACTTCATGGTCGATCACGAGCTGTTCGATCTCGAAACGCGCGAGAACAAGCACCTCGGCGGCTACTGCACGTTCCTGCCGGATGAAAAGGCGCCGTTCATATTCTCCAACTTCAACGGCACTTCCGCGGACGTCGACGTGCTCACGCACGAGGCTGGCCACGCATTCGAGGCTTATTATTCCTCCCGCCGCCAGCCCATCGCGCCGCTGACCGCTTCCACGAGCGAGATCAACGAGATCCATTCGATGAGCATGGAGTATTTCGCATACCCGTATCTCGAGCGCTTCTTCGGCGAGAACACGGACAAATACCGCTTCGCGCATTTCTGCAGCTCGATAAAGGCCATCCCCTACCTCGTCTCCGTTGACGAGTTCCAGCACAGGGTATTCGAGAACCCCCGTGCGACTGCCGCAGAAAGGCGCGGCTTCTGGCGCGAGATCGAGAAGAAGTACATGCCCTGGCGGCACTACGACGGCAACGAGTTCCTTGAGGGCGGAGGCTTCTGGATGCAGAAACAGCATGTGTTCCTCTACCCCTTCTATTACGTCGATTACGCAATGGCGGGGCTCGACGCGCTCTCCCTCTATAAGATGCAGGTCGAGGGCGGCGACGCCTGGGGCAGCTACATAAAGCTCTGCTCTATGGGCGGCCGCTACGGCTATTTCGAAACGCTCGAGCGCGCGGGGATCCCCATTCCCTTGGGCGCCGATACGGTCCGGTCGCTCGCCGAGTTCGCCGAGCGCCGCGCCGCGGAGCTTGAAGCGAAGCTCTGAAAAACACGGCCCAGAGGTGTCGCGATGATAGAGCTCAAACCCATTAACGAGGACAATTTCATCGACGCATTTAATTTGAAGCTTGCCCCGGGGCAGGAGGCTTTCGTTTCGCACCCGATACGGAGCCTTGCGCAGGCCTACGTTTACAGGGATCAATGCCGGCCCTTCGGCATATATGCGGACGGGAAGATGGTAGGCTACGTAATGGTGATCTACGACTATGATATCCCCGAGTACGATATCTGGCACATGATGATCGACGGATCCGTGCAGGGACGCGGCTTCGGCGGCCGAGCGCTCGATCTCGTGCTCGATTATATCAGGACAAAGCCCTTCGGCGATTCCTCAAGGGTCGCGCTGACCTGCAATAAGGACAACGGTTTCGCGAGAAAGCTTTATGAAAGCAGGGGCTTTGCCGCGACGGGCGTCTGTGATGAGGATGAGATCGAGCTGGCGCTGACGATCGGATAGCGTGTTTTGACGCGGAGAGCGTTGGAAAAACGGCATAACCATCCCGAAAGGAGAGCGGTCAAATGAATCTAATAATCTACTATTCGAGAAAAGGGCAAAACTATTTCGGCGGAGCGATCCGCAGTATCGAAAAGGGCAACACGGAGATCTGCGCCGAATACATCCAGAAGGCGGTAGGTGGCGATCTGTTTGAGGTCGACACCGTAAAGCCTTATTCCGAGGACTACATGACCTGCACCGAGGAGGCGAAGGCGGAGCTCCGCGCAAACGCGAGGCCGGAGCTTAAGAGGATGCTGACCGATATCGGCAGGTACGACAATATCTTCGTCTGCGGTCCCTGCTGGTGGGGCACCTATCCATGCGCGGTGTTCACACAGCTCGAGGAGCTCGACTTCACCGGCAAGCGCGTCTTCCCGCTCATGACCCACGAGGGCAGCGGCCTTGCGGGTGCTCCGGCTGCGCTGAAAAAATACTGCAAAGGCGCGGTCGTCGGACAGGGCCTTGCCGTGCTCGGCTCGAACGCGAAAAGCTCCGAAAAGGCTGTCGCCGACTGGGCAATGTCCGTACTGTGACGCGGCATAAACGGGTAAAACAAAAACCGTCGGTCTTAGGGAAAGCGAGCGTCGAATGACCTCATTCAGGGAAGAGATAATCGGATATGTTTTAAAGAAATACGGCGCCTCGCCCGAGTATCTTTGGATGAGGTATCCCGATTACGCCGTGTTCCGCCACGCGGACAACGGCAAGTGGTTCGGGATAGTGATGGACGTCAAGAGGAGCAAGCTGGGGCTCGCCGGCTATGGAGCGGTCGATATCCTGAACGTAAAGGTCAAGGACCCGCTCCTTGCGGATCTTCTTATAAAGCAGCCGGGTTATCTGCGCGGGTATCACATAAGCCGGGGAAACTGGGTATCGATACTGCTTGACGGAACTGTGGAGCTCTGTGAAATCGAGCGGCTGCTCGACGGCAGCTTTGCCGCGACCGCCTCCGCCGAGAAAAAGCGCAGGATACGCCCGAAGAAGGAATGGCTCGTGCCCGCGAACCCCAAGTATTACGACATCGAGCACGCGTTCGACGAAAAGGACGAGATCGCGTGGAAGCAGGGCGCGGGGATAATAAAGGGCGATACGGTGTTCATGTATGTCGCAGCCCCCGTCAAGGCGGTGCTGTACAAATGCGCCGTGACGGAGACGGATATCCCCTATCGGTTCGACGACGGCAGGCTTCAGATAAGGGCGCTGATGCGCATCAAGCTCATAAAGCGGTATGCGCCGGACAGGTTCACGTTCGCCGTGCTCGGCTCCGAATACGGCATATATGCCGTGCGCGGCCCGCGCGGTATCCCGAAGAGCCTTAGCGACGCGCTTAAATGAGGAAGGAGCGGACTTATGCTTGAAAGGATAGGCGAGTTCTTCGAAGCGAGGCTCGAAGGCTACGATGAGCATCAGCTTACGACCATCGAGTCCGCGCGCGAGTTCTATCCGTTCACGGCGGCTTGTCTGCCGAGAGATAAAAACGCCCGCGTGCTCGACCTCGGCTGCGGCACGGGGCTGGAGCTCGAGGAGTATTTCAGGCTCGTACCCGATGCGGAAGTGACCGGCATCGACCTCGCGCCGGGCATGCTGCGTGCGCTTGGAAAAAAGTTCCCCGATAAGGCCCTTACGCTCATCACCGGGTCGTATTTCGACGTGCCCTTCGGGGAGGCCATGTTCGACGCGGCGGTATCGGTCGAATCTCTCCACCATTTCACAAAGGAAGAAAAGATCCCGCTCTACATAAAGCTCAAGCACGCGCTGAAGCGGGACGGTTATTTTATACTTACGGATTATTTCTCCCTCTCCGAAGAGGAGGAGGCCTCTTACAGGCGGGAGCTTCTGCGCCTTATCGGGGAGCAGGGCCTTCCCGAGGACGGATCGTACCATTTCGACACGCCTTTGACCGCGGCTCATGAAACGGAGGCGCTCCTCGCCGCCGGGTTCGCCTCGGTCGAGGTGCTCAAAAGCTGGGGCCATACGTTCACGCTCAAAGCCAAGCGGTGAGCGGAACAGCCGGTGCCGGACTATTGATTTTACGGCGCGATGTGATATAATCTACGCAATAATTTTTCGGAGGTAAAAGCCATGCCCATTCTTGTCAGACCCGAAAACATGGAGCGCATCACCACCCCCGCCCTCGCGGAGGCGTTCATAGCCGAACAGATCGCGGATATCCGCGCGCAGGTCGGCGATAAAAAGGTGCTGCTCGCCCTCTCCGGCGGCGTCGATTCTTCCGTCGTCGCGGCGCTGCTTATAAGAGCCATAGGAAAGCAGCTTGTCTGCGTGCACGTCAATCACGGCCTGCTTCGCAAGGGCGAGCCGGAACAGGTGATAAAGGTCTTCCGCGGCGAGATGGACGCCAATCTCATCTACGTCGACGCGGTCGACAGGTTCCTTGACAAGCTCGCCGGGATATCCGATCCCGAGACGAAGCGAAAGATCATCGGCGGAGAGTTCATAGACGTATTCGCCGAGGAGGCGAGGAAGCTCGACGGCATCGAGTTCCTTGCGCAGGGCACGATCTGGCCCGACATACTCGAATCCGAAAAGGGCATTAAGGCGCACCACAACGCCGGCGGCCTGCCCGAGGATCTGAAGTTCGCTCTGGTCGAGCCGGTCCGCATACTCTTCAAGGACGAGGTCCGCGTGGTCGGCAAGGCGTTGGGTCTTCCCGACAACATGGTCTACCGTCAGCCCTTCCCCGGCCCCGGTCTCGGCGTAAGATGCCTCGGCGCCATCACCCGCGACAGGCTCGAGGCCGTGCGCGAATCCGACGCGATACTGCGCGAGGAGTTCGCCGCGAACGGCCTTGCGGGCAAGGTCTGGCAGTATTTCACGATAGTGCCCGATTTCAAGTCCGTCGGCATCAAGGACGGCCGCCGCTGCGACGAGTGGCCCGTCATAATCCGCGCCGTCAACACGCGCGACGCGATGACCGCCGCCGTGGAGGACGTCCCCTTTGCGCTTCTTGAGCGCATCACCGCCCGCATCACCCATGAGGTCAAGGGCGTGAACCGCGTGCTTTACGATCTCACGCCGAAGCCCACCGGGACGATCGAATGGGAATAATCTCCAGACGCCGGAAAAGCTAATTAGAACATGGTTTTTTCAGAAGCGTGAACCGTCTTTGATAACGAATTGATAACAAGTCTCTGATCGTCATCATTCCCGTTCCGACCGGTTGTGGGGTAAAGGAATGATCCCAAGAGGCTTGCTGGAAAAGGATCCGTATTATAAAGCCCTTCGCTGTGGATATGCAGCGGAGGGCTTTTATGTATTTCATAATCAGTTTTCGTAATATGAAGTCAGTCAGTCTCGAGCTTGTCCTTGAAGGCTTCAACAAGCGTATCGCTGAGTTCAGCGGACGGAACGCTTGCCCAGTTCTGGGTGGTGTCGTACTTGGGATAGTTGTAGCGCCAACGGTTGTACTCTTCCCTGCTCATTTCTCCCCTGCGGGTCTTGTCGGACATGGCGGCCCAAGCGAGCACCATCTGAGATATGCTTGCGGCGTCCCTGCCCTTGCGCGGATCGAAGCGGAGCGCAACGTCGCCGTCGCGGTTCTCGACCGTAAGGCCATAGCGATCCTCGAGCGTGAACAGAGTGTGCATAAGCCCGAGATAGCTGTCGATATCGGGAACGTCAAGAGCAAGAGGCGAGACCTCGAGCACGGAAGCAAGTGCGTTTGTCAGCTCTTCCTTCGGAGTGCGCGCTCCGGTCTCATACTGCGTCATGCGGATATCCGCCGTCTTTTCGGGAAGACCTGCGAGCGTCCCAAGGTACTTCTGCGTCATTCCGCGCAGATTGCGGATATAACGGATCCTCTCTCCAATAGCCATAATAAACCTCCATAGCCTGTTGTTACTATAAGCATAGCATATTAGTTTAATGATTTCAATTGTATAAACAAATATATTTTATTTTTAGGGAACCAAAGCGCTTGACATTACGTTATATGTTTAGTATAATTGATAAAGTGCACATTTTTGTTTATGGCGTATTCTACCTGTGACATGATGCTTAGATGAGACTGCATCGATACGGCCGAGTGCTTTATCAACTGCTCAGCAGCATGGAAGGAGGTGAGAGTATGCCTAATTTTTTACGAGCAGATGAGGTTGCTAAGATCCTTGGTGTATCCAAGCCCTACGCTTACAAGCTTATCCGAAAAATGAACGAAGAGCTTAAGGCAAAGGGATTCATAACGATATCCGGAAGGATCAGCAGCCAGTATTTGAACGAAAGGTTCTATGGAACCGGAAAGGAGGAAAAAGAGAATGCCGGTATTTAAGAACAACGACAACGGAACATGGTATGTAATGGCCTGGTACACGAACTGGAAGGGCGAACGCAAGCAGAAATGCAAGCGCGGCTTTTCAACCAAGCGGGAAGCTCAGGAATGGGAACGCATCTTCAAAATGCAGAGCGCCGGGGATATGGACATGACCTTCGAAGCCTTTACGGAGCTTTACGAAAAGGATATCCGCCCGAGGCTCAAGGAAAACACGTGGCTCACGAAGGAGCACATCATCAAAACGAAGCTCCTGCCGTTTTTCGGGAAGCGGAACATCAGCGAGATCACCGCAAAGGACGTGATCGCTTGGCAGAACGAGCTGCTTGCCTATCGGGATGAAAAGAAGCGGCCCTATTCCCAGACGTATCTGAAAACGGTCCACAATCAGCTCAGTGCGATATTCAATCACGCTGTGCGGCACTATGAGCTCCGCGCCAACCCCGCCGCCAAAGCGGGAAGCATGGGCGATAAGGACGGCGGCAACATCAGCTTCTGGACTAAGGATGAGTACAAGCGCTTTGCCGATGAGATGATGGACAAGCCCATATCCTACTACGCCTTCGAAATGCTCTACTGGTGCGGGATACGTGAGGGCGAGCTGCTGGCGCTGACGCCTGCGGATTTCGACTTCAAGGCCGGTACAGTCAAGATCAGCAAATCGTATCAGCGGCTTCACGGCAAGGATGTGATCACGAGCCCGAAGACGAAGAAGAGCAACCGCACTGTGAAGATGCCCCCGTTCCTCTGCGAGGAGATACAGGATTATCTGAAAATGCAGTACGGCCTCGGCAGGACGGACCGTATCTTCCCCATCACCAAGAGCTATCTGCACCGTGAGATGGACCGCGGCTCAAAGGCCGCCGGAGTAAAGCGCATCCGTGTTCACGATCTTCGCCACAGCCACGTTTCACTGCTGATCGACATGGGATTCACTCCCGTCGCCATTGCGGACAGGCTCGGTCACGAAAGCATCGAGATCACCCTGCGCTACGCACACCTGTTCCCGTCAAA
Source organism: Clostridia bacterium (assembly GCA_017616435.1). GTDB lineage: Bacteria > Bacillota > Clostridia > Christensenellales > CAG-138 > UBA3857. Next base: position 120,618 of record JAFZYC010000045.1, read on the forward strand.
ACAGACGGAAATGATTGAAAAACTTGAACATGAAAGGATAGATTGAATTATGTCAGCCAAAAACCGAGACGAACACGGACGCTTCCGGAATATTACCGTCGGATTCCGCGTTTCGCCGGAAGAAAACGAGCAGATCAATACGGCCGTCGCGCTGTCGGGTCTGCCCAAGCAGGAATACTGCTACAGAAAATGCCTGAACCGCGATATCGTGGTTCAGGGGAACCCGATGGTTTACAAGGCCCTGCGGGATCAACTCGCCGCCGTGCTCGATGAACTCAGGCGCATCGAAGCCGCCGGCGATATCCGTGACGAGCTTTTTGAAAACATCGAGCTTATCACGAAAACACTGCTCGGTATGAAGGAGGGATGCTCGTGAGTGATGGAAAAGAAAAGATGACCGCCGAAGAAGTATCTGTTGGCGCAGATACAAGGCAGTCACCACTCTCAACTTCGAATATTATAGCAGATTACGATGGTTTTTGCAACACCGATGAAGAAGAAATCTTCATCGATCCGCGAAAGCTCGATCCGCGCTATATCGAAACGGTCACGATGCAGGGTCTGCTCGACACGGCTTTCATGCCCAGACTGCCCATAATCGAGGGCTTCCTCTACCCCGGCACCTACCTCATGGCAGGCTCGCCGAAGATAGGAAAATCCTTCCTCGTGACTCAGATCAGCTATGCGATAGCGACGGGAACTCCTCTCTGGGGAATGCCGGTCAGGCAGGGCTCCGTGCTCTACCTCGCGTTGGAGGACGATTGCCAGAGGCTCCAGAAGCGCGTCTCGCGCATGTTCGGTATCGAAGGCACCGCCGCCCTCCATTTCGCGACGCAGGCAAGGTCGGTCGAAAACGGCCTCATGCAGCAGCTTGAGGGCTTCATCCGCGAGCATAACGATACAAAGCTCATAATCATCGATACGCTGCAGAAGGTGCGCGGCGACGATGGAGAAAAGTACAGCTATGCTAACGACTATCAGATCATCTCAAGCCTCAAAGCGCTGACGGATGCAAACCCGATCGCGGTACTGATCGTTCATCACACCCGCAAGCAGGACGCCGAGGATAAATTCGATATGATCTCCGGCACTACCGGGCTGCTCGGCTCCGCGGACGGCGCGTTCCTCCTCCGGAAGGAGAAGCGGACAAGCCCCGAGGCGACGCTCGACGTGGTCGGCCGCGATCAGCAGGATCTGAGGTTCAAGCTGCTCTTCAGCTACGAGACCTGTACCTTCGATCTCACCGAAACGGAGACCGAGCTGTGGAAGGATCCGCCCGATCCCACCCTCGACGCAGTAGCGGCTCTGGTTAATGCGGAGTCTCCGGTATGGGAAGGCACGGCTACGGAGTTGGCGCATAGGATCGGAAGCGAAATGCTCCCGCATCATCTTTCCAGAAAGCTGAACGTAAATGTCGCGAGGCTGCTTGCCGAGCATGGCGTTCTGTATGCGCCTTCCCGCTCGCACGACGGACGCAGGGTGAGGCTTTACTTCGCAGGAGGAAAGGGCAGCCGGTGACGCTCCGCGACGCTCGTGACGCTGATTTGCACACTATCAGATTTAGCGTCACGGAGCGACACGCGCGGGGCTTTGGCCTCAAAAATGCCTTACGATATAAGGGTAAAATTGCGTGACGCTAAAATATCGCTGAGCGTCACGCGCGACGGTAAACCCATCAAGGCGATAAGGTGAGTTTATCGAAGAAGCCCGTTATTCAAGAAGGGGCGGAGGCTAAGTACTTCCCCTCCGCTCCTTCGGTGGGCAGGGCCGGCCCCGCAGGGCGCAACAGCACTTTTGGCGGGCGAAGACTGACAAAAGTGCTTTTGCGTTACTTTCGCGGAAAGTAACAAAGGCATTAACCCGAGGTGAATAATATGAGAAGAACGATAAGTGCAATGGTCGGGAAGGGCTCCGCCAACCACAACAGCCGCAGATTTATAGCGGAGAACGTGGACGGCTCCCGTACCCGATACAACATAAGTTACATCGATGAACCCCTCAAAAAGGTTTATCACGAACTATTCGACGAAGCGCTTGAGCGCTACAACTCCAAGCAAAAACGCAAGGACCGGATCATCCCCGATTACTATGAGAAGATCCGGTTAAGCCGGCAGGAGAAGCCGTTTCACGAGATCATACTGCAGATAGGCGATAAGAGCAACATGGCCTCCGGAACGGAAAACGGCGAACTGGCAAGGGAGGTGCTCGACGAGTACTTCAAGGGCTTTAAGGCCCGCAACCCGAACCTCCGTGTGTTCTCCGCTCACATCCACATGGACGAAGCGACGCCGCATATCCACATCGACTTCGTCCCGTTCACGACCGGAAGCAAGCGAGGTCTCGATACCCGCGTTTCCCTGAAGCAGGCATTGGCCGCGCAGGGATTCAAGGGAGGCACGCGCGGCGATACCGAGTGGGCGCAGTGGGTTGCGAGCGAGAAGCTCGAGCTCGCCGCCGTGATGGAGCGTTACGGTATCGAGTGGGAGCAGAAGGGCACTCACGAGGAGCACCTCTCCGTGCTCGACTTCAAGAAGCAGGAGCGGGCGAAGGAGCTCGCCGCGCTCGAAGCCGAGCTTGCTGCAAAGCAGGATGAGCTCTCTGATGTACAACGCCGACTGGATAGCGCAGACACCGCCGAGGAGAAGCTCGCAGGCATAGAGTACAAGCTCAGCCGCGATGAGGATTATGCGGTCCCCGAACCGCCAAAACTCATGAGTGCGAAGACCTACCGCGAGCGGTTCGTCGTCCCGCTTGTCGATCGGCTAAAGCAGCTCGTGCGCGCGGTGCTCGTCTCCTGCGTTAAAGCGTGGGACAAAATCGCGCTGCTGCGCGGCGAGAACGAGGAACTCGAAAACGAGAACCGCCGGCTGGAAGAGCGGCTTGCTTCGCTCGAAGAGAAGAACGACCAATTACACAAACAGACCCGTGATTACACTCTCCTCCGCAGGGTGTTCGGCGACGAATACGTCGACAGGCTCGTCGCGGAGGCGAGAGAGAAACAACACAACTACGAACAAAACCGAAAGGAGAATCATTATGAACACCAACATTGAATTGCCCGCAACCGTCTATGACGAGACCAACGGCCTCACCTACGATCTCGTCGGAGACTACTATTATCCCCGCCTTGCCGTGCCCGAGGAGCCCGAAGGCGATATCGGCCGCTACGGACGCATGCGCAAACGCTTCCTCAAGGAGCACCGGAAAGGTGACTTTGCCGAGCTCCTTATGAACGGAAACCTCAAACAGCACCTAATTGATATTGACCGCGAGGCGAAGGAGCAGATTGAGCTTATCACCGCACAGCTCGCCCGCGCAGAAGGCGTCAATGAAGACCTCAAGGCCCGCGACCAGCTCGGCTGGATCCGCGCCATGAACTCCTGCCGCTCCAGAGCCGAAGAGCAGGTCGTGCGCGAGATCGTACTCACATAACGCAGAAACGGGGCTGCGTCACTCGGCGCAGCCCCATTATGCAAGATCGTTCATCAAACACGTTTTCCCTCTTATATAGAAAAACAAATAGTTCTTTTACGTTTTTTCTCAGCATATCGAAGCGTTTTGCTTGCTCCTCCGAAACCGTAAAGGACATAAGCGACAACGATATCCGCGTTATCGACCATGTATTCATTCCTCTTGGAGATGGCATATCGCCTCGGTACGTTTTCAAGCGGCGGGTAGGTGGACTCGTCGTACCCGCTCGCATCATATTCCCTGTCAAGATATGGCAACACAAGCACGGATCGAATCTGCGGGTATTTTTGTTTTAGTTCGTGAACGACGCCGGCAGCCATAGTATCGAACTGTCCGTACCCGCCGAGATAGAAACAGTCAGCCCCTTCCCGGATCAACCCTTCAACCGTTTTATAAAGCCACTTTCGAACCTTTTCCGGCTCCTGCACTTCCCTGTGCCCGCAGAACGTTACGATCATATCATTGCCTCTTTCCGTTCACCAACGATCGTTAGTATATTAGCAATGATAATCACCTACAATTGTTCTGTCAAGAACAAACGTAGGTGGTGTTAATATGCGAGAGATCTTAGCCGAGCGCCTTAAGGCGTGCAGAAAAGAAAAGGGCCTTACTCAGATGCAGGTCGCAGTGTATTGCGACATTACTGAGAAGGCCTATCAAAACTATGAACTTATGACGCGCGAACCTAAGCTGGAGATCTTGATCCGCATCGCTGATTTATATGGGGTGTCGCTGGACTACTTGGTTGGACGCGAATAGATAACTGTTTAGTGCTTTAAACGTTCAAACAATTTATAAATTGGATACCCGGCATACCTCTTTTTATCTTCACTCGTAAGGGCATTATAGTATCTTTCAGCTTGCTCAAAGTTCTTTAATAGGACACTTTTCCCAAACAGCACAAACGAGTTATCACTGCTTAATTCATCAAGTATTCTGATATCTTCATCTTCCAAACAATTCCTACGTTCTTTTATCTGCAATCGATTAAGCAGAATTATCTCATCCTCAATATATTCGCAAAGCATATCGAGCATGTGCCCTGCTAAGTCAAGGAAATGGCTGTCGCCATTGATGTCATAAACATTTATTAGTTCTAATGCAAACTCCAAAAGAGCATTTGATGTTAGTTCGTTTACGTCGCTTTCGCTTATCTGTTTATGCAGTTCATTATAGTCATAGGTGTATAGTTTACTTAAAACATCTGCATCATATCTAGCGAACATAGGAACTTTAAAACCGAGTTTGTCTTTTGCTCTCTCGCTGGGTAGAAACGTTTCACATCTTCCAGAATAAATGGCGTTTGTAAGCAAATTGGAACCATCATTCATTCGATAGATGGAGAGCGGTACGCAAGTATCACCAAATTCCCAGATGAAATTAGTGTTCTCATTAGGCAACTCAGAATTGTAGCTTCCATTGTGGATTAAGACGAGCTGTTTTAGCTGGCGTTGCTGTTTGTCTGTGCAATTTGCAATTCGAAAATCAGATGGATATTGAATCATATCAAGTACAGCATCAAGCTCAACAAAATAATCTATAGTGTTTTTGAGATCTTCCGGAATCGAATCAACAGTTCCATTAACCGACTCTCCCGAAACACACAATTGATTACCTCTATTTAAGCCAAGCAAAAAGCGAGCATCTTTGCTGATTTCTTTTACCGTGGAAACAGGTTGAAAAACAAATTGCCTTTTAGAGATCAGATGCTTTAAGTTTGGGCTAAAGAGGATCTCTTCTTCTCCTTCTGTTGCCACTCTGTATTTATAGCTTTCATAAAAGACTTCGTCACCTAAAGATACTGTATTATCAACTTGCCGCTCAATGGAGATCACTGTGTTTTCGCTCCATTCAACAGGCCTAAAGTACTTATCGTTTTCCGTTTTTCCCCAAAGGCAAATATCGCCATATGCAATACGTGTTAACAGCTCTTTGGTATTATATGGTGCAACAGCAGAAAAAGTAAACTCACTAATCCTATTTATATCTTCCCTCCTGATTCTATCGATAACAAGAGGAGAAAACGAAGAACCTTGCTTCTTTGCATCCTCATTAAACTGATTAACAATGTTATAAAGAACAGTCGGTTGTTTTGCCAACTTGTAGAACTGGATGTTTATGGTTCCAGTGTTGTCTCTTCGCGCCACTTCCTCAAGATAATCTGCAATCTTAGATGGCGTTAACGATGAGTAAAAAATTTCTCTTCGATTGCCGCTTATGAATATCTGGAAGTATAGAACTCCTTTTTCTGTTGAATAAGCTTTTAGGTCCCCTATATCCACAGGGTACGATATTTTATCTCGTTTAATATGTACTTGCCTGGGATCAGTATGCCCTTTGATCTGAACGGGGATGCGTCCTTCAAAGCTCTTTTTTGATGCCTGACTGCCATTGATTGAGTAAAGAGAGATACTCCCGTCCCAGGACATTTCTTTATCGTCCTTATTAAAACGGTACTCCAAAACATCATGTTTATCAATGATGTTTTCCAATGCGTTTAATGCTCTGTCTTCTGTTTTTTTAGTAGATACTGTTGCCATTGTTCCTCAATATTTTGTTTCTATATAGCTTTAATTGCAATTACAGCCCTCTCACGATCTCCATAAACCTTTCATACGAATACGCGCCGGGGTATCCGGGCGATCTCGTCTGGAAGACCATGAAATAGCGATACTCCTGCCCGGCGAGCATATCCCACTGGTGACCGAGCTTCGCCTTTGCCTGTGATTCGGCGTTATCGAGATGGTCGCCCTTGGTTTCGATCAGCAGGATCTTCCCGCCGGTCGTCATAGCGATGATATCGGGGTAGGCATTGATGCTGCCGTTTATGTTGAACCCGACGCGGGAGATATTGCGGTGCCACCACTTGATATTCCCCATCGAAGAAAGATCCATTATGGCAGCCCTTTCATACTCATTGACGTCCTCCTCGCCGGAATACAGCGAGTGCGGGAAAATGGTGGTATAGTTCGTCGGCGAGATCGTGGGGCTCAGCGCATAATTCGGCCTGCATTCGATCTTGCCCTGTTCGAGCCAAAGGTCGAATACGTTTGCACGGTGCGCCGCGAGCAGATCCTTCACCTTCTGTTCGATTTTCAGCACATACGGATAGACCGACTGCTCCATATCGCTGATCTGATCCTCATTGAGCGTATCGACGACCCTGTCGACATAATCCTTGAGCTCGTTATAATCGATACAGTTGAACCTTGCAAGCCTGCTCTTGATCGTATCCTTACATGCCCTCAGGCGGACCTCCGAGGGCTGTGCATTGAACCATTCCTTATAGTAAGCGTTATCCGTACCGCGGACGCGCCAAACCTTAGGCACCGCGCCGGAGCCGTCGTCCGTATCGACACGGGCCATCTCGGCTTCCATGGTGCTGAAATCTATCTGCACGTCCTTATCCCGAAGCGTGAAGCCCTCTTCCAGGTGCTCCTGCTTCAGAGTGATATAGTCACCCGCAAAGAAGCTGACCTCCGTTTTTATCATAAACTGCGGCAGACGCAGGCCGATCGCTTCCTCGGCAAATTCATCGTTCATGCGGAAGACGTTCATCCTGCTCCTGACTTCAACGGGAGCGGTGTCCACCACGGTATCTCCGCCGCCAAACACCTGCTGTTCGTACTGCTCATTCTGCGCCAGCGCGTTGGAGAGCAGATCGTCCGATTCTATCTCCTGCGTCGAGGCACCTTGCGTATGCATAGCCTGCTCGACCGCATCCCGCAGACTGGTAGTATCGACCTCCGGGATATCGGGCTCGGCTTCAATTGGCATTTCGGTTTGTACGGGCGCAGGTTCCGGCGTCGTAGTTGTTTCCGGCTCAACGTCCCTTGCGCGGCAATCCCTATCGGTGAAACCGGCATTGTTCAGGCCCTTTACGACCTTTTCAAGCGTATTCCCGAAGTCCGAAGAGGAAGTGATAACGTATGAAATATTAAGCACGTTGCTCGCATTCTTCTTTGTATAAGGCAGACGGAGCACGCGCCCGAGTATCTGTTCAACGTCCACGGACGAAGTACGGTTCGCCACAGTCGCCAGGATATAGGCAAACGGGCAATCCCAGCCCTCTTTCAGAGCATTGACGGTGATGATATAGCGGATCGCGCAGTCCGGAGACATCAGATCAACTTTTTTCAGTTCATCCTTATCGCCGGTTTTGATCGCGATCTCGTTTGCGGGGATCCCTGCGTCGATAAGCGTCTGCTTTATCTTATCATAAGTCGTGCTTTCCGCGCCGGTTCTCGGCTGCGCCTGGAAAAGCACTATCGGGCGAATGTAACGCCCCGTCGTCTGCTGCTCGTTCCTGGCCTGCGCTTCGAGCTTACAGCGCAGATGAATGGCGTCGGCGTAAACGTCCTCCTGCTTTTTGCGGTTATAAACGATCACAGGGAGCTTGACCATGTTTTCGGCCTTGAGCTGCTTCGCGTCGACGAAGGAAATGATATTGCTCTTATCCTTCGGCGTCGCCGTCAGATCGAGTACAAAGCACGGGTTGAAGTTTTCGATCATCTCCACGCTGAGGCTGCTCGTCGCATGGTGGCTCTCGTCGACTATAACGACCGGGTTCAGCGAGCGAATGACCTGAATGAGCGCAGTCTCGTCCGTATCCGGCAGCAGGACGGACTTATCCTGCATCAGCTTCGGGAACAGGGCAAGATTGCCGTTTTCCTGATACGCTTTGCGGCCTTCCTTATTCTTCGTGCGGAAGGAATCGTAACTGAGAACGAATATGGAAAGCTGCTCGGTGACAGCCGTCGGGTTGAAGTTCTGACCGTTCAGGAGCTGCGCCTTGGAATAGACCTCCACAGCGCCGCCGAAATCGGTGTCGATCCTCTCGCGGTACGGGTGCTGGGCATTGCTCAGCGCGGCATAGGTCTGCGTCAGTATCGCATCGGAGGGCACGAGCCAAACCACGGCCTTTGCCGTCTGGGCGGGCATGGCGTCGTATATCACCTTTATCGAATTGGCTGCAATAAACGTCTTACCGCCGCCGGTCGGCACCTTGAAGCACACGCTCGGCACACCGTTCAGCGTATCCTGATAATACGGCATTCCGCCCAGACCGACGTTGACGAATTTCTCCTCCCACAGTGCGGAGTATGCTTTGGCCGCCGTACCCTTCTCGGTCAACAGATCGAGGAAGTGGGCAAGGTCGGAAAGGACGTTCTTTTGGTAGGTTTTCAGCTGCATTTTCGTTCCTCCTAAGTTCGAGGGATCTCTACCGGCATATACGGCAACAATGCATTGATGATCTCATCATGCTTTACTCCGTGGAGAAGCCTAAGCACCATCTGGCAGTATTCACTATTTTGTAAGCCAAGGAAATGCCCAATGCTCCCGACAAGGCTCTTTCTGTTAAACTGTTTTAGGATTTCCCTATAGTCGCCGTTGCTAAGCGCATCTCTGAAGCGGTCTTCCTCGGCTCGTTTAATGCTGTCAAAATCAATACTGCTCAAGACATTATCAAGCGTTGCTTTCGCTTCGGCTTCGCTTTTCTTTGAGATCTCGGCGCTTGATAGCTTATACTTGATTTGTGCAACAACGCTTTCGCAAATCTGCCCCTCGATCTGATTAGCAAATCTGTCGTTAACCACATAATTCTTGACATTATCAAACACATCATCAGGAGATAGCGCCATTTGGCTCGCAATCAGCCTTACAAGCTCCTCGACGATAAATAGGTTCTCGACTTCTGCAACGCCGATGGTGTAAATCCCGTTCCCTTTATACTGTTCAATTTCATAATCTGAACGGAAGTCGCGGTCTATGATTCCGTATACCTCGTTTTCATGCAGAGACGGATTGCCGCGAAAAGCTTTTGTTCTTGCTATGACTTGTGTGCAGCTTCCGCAGGGGACAACATAATGATCCGGGTAAATCTCAGAATAAAGTTGAGTATCATAGCTGTTCCTCTCGCCCTCAACAAAGAGAACTTTCTTACGGCTTCCAAGGATATCAAGAAGCATCTCCTCCGGCAAATCGCCGCTTTCTATCTTTTCGTATTTCCAAACTTTCCCGTCGTACTCCCTAACCCAGATTTTATCTGCGTGAGAATGCGCTGCGGCAAACTGAATATCGTGCGTTATATAGATAAACAGGCAATCCGGTCTTTCGTCTTCCAAGGCTTCCCATAGCCGATTCATAATTGATCGGTGCAAATGAACTTCCGGCTCATCAATTATTAAGATCTTATTCTCGGGAACACAAAGCACTTGAGCAGCAAGATATAGAACCGATCTTTCTCCGTCGCTCATATTTGTTGCAGGATATCTTACTTCCGTGCCGTTGTTATCAAACTCCGCAATAAACTTTGAATCATCGAGAACAATTTGACGTTGCGGTAACACACGCTTCCAGATTCGAATTAGTTTTTCCGATATCGTAATAGGTACACTAGGGACTTTATCGTTATTTGCCTCTGCTTTTCTCGCTGCTTCCACAAAAGCATGCTCTTCGTTATTGTTGATTGCTAGAAGCTCAGCAAACACATTGTCTATGTCCTCTATCATTCGGGTTGTATAATCTGCGTCATTTCCGCCCCATCGGTATACTTTGCTCCCACGTTGCATGAAGCTTTTATCATCAATTCCATAGTAAACAAGATTAGATGCCTGAGAGTATGTCATCAACGGTATATTCTCCGGAAATGATAATTTCCTTTGTGCGCCAATACGATGGACCGAATTCATATCCTTACGCTCGATCCACGCTCCAAGTTTGCTTTTTCCAGAGCCGTTAGCACCGATAATGATAACGGCATTTGAATCCGTCGTCTTCTCAATTTTGTTTCCTTGTTCGTCAGGCAGCCAATATTTAAACGACATTTTACTTACCCGTCCTTTCTCAAAGCCTCTTTATATCCCTCGGGATCTTTTTGAAAGTGATATTGTATCGTTTCAGCTCCTCATCGGGGATGGTGCAGAGGTCGGCATAGATCAGGTAACCTTCCGCTTTCTGCTTTATCGTCGAAAGGAAGCCGTGATTGAGCGTCGTAAGCCGCTCCTTTTCATAGTAGAAATAGTAATCCGTGCCGTTATTCCCGCCGAGGTAATACTCATTTTCATTTGACACGGGAGCGTACGGCGTCCTCGTTTCCATGTACCAGACGTAATCGCGGATCTTATCGACGCCGACCTCCTCATTGAGATTGCCGTCCGGAAGCAGCAGAGCTTGTCCGAGATCATAGAATGTGAAATCTCCGCCGGTTCCCTCCACGGCGTTCTTGCCCTCACCGTAACCGTCGATGACGCGCTTTACACGCTCCGCCGTGATGCTTTCGGCGTAATCCATCATTTCAACGAGAATGAATCTGCGATTGCCGCCATCGGCTTTATTCATGTTAAGAACTGCATGAGCGGTCGTACCGGAGCCGGCGAAAGAATCAAGAATTATTGCGTTATTATCGCCGGCAACACACAGTACTCTTTCTATCAGTCTTGACGGTTTGGGGGTGTCGAAAGGTGAATTGCCCTCGAAAACAGAAATCAATTCTTTCTTTGCTTCATCTGTATGCCCAACTTCATCATAAGGCCAATAGTTGGTTGCTATGCGGCCTCCCATTTCTTCGAGATACCGTTTACATGCAATACCGCCTTTTCCTTTGCTTGTAAAATACAATACAGGCCACGCACCTTGATTATAGCGTTCCTTTGTCAGGGGCATTACCTCGGCAATGGTTTTTTTGAGCATTATCGCACAAATCTCCTTTGGAACAGTATCTGACTGTCCACAGATTTCAACACGCTTTTCGTAATCATCAAGAGGTCGCAGCTCATACTCTGCCCATCCCTGCATTATTGAGAACATTTGCTCTTGGCCATAAGTCCAACAACGGCCATTAGGTGGATATAACAACTTTCCTGTAATAGGTTGCTGAATAGCATAAACCATACCCGGATGCGTCGAAGCTCCCGGAGCACTTGCGTCACCGGCCTTCCAAGGACGCGGATCATTATCAGGGCTTGAATACCGATCGTCCATCTCTGCTGTACGAGGCAATTTGTTAGGCTGCCAATCTGACTGCTTGCTGTAGCATAACAAATGTTCAACCTCGGCGGGAATTCCTTTCGAATCATTGCGTGTCGAATACGTCCTCTGCCAAGAAATGTTTGAAACAAAGCAGTTTGAGCCGAAGATCTCATCGCAAATCAATTTCAGATTTGCATATTCGGTATCGTCAATGCTGATAAATATGACGCCGTCATCGGAAAGGAGCTTCTGAAGCAGCTTCAACCTTGGATACATCATGCACAGCCATTTATCATGGCGGCTCAGGTCCTCGCCCTCCCTGCCGACGACCTGCCCGAGCCATTTCCTGATCTTCGGATCGTTGACGTTGTCGTTATACACCCAGCCCTCGTTGCCGGTGTTATAAGGCGGATCGATATAGATGCACTTGATCCTGCCCTCGAACCTCGGCAGCAGCGCCTTGAGCGCATCAAGATTATCCCCGCGAATGATCATGTTTTCGCTGCTCTCCGCGTTATACGTATACCTCTCCTCAAGCACCCTGTACGGCACCTGCTGATGATGGTTTATTACCTTCTCTTTTCCGATCCATTCAAGCGTCGGCATATTATTTCTCCGTTCCGAGCGTACACTGTTCTGCCGCTCATGCTGTATCGTTATCGGTCCCCGGGTTTATCCGGCGTTCAACCTATGAGCCCGTATTTTCTGAGCGTCTCTTCGCCTTGATCCAGCAGCTCAGCCGTCAGGTCGTTATCGGGCACGTCGGGATAATAATGCTTAATCGCCTGATGCGCTCCCTTTACTGTCAATCGACGGATCTCTTGCGTAAGTTCCACAAAGAGCTCCTCATTCGTTAAGTCGCCGAGCCGTCTGCCCGAAGGTACCGGAAGGAACAGCAGATAATTACGGTCGTCCTTTATCGCATCTATCACATTGCCATTACGCACATTAATGATATAGCTGATTATCCTATCCCTCTCCAGCACAAAGCCGATAGGGTCATTATAATAATCGTTCTGATATTTCGCACCTTCCTGGAGATCGTTGTATGTCTTTGCGACATCCGGAAAACCGATATGCCTGGTAATAACATCATAGCAAAAGCTGAAAAACCGTTCCTTATCCATTGATGATCCTTTCTTCGATCAATTTTTTCCCGCCAACAGTAACCTAACAAAAGCAAATCCAATTCAACTTAACTCAAGATTAACTCGATTTTAATTCAGTTTAATTCGGTTTTGTTCAGTTAAGTTCGAAAAGGTTCATTCTTGGCCGCTTTCCTTTCCCACTATTCCGTACTTTGAATACCTTCCGCCGCAAAGGAGTTCGAGTTTTCCTTCTTTGCATAGCGATTCAAGGATCGCATAAGCTTGCGCGGGAGTAACCTTCAGCAGTTCAACAACATCATGCTTGTTAACAACGCCGTTTTGAGTGTTCGCGAGCTTCATGACCATTTCGGGGAATCTGATCCTGTCTATATCCGTTTGACGCACATACTGGATCCCCTTTTTGTTTTCACGATAGACCCGCTCGCTGAAGATAAACGTGCGGTCCTTTCCCTTTCCGGAGGATTCGATCAAGCCCTGCTCTATCATGTTTTCAATTGCGGAAC
>JAFZYC010000046.1 GCA_017616435.1 Clostridia bacterium
CAGCCGCCCGCAAGGCAGAAGGGCACGTCGGCGCCGACCCTGACGCCGATGCGCATGAGCTCGTCCTCATCCCTATATAGGGGCGTGCCGCGGTAAAGCGCGTTCAGCCCTTTCAGCACCGCCGCGCCGTCCGCGGAAGCGCCGCCCAAGCCCGCCTCGGAGGGGATGTGCTTGTTGACCCTTATATGAGCTCCGCAGCCGGATCCGCCCAAATAGAGCTCCGCCGCCTTGCGGCAGGTGTTCATGTAGGGGAGGGGCGTATCGCACTCGACGGTAATGCCGTCGGCGCGGCTCACTAAGACCTCGTCGTAAAGGGAAATGCTCTGCATTATCCCCTCGAGCTCGTGAAAGCCGTCCGGCCGTTTCATTATAACGTCCAGCAGCAGGTTTATCTTTGCGTATGCTTTTATAAGCTTCGTTTCGCAGTCCATATCCTTATTATGTATTTTTAGGCGCTGTTTTGTCAATCATTATTTTATAAACGAATGAAACGGGGTGACATATTGAAAACACTCAGCATGATAGCCGCCGCGCTGACAGCCGCGGCATGCGCGCTCCTGTTCCTCTTCGCGGGGTCTGCGAAAGGGGAGTATGAGGCAGTCAGAGACGATCTGAGGCTCCATATCATAGCGAACTCCGACAGCGAGGAGGATCAGGCGGCGAAGCTCCGGGTGAGGGACGCCGTGCTCGCCTGCGTCAGGGAGCGGTTCTCCGCCGCGACGCGGGACGAGGCGAGGACGCTGCTTTTTGAAATGGGCGGCGAGCTCCAGTCCGCCGCGGAGGAGGCGCTCTTGGAATGCGGCATGGACTACGGCGCGCAGCTCGCCGCGGGGGAGTTCGACTTCCCCGACCGAGAGTACGGCGAAAGGGTCTATCCCGCGGGCAGGTACGAAGCGCTCCGCATCGTATTGGGAGAGGGCGAGGGGCAAAACTGGTGGTGCGTGATGTTCCCGCCGCTCTGCGTGATAGAGGATGAGCCGGGAAGCACGGAATACAACAGCGACGGCACACTCGCGTTCAAAAGCTTTTTCGTAAAGCTGTGGAAGGAGCTGTTCTCGAAATGAGGATCACGAAGCGCGCGCTCCTTGCGCTGATACTGATAACAGCGCTGCTGCTTCCGCTCGCCGCGGGAGCTGCGAGCCTCAGCTACGGCTCCCGGGGGGAGGACGTCAAAAAGGTCCAGACGAGGCTCAAAAACTGGGGCTATTATAACGGCGCCGTCGACGGCATATTCGGCAGCGGCACGCTCGCCGCGGTCAAGGCTTTCCAAAGGAAGAACGGGCTCGCGGCAGACGGGATAGTCGGACCGAAGACCGCCGCGGCGCTGGGCATTACGATAGGCGTTTCCGATCAGAGCGCGTCCTCGGGCGACGTGTGGCTGTTGGGCAAGGTGATTTACGGCGAAGCGCGCGGAGAGCCCTACAAGGGGCAGGTCGCGATAGGGGCGGTGGTGCTGAACCGCGTAAAAAGCCCCTCGTTCCCGAACACGATCGCGGGCGTGATCTATCAAAGGGGCGCGTTCGACGCCGTTTCCGACGGGCAGATAAACCTCTCGCCGGATTCTACCGCCGTCCGCGCCGCGCGCGACGCCCTGAACGGCTGGGATCCGACTTACGGATGCCTCTTCTACTACAACCCCGCCACCGCGACGAGCCGCTGGATGCTCGCACGGCCGGTGATATTGAGGATAGGGAACCATGCGTTCTGCTGATGATATGAAGGAAAGCACAAGAAGGATTTTAACGGTCACGATACCCGCTCTCATGGCCGCGGCGCTGATCGTCTCGGCGGTATGGGGCAAGGCGCAGAGCGCGCGTGCCGAGCGGTTCGAGCGGCTTTCGGACGAGTACATATCGTATTACACTGCCGCCTGCGCACGCTGCGGAAGGGAGCTTTCGGCCTCCGTATCGCAAATGGAGACCTCGCTTCTGAAGCTCCGCGTGACGGGCTCTGAGTCAAACCGCATACTCGCGCTGGAGGATATCGCAAGGGAAAGCGGCGAGGCGGCGGGGCTTCTTAGCCGACTGCCGCAGGCCCATGCGGCGCATACCGCGCTTGCGGAGTTCCTTGCCCGCGCCGGCGACTATTCAAGGAGCCTCTCAAAAAAGCTCCTTTCCGAGGGCGAGCTCTCGGAAGCGGACATCGATAAGCTCGAGGAGGTGCTCGCGGCTTCCGAAAGGCTCGCTCGGGAGCTGGAGGAGAGGATAGCGAACGGCGATATGCCCGTCGGCACGGAGAGCTTCGATTTCTACGATACAGCGGAGGACGACGAGCCGGAGCCCGAATACCCGGAGCTCGTATGCGGCGGCATGTACCCCGCGCAGGGAGAGCCGCGGCTTTCGGGCGAGGACGCCTCGCCGGAGGAGGCGAAGGCGGAGGCGGAGCGGATACTCGGCTGCAGCGTTCAGTACTCGGGCAAAACGGAGGGCGTATTGCCCGCGTACGGGTTCACATCGTCGGACGGGAGCGCGGAGATCTCGCTGACGGTCACCGGCCTTCACACGGTATCCGTGATGCGCGCGCCTTCGGGAGGAGGCGCGGGGAAACCGGGGGAGGAAGAGCTCGAAAGTCTCGCCCGAATAGGAGCCGCGCTGCTCGAAAGGGCCGGATACTCCGGGCTCGTCCCGATACGCGCCGCGTATGAGGAAGGCGCCGCGGTGATCTGCTGCATCCCAAAGCAGGGAGAAACGCTAATATTGTGCGACGTCGTAAGGGTGTGGATCGATATGGAGGCGGGGGAGGCGATAGGGCTCGATGCGAGGGAGTACCTTATGAACAGCCGCGAAAGGGAAATCCCCGCGCCTCTTTTGACCGCGGAGGAGGCGTTGGCCGCGGTATCGTCCGCGCTCGAGGTGAGCGGAGCAAGGCTCGTGCTCGCACCGCTCGACTCCATGACGGAGGCGCTCTGCTACGAGCTTCGCGGCTCCTGCCGCGGGAACGAGTATCTGGTCTATATCAACGCGATGAACGGCCGCGAGGAGCGCATATTGAGGATCGTCAGCGACGAGTACGGCGAAAGGACGCTTTAAGGCGGCAAAAAAAGCGGCGGGATCACCGCCGCTTAAATATTTGATCTCACTCGCGCGCGTCCGGCTTCCTGAGTATGTCGAGGGTGTGATGGGATGCGCCGATGATATCCTGCCTTTCGCAGATGATAAAATGGTACTCCATCCACTTTGAGAAGACATAATCGTCCATCGCGTCGATCACGTCGCGCATGTAGTTGGTCGCGCCGTCGGTCGCGACGAGCTTTTCCCTTTCGACGGGGAACTCGGCGTCGAGGCTCGCGATCTCCTCCGTGCGGATCAGTTCGAAAAGATCCTTCGGCTCGCTTATGCAGTGCCAGTCGCGCGTCAGCATATTCTGCTCCGTGACCTCGCCGAGGTTGCCGCCCTTGAACACGTACTCGATTATCGTCGGCTCGTTCATGCAGTAGGCGACGAGTATCCGCCCGCCGGGCCGCGTGACGCGGATCGCCTCGGAGAGCGCCTTGAGCTTATCCGCGCGGTCATAGAGGTGGTACATCGGCCCCAGCAGCATGGTCAGGTCGAATGTGCCGTCCGCAAAGCGGGAAAGATCGAGCGCGTTGCCCTGCAGGGTCTCTATCGGCTCGGCGCCGTCGAGCTTCGAGCGCAGCATCTCGAGATTGTGGGCGACGAGCTCCACTGCGGTCACGCGGTATCCCTGCTTTGCGAGCGTGACGCTGTACCTTCCCGTCCCCGCGCCGACCTCGAGTATCCTCGGATCGGGAACTCCCTCAAGGCTCTCCGTGATGTACTTCATAGTCGTCAGGTATTCAACCTGCCCGTGACGGGAAAGCAGACGGCTTTCCTCGTTGTATTTCGAGTAATAGTCTTCAAGATAGTTCATCTTGCCCTCCGCAGCGCAGTTGGATGGTACGATTATACTATAACGCGGCCGGGCAATCAAGCGCCGCCCGGAGGCAAGTCGGAGTGTTCGTTCCCGGCTTGTTACATACGGGGCGGACTGCTGCCGCTTCGCGGCAGACGGCCGCCCGCCCAGACGCACTCGCCTGAGCCAACAAAAAGGACTTGCGGTGTATGCCCTGTCGGACTTGACTGCTGGACATTCTTGCATTACGCACGGGGCGGACTGCTGCCGCTTCGCAGCAGACGGCCGCCCGTTTTCACGCTTTTCGACCATCCGCCGGATGGTCGGAATCGCAATTTGCGATCGCGTGAAAACCTACCGAAC
>JAFZYC010000047.1 GCA_017616435.1 Clostridia bacterium
CCATCCCCTCCGCCAACTCCTACACCGACGCCAACGCCCACGCCGACGCCTACTCCGACACCGACGCCTCCGCCGACGCCTACGCCGACGCCTACGCCGACGCCTACGCCGACGCCTACGCCGACACCGACGCCTACGCCGACCCCGACGCCTACGCCGACGCCTACGCCGACTCCGACGCCTATGACCGCTCCGGAGTTCGAGGAGCTCAACGAGGTCAGGAACTATAACCCGGGCATAGACAACGAATACTGCGATCAGTTCTATTTCTACTTCTATCTTGAGCTCAACGACGTCGATACTTCAGAGCCCGTGACGGCGAAGCTCCAGTATGCCGATATCGGCAGCGACAATTGGGTAGATTGTCCGATGCTTGGCGAGAGCGTACTCACGGCTGAGTTCGACGGCGACGATACGTTCTGGTCCTGCGAGGATCTGGTATTCGACATAATGGATCTCACATATAAAGACGCGATCGGCCTCATGAAGCAGGCGAGGATCGTAGTTGACTTTACATACCTTGACGGAAACACAGGTTCCGTTTCATCGACGGACCTTGACGAGCTCTTTATCTACACTGGCGGTTACATTCACGCGATATCCTCCGACTATGAGGACGATACTGTCACATGCACATTCAGGATCGACACGGATCTTGTGCTTGATCTATCCAAGCTCGAGATGGTGCAGCTTACCCTGACGAGCTATCGCCCCGAAGTCTATTACCATATGCTGGATATCATGAACGACGCCGAGGTCACGCCTTTTGCTTCCGACGGAACGTTTACCGTAACATATACTGCGACGGAACCGCTCGATCCGGATGATTACAACGAAATGATCGTTGCTTTCGATTACGTCGATCATAACGATTTCATTGAATGGCGTTCTTCCGGGTTCCAGTACATTGACGTCCCGTTCTCGTTCACAGCGCCGGCGCTTGACAGCGCGGGAGTGGAACAGAGCGAAGAAGGATACAGCTACATACCGTTCACAGTGACAGTCGGCGACGGCACGATGTTTGGAGACCTTACTGCCTATCTCCAGCACTGGAACGGAAGCGGATATGAAACGTTCTCTGAGGGGAGCGGGGAAGCCACCGTCAATACCATCAGCCTTGAACAGAACGACGACACGTCCGTTTGGACGGTCGGACCTTCCTCGACAGGATGCCTAATTGCCGATCTTGACGAGGATGATGGATTCGATTTCTTCCGCGTCGCGATACGGTACATAGACGACGCAGGAGCCGAGCAATTCCTATACAGCGATCCAATGGTGGTCTATAAGGGGACGTTCATCTATCCCGATGAGGAAATGAGTATGTTCGTTGGCGACGGCTTCTTCTACGCCTACTATTGGATCGATACCGATGTTGTCGATATCAGCAAGGTCTCGACCGTGGAGTTCACCGCGATATCTCCGGATGGAACGGATATCCTCATAGATACAGAATGGTTCACTGTCGATGAAGAGAACGGCGAGGTCAGCGTTAGGGGAGAGGTCGATTGTTACGGCCCGGTCGAGATCGAGTACTTCATAGCGACCGTAAAGCTCGTCTATACAGATGCCGACGTGGGACCGGTACGGGTCGATTGGACTTGCGAATCCAGCATAGAGATCTCGCTCGATTCAGGCGAATGGGACTACGCGCCGGAGGTGATCAGCGCCATCGTTTACCCGGACGTGAGCGAAAATCCCACGTTCTATGTTACATTCGAGCTGCTGATGAACGATGCGGAGAGCGTGACGGCAAAGCTTTACTGCTGCGACAGCATCGAGGGCGGCTCCTTTAGCGAATGCGATCCGAGTTTCGGAACGATCGAGCTTACTCATGACAATCTTACTGATCCTGTCGATTACTGGATAGTATCGCTGGAGGATCTCTGCCTTTCCTATACGATAACCATGCAGGAAGATCTTCCCGGGGCATTCTGCTGGTTCTACATCGAGTTCGAATGCACGCTCAGCGACGGCTCGCTGTGCTATGTCTACAGCGATGATCTGCCGGCCTTCTGCGGATCGTTTTTCGATAATTATTCGGACGCCATATATAACCCGGTAAATCAGGAACTGTTCTGCTCCTGGGCGATCTATCAAAGCCTGGCTCCGTCACTTGCGAACGTGAGCGTGGTCTCCGTACGTATCGTTCCGTATGCAGACGGAGCTTCCGCGATCGATCTGCCAACGGACTGTGTAACGTTCTATGCCGGGGATGGATCCGATCCGCATATAGCGTTGATCATCGCGAGCGATCTTGCGCTGAGCTATACTTCCGACTGCGCGCTCGAGCTTACGCTTTCCTATTCGACCGATCAATACACATGGACCCGCTCGAGGTCAGTAACGCTGGCCACGGCTACCAAATACCGTACACACAAAGATCTTAATTCAATCACGCCCCTGATGGGGCCCGCAGGAGGTACATACCATGAAGAGAAAGAACAAGGCCAAAACCTATGTAGGTATCGTTATTGTTGCGATCCTCGCACTGCTGCTTGCAAATCCGAAGTGGCTGCCTATTTCGGAAAAGCTGAAAAATGCCGTGAGCGAGACAGAGCAGAACCATCTGCTGCTGCAGGGAGACTCGCATGCAACTATCGCTCAGTTCATTACTGTCCTGCTTGCGATCGCCATAGTCTGGCTGAGCTATCAGATCCTGAAGCTTATTCTTACGGCTCTTGGAAAACGTGGCGGCAGGTTGCAGACCGTGACAAATCTTATATGCGGGCTGCTGAAATATGTTGCGGTTATCGCCGCGATAGTATGGGGCTTAAGCATACTGGGCGTTAATACCACGGCGGTCCTTGCCGGCGTAGGTATCGTGGGCTTGATTTTGGGCTTTGGCGCACAAAGCCTTATTGAGGATATCATCACCGGCGCTTTCATAATCTTTGAGAATCAGTACAGCGTCGGTGATATCATCATACTCGATGACTTCCGCGGAATAGTCCGCAGCATCGGAGTTCGTACGACTGTCATCGAGGATGCCGGCGGCAATCTTAAGGTCGTGAACAACTCCGATATCCGCAATTTCCAGAACCGGTCGAGAAACAACTCCGTCGCTCTGGTCGTTGTCAGCGTCGCATACAGCACCGATCTGCGCGAGCTTGAGACCATGCTAAAGGAATCGCTTCCGAGTCTGAAAGAGGAGCATCCTGAGCTTTATCTTACGACGCCGCGTTATCTTGGAGTGGATAATCTCGGAGACAGCGGCATCGACCTTAAGTTCGCTGCCGACGTTACGGAAGAAAACATATTCACCGGGCAGCGCATGCTTGCAAGAGATCTTAAGATCCTGTTCGATGAAAAGGGAGTGGAGATACCGTTCCCGCAGGTCGTCGTACACAAAGCGGAGAACTGAGTTTATTGAATAAAGCATATAAGCAAACAGGAGGACTGAGATCCAGCCCTCCTGTTTATTATCTCTGATTCTTTTCAGCTGTCTTTTGCCGAAAGCTTAGCCTTGAACGAGATAGCCCGCGGCGTTTCTATGGAATCGAACTTCACGATATGGGCGCCGTTCTTTTCGTCTATGTCGATAACGGTACCCTGACCCAGTATCGAGTGATCGACACGCTGACCTATCTTGAAACGGGGCTTTGAACCATCCTCCGGAAGGAACCTTTCGCTGACTGCTATATAGTCACGCGCGTCGCGGATAAGCCCTTCTTTGGGAGGCTCGGTGTACTCGATGAGTTCTTTGGAGATATCGAGTATGAAGCGCGACGGATAGCGCGGCGAGCCGTCGATATTGAAGCCCTCGGCCTCGGAAAGGAACAGCCGCTTCTCCGCCCTTGTCACAGCTACGAACGCGAGCCTGCGCTCTTCCTCCATGCCCGGCATCGTTGCGACTTTGCGGGATGGGAACACGCCCTCGTTCATTCCGCAGAGGAACACAAACGGGAACTCAAGACCCTTTGCGGCGTGCACGGTCATCATTTTGACCTTATCGGGAGCCTCAGCGGTGTCGCTGTTTGTAAACAGTGCGATATGCGCAAGATAGTGTTCGAGCGTAGCTTCCTCGCCGCAGGAGGTCTCATATTCGTATATGGATTGTTTGAGCTCGGCGAGATTATCGAGCCTCTCCTGGCTGCCCTCGGTGCGCAGCATCTCCTCATATCTGCTCTCATCCAGTATCGCAGACATCAGCTCCGAAATGGGATGATCGCAGTAATCGGCCGCAAATCTTTCGATCAGCTTTATGAACTGCAGCCCCTTGGTTCCCTTCATGATATCGTCGTCGATAAGGGCTTTCATCGCGTCATAGAGCGAGCAGCTGTGCGCCGCAGCGTATTCCTCAATAGCCTTCATGCGGCTCAGGCCTATATTGCGCTTGGGCACGTTGACTATCCTGCGGAATGCGAGATCGTCCTTATAGGCAATCATGCGAAGATAGCACAGGGCGTCCTTGATCTCCGCGCGGTTGTAGAACTGCACCCCGCTGTAAATGGCATAGGGGAGCTTGCGTCTTCTGAATGTCTCCTCAAGCGAGCGTGTGACGTAGTGCGCGCGGTACAGTATCGCTATATCCTTCAGGTCGACACCCGAATCGTCGAGCTTTACGATCTCGGAGGCGATCCACTCCGCCTCGGCGTCGGCGGTGCGCGCATGATGACAGAGTACGGTTTCGCCGGAGGGCAGGGTGGGGATCAGGTCCTTTTTTATCCTGTGTATGTTTTTTGAGATGAGCGAATTTGCCGCTGCCAGTATCTCCGGCGTAGAGCGGTAATTCTGCATCATCATTATCGTCTTTGTCGTGGGATAGTGCCTGTCGAAATCAAGCAGGTATTTGACGTTTGCACCGCGCCAGGTGTAGATTGTCTGGTCCGGATCGCCGACGATGAAAAGGTTCTTGTGATGATCGCACAGCACCTCCATAAGCTTATACTGGAGATCGTCGATATCCTGGAACTCGTCGATCATAATGTACTCGAGGCGCTTCTGCCATTTTAGGCGTATCTCATCGTTCTGCTCGAATATGTAGAGCGTGAACTTGATAAGATCATTGTAGTCGAGCCCGAAGCATTTCTTTTGCTGGTAGAGATAACCGAAGAAAATTATGTCATCCGTATGTTTCGCGGAAAGGTACTTTTCCCTGAGGGCGTCGAGATCCATGTTGATTATATCAAGATAATAATCGGGACGCTTGAACAGCTTCTGCATCTCGATCATATCGCGAGCATTGGAAAACGTCATATCCCTCAGGGTAAGGCCTCGCTCCTCGTAGATGATACGGAGCATCGAATCGATATCCGAGTTATCGAGCACGAGGAAGCTCTTCGGGTACTGTACGGCATAACTGTCCTCCTGAAGGACGGAGACGCAGAAGCCGTGGAACGTATTGATGAAGCCGGTATCGTTGTCGCCGGTAAGATTGTGGATGCGCTGGCGCATCTCGTTCGCGGCCTTGTTGGTGAACGTAACGCACAGAATGTTTCCGGGAAGTATGCCGAGTTCATTGACAAGGTATGCAAAACGGCGGGAGAGAGCCCGGGTCTTTCCGGAGCCCGCTCCCGCTATCACTCGAACGAAACCTTCGGTTGTAGTGACCGCCTCCAGCTGGGAGGCATTCAGCCCTTCAAGCATCTGTTACCTTTCAAGATAGGCCATGAGCAGGCCATATGTGTTCCTGAGACCGTCGATGTGAGTGCGCTCGTAACCGTGACTGTTCAAAGTCCCCGGGCCGATCGCGGAATGACGGATATCGTATCCGGCTACGATCGAAGTATCGCCGTCGGTACCGTAATGAGGCGTGAAGATATCCATGACGTAATCGACGCCTGACTTAATTGCAGCCTCGCGCAGCTCGTTCGTCATGCCCCAATGATAGGGGAAGCGTGAATCCTTAGCGAAAATCGATACCTTGTGCTCATCGGAGTTCTGGTCGGGACCTGTGGGCGCGATGTCAATAGCTAAGAAATCGCGTACGCCATCCGGCATCCACGAGGTGCCGTGACCGATCTCCTCATAAGCCGCGAAATAGGCGTAGACGCGGCGGTTCAGCGCGACGCCCTTTTCCTTGATGGCCTTCATTGCAGCAAGGAGAACGGCCACACAGGCCTTGTCGTCGATGAATCTCGACTTGACGAAGCCGTTTGCATAAACGAACCTCGGGTCGAGCGCGATCATGTCGCCTGTCTCTATCCCGAGCGCGCGAACGTCGTCCGCTGTCTTCACGTCCTCGTCGAGTACGACGCAGACGTCCCTGCGGAAATCGGGCAGAACGGCGCGAAGTTCCTCCTCGGTGACATGAACGGAGTTGGGAGTCCTGCAAATGGAGCCGGTGAATATCTTTCCGTCGCGCGTATGGATGCGGACGTTTTCCGTTACGCAGTAGAAGGGGTAGAGGCCGCCCACGGGGCAGACATTAAGAGTGCCGTCTCGGTTTATATGCCTTACCATAAGCCCGATATCGTCGAGATGCGCGCTGACAACGAGAGCGTCGCCCTCGCCGCCGAGGTCGGCTATGATCCCGCCCTTGTGCGTGAGCTGATACGGATAACCGAGCTCTTCCAGTATTTCGGCCATTAACTGCTGGATCTTTTCATACTGGCCTGTGGTGCTGTCGACTTCCAAAAGTCTGCGGAAGGTATCAAGGCAGTATTTCTCGTCAAAGGTGTACATATATTTGCTTCCTTTCAATTGATTATCGATCATTCAAAGCGTTCTTTCGCGTTGAAAACCTGGCTTACGACCTTGTAGTCGCCGAACACCGTGAGCTTGTCCCCGGGATTGAATACTGTGTGCGCTGTCGGAGCCTCAATGCTCAGATCCTTTCGCTCAACGAGCATCACAAGAACGTTCTCCTTTTCTTTAAGGCCGGTTTGAGAGAGGGGAACGTCGACGTATGCCTCCGGGACTTCCTTTAATGAAACCTGCGCGATACTGCCCTTGCCGATATGATCGATGAGCATTATCGTGTTGACAGCGTCCGAGTGCATTATCTTTCCGGCAAGCTTTTCGAGCATAGAATCCGCAAACGCCCTGACTGACTTTATCCTGAACAGGATTATTACGACAGCAACTCCTGCCAGCGGAATAAGCACGCCCGCGAAGTATCCGCCTATCTGCGTGAGCTTCAATGATACGAATACGTTGATGAATGCGGATACGACGGAGATGTTGAATACGTATCCGAAGAGCATTGTGATCCTCGCAAGTCTGCGTCGCTGACGGGTTGAGAGTATCATCTCGCTCTCTCTTGTGGTGAATCCGCAGCCGGTCAGAAGCGATGTCACCTGGAACCGCGCCTTTTCCTCGGGTAGTCCGACGAAGCGGAACAGGATCGTGAACAGCTCGGATATGACCCAGTATAATACGATGAGCAATGCGAACAGCGAAGCGGCGACATAGATATTCATCGGCATCCCGCGCCCGAAAAATGAGGATCGGGCGCTTCCTCCCATCCGGAATTGACTAAGCTGATTTGATAGTCTTATTATGTTTACTTTACCATATCGCGTCCGCTATTTCAATGACAAATAAGGAAAAGTGATAATAATCTTGAAAGAAAAACAGCACCGATCTCCCGATGCTGCCGTGTTCCTGTTTCGGATGATACTGTCAGGCTTCCGAATGCGTTTTCCAATATGCCAACTTGGGAAGCACTTCTTTCATATAAGAGCGGGCCTGATCCTCCGTAAAGCTTTCATTCGCCATGTAACTTACGCAGACGTCGATCAGAGTATCCATATCGGTATAAGTGTATTTGCCGTCCGCGTAGCACCACTGACAGTAGTCTTCGTTGAATGATCCGTCCGGGTTCCTGCTCATATAGCCGTCTTCAAGCGGCATCCCGCAGCATTGGCAGATGAGCTTGCGGGGAGAACCGAGCAGCGTATTGATGGATACGTTGAAAAGCGCGGAAAGCTGCTTGAGCGTTTCGGTGTTAGGTACTGTCTCACCGTTTTCCCATCTGGAAACGGCCTGTCTGGTAACGAACAGCTTTTCGGCAAGCTCCTCCTGCGAAAGCCCGAGCTTTGTTCTGAGTTCATAAAGGACGTCTTTAGTATTCATATCAACACCTCCATATCA
>JAFZYC010000048.1 GCA_017616435.1 Clostridia bacterium
AGGGGTTCGACAGCTGCGCCGATAATACAAAACAAGTGATGCGAATGCATCACTTGTTTTGTGGTACCTGGTAGGGGAGTCGTGACCCCCGCGCAGCGACCCTTTGTGCGCATCATGGCTCTGTTGCCGCTGCGCCAAGAAAATATGCTGCCGCATATTTTCGAGGGGCTCGACAGCTGCGCCGATAATACAAAACAAGTGATGCGAATGCATCACTTGTTTTGTGGTACCTGGTAGGGGAGTCGAACCCCTGTTACCGCCGTGAGAGGGCAGCGTCCTAGGCCACTAGACCAACCAGGCTTATTCGGTTTTTGCCGCTTCGTCAGCGACAAAGACTATTATACAGATTTTTGCCGCCCTGTCAAGGGGGAGAAAAGATATATTATTATTGGTTTTCCCTTGTAAGGAAGCGCATGAAGACCTCTGCCGTCGCGGGTATCAGCTCGTCCGGATACTCATATCCCTCCGTATGCAGGGGAGACGCGCCCTCCCCCGCCCCTATGCCGAAGAACAGCGCAGGGACGCGGCTGCCGTAATGGCCGAAATCCTCCGACCAGCGGAAGGGCTTCTCCAAATACTTATAAGGAAGCGCGAAGGCGCGGCAGGTCCGCTCAAGCTCGCCTGTGAGCGCGGGATCGTTCTCCGTCGCGGGGAACACGTCATTGAGCCCGGTCTCGAGCGCGAGGCCGGAAGCTTCGGCTTCCTTCCCCGCCTCCTCCTTAAGCCTTTCCGTGAGGTATCGAAGCGCTTGAGTGCCCTCCGACCGCAGCGTCGCCCACAGGCGGCCCTCCGACGCGGCGACGCCGAACGCTCGTTCGCCGATATCGAGGCCGACCACCGTCGTGAGCGTCATGCGGGAATACCTCTCCTCCGCCTCCTTCGCAAGGTTCGGCAGCTCGAGCGCGAGTCGGCAGAGCGCTTCCGTTGGGTTCAGTCCGTTTTCGGGATACGCGGCGTGCGTCGGGCGGCCGGTAAGCTTTATCTCCGCCCCGCAGGACGCGCAGGCGAAGCAGCCGTTCCGTAGCAGCACGAAGCCAAGCTCCTCGCCCGGGATATTGTGACAGCCGATTATCTCGTCGATACTCTCCAGCGAGAACAGCTCGCAGCATTCCTCTGCCCCCGCGCCGATCTCCTCCGCGTGCTGAAAGAGCAGCGCGGCGTTCCTGCCGAGCATTTTCCCCTCCATCAAAAGCGCGGTCAAAAGGAGCGCCGCGGAATGCCCGTCATGCCCGCAGCGGTGGCATGCCCCGGCTCCAACGGGGACCGCGTCGAAATCCGCCCGTATCGCGGCGGTTTTTTCCGCTCCCTCGTCGTGCACGGCATAGAACCACGCGCCGCGGTCGACGATGCGGAGCGATGTATGCTCCGCGAGGAACGCCATTAGGTTAGCCTTCGTTTGCTTTTCCTCGAGCGGGCGCTCCGCCAGTTCATGAAGCTCGTGCCTTGCCCTGACGGCAAGCTTTAACGCCTCTTCATTCCGCATAGTCGTTCTGTTCCTCCCGAAGTATGTACTCCGCTATCTCCTCCGCCTCCGGCCCGCCCGATTTGAGCGCGCGGCAGAGCTCATCCGTATCGAACCTGACGCCCGTAAGCAGGGCCTTGAGCCTTTCGGCGAGCCCCGCGTCGAGCGCGTCGGTGTATGCATCGACCTCGTACGCGGCGCCGTTCCTGAGCTTCATCAAAAGCTGCAGCTCCCCGAACGAGAACCGCCCTTCTATGCTGTAATCGAACGCGGGCGTGCGGCCCATGCGCCACTCCCACGAGCGCTGTTTTTCCGTGAGGCGGGCTATTTCCGCCCTGCCCTCTTCGTCGATCTCGAGCATCGAGAAGCCGCCGAATTGGGCTGCGAAAGCCTCCGTGACGTGCCGTTTCATGTCCTCAACGGTCACCGGCACGAGCTCCGCAAGGTTCACGACCCTCGCGCGGACGCTCGAAACGCCCTTTGCGGCGAGCTTCTGCTTTGAGGGGTTGAGGTATCTTGAAAGGCGGGTCATGTCAGTCGAGACGAGCAGCGTGCCGTGCATGCCCCGAGCGACGCCGGAGAGGCCGTACGCGCAGCCGGAGAACTTGCGGCCTTCCGCGGTGAAGTCGTTTCGGCCCGAGACCTCCGCGTCGACGCCCGCAGCGCGGCAGGCGGCGATAATGACCGAATTGAAGCGATCCTTATCGTAATGCCTCTCGTCCGTGATGAAAGAGAAATTAAGGTTGCCGGCGTCGTGATATACGGCTCCCCCGCCCGTGTGGCGGCGGACGAGCTGAACGCCGTCCTCCTCCATGGCGCGGGTGTTGCATTCGCGCCAGGCGTTCTGGTTCCTTCCTATTATAACCGCGTTGGTATTGACATAGAAATAGAGCGTAACGCCCTCCATGCTGCCGCTGCGGTACTGTTCAAGCAGGTATTCGTCTGTCGCGAGGTTTACGTGGCCGTCCCCGCTCCGGCTTACGAGCAGATGTTCCATGCTTTGGATTATACACGAGCGCGCGCCGCGATTCAAGTTGAACATCCCTTAGAATGTGGTATAATATCAAAAACAGCATTCAGGAGGTATGACCCATGCCCATATTTCTTTCCGCCGAGGTAAAAAGCGGCGTATCGGAGGTATTGACCGCGATACGCGATTTCTGCGTGAGCTACGGTTTCAAGCTCATCGGCGCGATACTCGTGCTCATTATCGGCTGCTGGCTGGTGAAGCTCGCGATAAAGCTCATGACGCGCTCCCGCTGGTACGGCAGGATCGACAAGGACGTTCAGGGCTTTGCAAAGAGCGCGCTCAAAGGCCTGCTCTACGCGATAGTCGTGATCACCGCCGTCGCGATAATGGGCGTGCCCATGGCGTCCGTCGTCGCGGTGATAGCGAGCTGCGGCGTCGCGATAGGCCTGGCCCTGCAGGGGAGCCTTTCGAACCTCGCGGGCGGGCTCATGCTCGTCATATTCAAGCCCTTCCACGTGGGCGATTTCATCTCCGCTAACGGCTACGACGGCACAGTGGAAGAGATCGGCCTCTTCTGCACTACCCTCAACACGCTCGACAACCGCCGGGTCGTGCTGCCGAACGCCGGGCTTTCCAATTCCTGCATGGTCAACGCCACTCATTTCGACACGCGGCGCGTCGACAGGATATTCCCCGTCGATCCCTCCGCCGACAGCGAAAGGATCATAGGGATACTTAAGGCCGTCGCGGACGCGCAGGAGATGCGCCTGCCCGATCGCGAGACCGAGGTGCGGCTCGATTCCTTCGGCGACGGCTGCGCCAAGTACCACGTGAGGATTTGGTGCAATACGCCCGACTACTGGAGCATTTATTATTCCGTGCTGGAGGATGGCAAGCGCGCGCTCGCCGAGAACGGGATAGACACCGCGCTCCCGAGCATGGAGATAAGGAACAGATAACGGCAGCGACAAAGCGCGGAGCATAGTCTCCGCGCTTTTTTCATGCCCGGGACCGGCGGCGCATATCCTTTTGCATGGACGTTTCGGTCATCATGGCGTACATAATTCTGGGAACGGGTCTTTTCCTGACCGTTAAACTGCGTTTCTTTCAGTTCACGCATCTCGGCAGGGCGATCCGCGGCGTGTTCCGCAGCGGCGGCGGCAGCGGCATTTCGCCCTTTCAGGCTATGGCGACGGCGCTCGGATCCTCCATCGGTACCGCGAACATAGCGGGCGTCGCGGGAGCGCTGACCATAGGCGGCCCCGGCGCGATATTCTGGATGTGGATCGCAGCGCTGTTCGGCATGGCGACAAAGGCGGCGGAGATAATACTCGCGATGCGCTTCCGCGATACGGGGAAATCCCCGCCTGTGGGCGGGCCGATGCTCTACATAGAGCGCGGGCTTGGGAGGAAAGCCCGCCCGCTTGCTTTGGCTTTCGCGCTATCAGGTATCGCGGCGAGCCTCGTCGGCACCGCGCTCGTGCAGTCGAACATGGCCGCGCAGTCGGCATACGGTATGGCGCTGAGCCTCGGCCTCCCGGTAAAGAGAGGAGCGGTGCTCATCGCCGCGGGGCTGCTCGCATGCGCGCTGACCGGCGCTGTAATATTGGGCGGAGCGCGAAGGATAGGGCGTTTTTCGGAAAAGGCGGTGCCGGTCATGGCCGCGGTCTACATCGGCGCTGCACTTTTCGCGATAATAGCCCGCCGCGCAAGGCTGATCCTGGCTTTAAGGGAAATATTCGCCTCCGCTTTCGGCGTCAGGCAGCTCGCGGGGGGCGCGGGCGGCGCCGCCGTCCGGAGTGCGCTGAGCGTTGGCGTGGCGCGCGGCGTCTACTCCAACGAAGCCGGGACCGGCTCATCCCCGATGGCGCACGCGGGGTCGTCGCAGACCGATCCCGTCCGCCAGAGCCTTATGGGGATATTCGAGGTGTTCGCGGATACCATCGTCATGTGCAGCCTGACGGCGCTCGTGATACTCACCTCCGACGCATGGACAGAAGGCGGGATGAGCGGGATGCTGCTCGCGCTATATGCCTTTGGGGAGACGTTCGGTGACGCGGCGGCGTCCGTGTTCCTCTCCGCCGCGGTGACGATATTCGCATTCACGTCGCTAGTTGGGTGGTCGCTCTACGGCGAACGCTGCGCAGCGTACGTTTTCGGCGAAAGGAGCATACCGGTTTTCCGCGCGCTCTACCTCGTGCTGATACCTCTCGGGGCGCTCGCAGGCACAGACGCCGTGTGGAAAACGGGCGTGACGCTGACTTGCCTTATGGCGCTGCCGAACCTTGCGGCGCTGCTCCTGCTGTCGGGTACGGCTAAGAAGGAGGTGGAGCATTATAAAATGTTTGAAAAAACTCCCCGCAGGGGTTATAATAAAGGGTAGAGCCGAAAAGCAAAGGAGAAGCATGGCACAGAAGGTCAACGGAAACCTGAACGGAGTACGCGCCGCAACGGTCGAGCGCATCCGTTCACTATACGATATCAGAATGGGGCAGAAGGAGTTCGCCTCATTTGAGCTGATAAGTCTCATGGCGGAGCTGACGGGCGAGATAAACCGCGAGATATCCGTCTATATCGCGCGCGACGGGCACATCGCGGATGTTTCCGTCGGCAGCGGAGAGAAGGTCAGCATGCCTTTCATGCGCCTTGTCCGCAATGAGGACAGGCTCTGCGGAGTGCGCTGCCTGCACACCCACCCGAACGGCGACGGCCGCCTTTCCGGCGTAGATCTCGGCACGCTGCGCTCCTACCAACTCGATTCGATGGCGAGCGTCGGCGTTTCGGATGGGAAGCCGACTACCCTTTACGCCTCATTCATTGGTGAAAAGGGCGATGATGGGAACAGAGAAGCCCTGATATACGGGCCTCTGCGTCCCTATAAGCTCCCGAACGCCGCTCTGATCAACGAGATATACATAGCGGACGACCGCTTCCGCTCCGTAACGAAGGCCGTCCGCGAGGCCGAAGCCGAAAGAGCCGTGCTCGTGGGCTTCGAGGGCGACTCAGGCTACGATCCCGTGGACGAGCTTGCAGAGCTCGCGAAGACCGCGGGTGCGGAGGTGGTCGGCACTGTGCGCCTTAAAAAGCGCGCGATCGACAACGCGACGTACATCGGCAGCGGCAAAGCGGAGGAGCTCTCGCTCATGGGGAGCGAGCTCGAAGCGGATCTGTTCATATTCGACGACGAGCTTTCCGCGATACAGCAGCGCAATCTTGAGGAGACGCTCGGCGCCTCCGTTATCGACAGGACGACGCTCATACTCGACATATTCGCCTCTCGCGCACAGAGCCGCGAGGGCAAGCTGCAGGTCGAGCTCGCACAGCTCAAGTACCGTCTCCCCCGCCTTTTGGGCCAGGGGCAGGCGCTGTCACGGCTCGGCGGCGGAATCGGCACAAGAGGCCCCGGCGAAAAGAAGCTGGAGATCGACCGCAGGCGCATAAGGCGCCGCATATACGAGCTCGAGGAGGAGCTTTCAGAGGTCACGCGCCAGCGCGAGCTTCGCTCCGACGGCCGCAGGAGCGGGAGCATACCGCTCATCGCGCTCGTCGGCTACACCAACGCGGGAAAGAGCACCCTGCTCAACAAATTGACCGACGCGGGCGTGCTCGCGGAGGACAAGCTCTTCGCGACGCTCGATCCCGTGGTCAGGCAGATAAAGCTTCCCTCCGGCACGGAGGCGATATTGAGCGACACGGTAGGCTTTATAAACAAGCTCCCGCACGATCTTGTAAACGCCTTCCGCTCCACATTGGAGGAGGTAACGAAGGCCGATCTCATACTGCACGTCATCGATATCTCGTCGGGTCAGCACGAGACGCAGATGAGGGTCGTGGAGGAGGTGCTCGCCGATCTTGACGCGGGCTCCGCGCCGAGGATAGACGTTTTCAACAAATGCGATCTGCTCCCCGAGTTCCCGCCGTTTTCCTCCGCCGCGGGCGAGAGGAAGCGGGTATTCATCAGCGCGAAGGACGGCAGGGGCACGGAAGCCCTGCTCGCCGCCGCGGAGGAGCTTTTGAACGCCCGCCGACGCGAGATAGACACGGT
This sequence comes from Clostridia bacterium, assembly GCA_017616435.1. Classification (GTDB taxonomy): domain Bacteria; phylum Bacillota; class Clostridia; order Christensenellales; family CAG-138; genus UBA3857. The sequence goes on from JAFZYC010000048.1 coordinate 6,478, forward strand.
AATACCGTACAGCAAGTATGAGGCGGTGAGCTTCATCTACAAGGCGGGCACCGTGCTTTGCGAGGAGCATCTCGAGGACGGCACCCATATAAGGGCGCTGCTTGACGAAGCCGATCTCGGCCAGCTGAAAAAGCTGCTGTAAAGCATATTAAAAGATCCGAAAGAGGGTTTTTATGAAGACAAAAGTGATAACGATAGAGGGGATCGACGGAAGCGGAAAGACCGTGCAGTTCAACAAGCTGTATGAGAACCTTTCCGCGCTCGGGTACAGCGTCGACACGCGCTCCTTCCCCGATTACGGGGCTTTCTTCGGCAAGCAGGTCGGCAGACTGCTCTCCGGCGAGGAGGGAGTTATGGCGACCGACGTCGATCAAAAGAGCATGGCTCTCTGGTTCGCGCTCGACCGCTGGGAGGCATTCAGGGATTGGGAGGACGGCGAATACGATTTCCTCATCATCAACAGATACGTGCTCTCGAACGCCGTTTATCAGAGCATTCGCGACCGCGATCTTGACAAGCCCGATATCATCGACTGGGTGTTCGAGCTCGAATACGATCATTTCGGTCTCCCCCGCCCCGCGCTCAATCTGTTCTTCGACGTCGCGGCGGAAAGGGCCGGTCAGAACGTCGACAGGAAGGGCTTCCGCGATTACGTTGGCGAGGGCCGCGACGTTTACGAAAGGAGCCTCGGCATGCAGGAGCGCGCGCGCAATATGTATGTAACGGCCTCCGAAAGATACGACGACGTGGTGATAATCCCCTGCATGGAGGGTTCCTCCATGCGCAGTCCCGACAGCATAGCGGAGGACGTACTTCACGTTATGCGTGAGCGCGGGCTTTTGACGAACGAAGAATAACCAAAGGAGTTTTTGATACATGAGTACAAGGATATTGGCGCACAGGGGCGCTTCCGCTTACGCTCCCGAGAACACGATCCCCGCTTTCGAGCTGGCGCTCGAGCAGGAGACGGACGGTTTTGAGCTGGACGTACACCTTTCGAAGGACGGCGAGCTGATCGTTATGCACGACGAGCGCATCGACCGCACGACCAACGGCCAGGGCTTTATCAAGGACTACACTCTGGAGGAGCTTCGCGCATTCGACGCCTCCTGCGGGAAGGACGGCTACCGCGGTACGACGATACCCACTCTCGCGGAGGTGTATTCCCTCGTGAGGGGCACGGATAAGATTGTCAACGTCGAGATAAAGACGGATATCATCGTCTACCCCAACATCTGCGGCAAGCTGCTCGCGCTGGAGGACGCGATGGGTATGAACGGCAGGGTGATCTACTCCTCCTTCAACCATTACACCGTCTGCGAGATGCTTAAGGCCCGCCCCGACGCGAAGGTCGGCCTGCTGTATATGAGCATGATCGTATCTCCGTGGGATTACGCGCGGGGGCTCAGGGCTTCGTGCCTGCATCCGCATTTCATCACGCTCTCCAACACCCCCAATATGGCGGAGGAATGCCGCAAGCTCGGCATCGAGACCAACGTCTGGACGGTCGACGACCCCGAGTGGATGGAGCGCCTTATGAAGATGGGCGTGACGAGCCTGATAACCGACAAGCCCGACCTTGCGAGGACGGTAGTTTTCGGCAAATAACGATCGACAGGAAAAAGCGCCTTGTGCGGCGCGGGTGCATTATGAAGATCTGGGGCAGGATAAAGGCAGATAACCAAATAAAGGCAAGCGAGACCATAACCGTACAGGTGAAGTCCGCAGCGGAGATCGAGGACTGGAGCGAGCCGTTTTCCCGGCTGTGCCGAAAGCTGAACCTTTCGCGGCCTGTGATACTTTCTAAGCACGTGCGCGACCTTACGGTCTTCTCTCACACGGTGTTCTTCCCCGCGGATTTCATGGAGCCGGTCGATTTCGACAGGTTCGAGATCGAGCTTTTCTGAATCATTGCATTAAAAAAGGTCTTCCCATAAGGGTGCATTCACTTAAGGAGACATAGGTTTTCGACGGTGAATCAAAACTGACAAGCAACAAAAAACCGAGAGTGCGAATAACCACACTCTCGGTATTCTTTTTCCGCCGAAAACCGCGAAGCGTCTCAAAAGAGGAGATTTTTGTGCCGGGCAAGGCGAAAAGCGCAGGAATACTTGGAAAGTCTTTCGAGCATTTTCAACGCAGCACGGCGCAAAAAGATACCT
>JAFZYC010000049.1 GCA_017616435.1 Clostridia bacterium
CGGGGAGTGGGCGAGGTGCTCTCCCCCATCCGCGGCATGGAGCTGCCGCTGCTCATCGTGCGCGGCAGCCGCGGGGTATCTACGGGAAGGCTTTTCGCCTCCCTCGGCGTGGGGAGCGAAAGGCGGAGCCGCCTCCCCGAAGGCGCGCTTTCGGCCGCGATCCGCGCGATAGAGGGCTGCGACGCCGCGGCCCTTGCTGCGGCTCTCGGAAACGCTCTGCGTCCCGCGGCGGAGGAGGTAGCCCCCGAGATCGCGGAATACGCCTCCATGATGATGGATTCCGGCGCGCTCGGCGCTTCCATGACCGGGAGCGGCGCGGCGGTGTTCGGGATCTTTGCCGACGCCGCTGCTGCGGAAAAAGCCGCGGAGAGCTTCCGCGGCTGCGACTTCGTATGCTGCTGTAAGACCCTGGTATAATAAAGGATAACAAAAAGCCGGTCTCTTTCGAGACCGGCTTTTTCTGTTTAAATTACTTGATGAGCTGCTGGGGCTCGTCCTCCTCGGTCTCCTTCTTGCCGGAGAGCATGAGGTTGGTGATGATGCCGAGGATCAGCGCGCAGGCGATCTCGGTTACGGTGATGGTCTGGCCGCCCTTCAATGCGAAGTTCAGCGCAAGGCCGCCGACGCCCGCGATGAGTATGACGGAAGCAACGAAGAGGTTGCGGTTCTCGTTGAGGTCGACGGGCTGGAGCATCTTAAGACCGGATACCGCTATGAAGCCGTAGAGGGTCATGCAGACGCCGCCCATTACGCAGGCGGGTATGGAATCGAGGAACGCCACGAACGGGGATACGAACGCAACGAGCATTGCGAGTATCGCCGCGCAGGTGATGGATACGACGGAAGCGTTGCGGGTGATGGCCACGCAGCCGATGGACTCGCCGTAGGTGGTGTTGGGGCAGCCGCCGAAGATCGCGCCAACGAAGGAACCGACGCCGTCGCCCAGGAGGGTGCGGGAGAGGCCGGGATCGGTGAGCAGATCCTTGTCGATGATGGAGGAAAGGTTCTTATGATCCGCGATATGCTCCGCGAAGACGACGAACGCAACGGGGATATACGCGACGGCGACGGTGCCGATATAGGCGGCGCTGAGCTTATCGAAGCCGTTCCAAGCCTTGAGGAACGAGAACTCGGGCAGAGCGATGAAGGTCTTTAAGGACACTCCGTCCGCGACGAGGTTCTTGAACGGGGTGAAATCGATGATCTTGAGGGCGTCGATCTCCTTCGCGTTGCCGATGAGGGTGAACACGAGAGCGACCAGATACCCCGCGAGGATACCGATAATGAAGGGGATGAGCCTGATCTTCTTCTTGCCGTAGGTGGAGCAGAGTATGACCACGAAGAGCGTTACGAGAGCGCAGGCGAGCGCTATGAACGGGGAAGCGACGGGCTGGAGCGCGCCGTCCACGACGGGGCCGACGTCGCCCTTCATCATATCGCCGACAGCGTTGCCGGCAAGGCAGAGACCGATTATCGCGACGGTCGGGCCGATGACGACGGCGGGCATTATCTTGGAGATCCACTTGACGCCGACAGCCTTGACCACGATAGCGATGATGACGTATACGAGAGCTGCGAAGGCCGCGCCGATGATGAGGCCGAGATAGCCCATTTCCATGGAAGCCGCGCCGGCGAAGGCCGCGAACATGGAGCCCAGGAACGCGAAGGAGGAGCCTAAGAACACGGGGCTCCTGAACTTGGTGAAGAGCTGGTAGACGATGGTGCCGACGCCCGCGCCGAAGAGCGCTGCGGAAGCCGTCATGCCGTTGCCGACGATCGCGGGAACGGCGATGGTCGCCGCCATTATCGCCAGGAGCTGCTGGAAGGCAAATACGATCAGCTGACCGAATTTGGGCTTGTCCTTTACATTGTAGATCAGATTCATTGGTTTTCCTCCTGTTTATTCACGGCTGTTCCGCCGTTTATTTACTCATCTTTCGTAGAGCTTCACGCCGTAGGGCTCCATGTCGATCTCCGGCACGGTAACGGCGATGAGCTCGCTCCTTGCCGTGGGTATGTTCTTGCCCACGAAATCCGGCCTTATGGGAAGCTCCCTGTGCCCGCGGTCAATGAGCACGGCGAGCTGAATGAGAGCCGGTCTTCCGTATTTGAAAACGGCCTCGATAGCGGCTCTTGCCGTCCTGCCGGTGAATATGACGTCGTCCACCAGGATACAGCATTTGCCGTTGAGGTCGCACGGGATATGCGTCTCCCCCGCGTCGGGGAGATTCGTTATTTCGGTAAGGTCGTCGCGGTAGAGCGTGACGTCGATATAGCCCACGGGAACTTCCGCGTCCTCGAAGCGCTTCATGTTGGCGGCGATATGGCGGGCAAGGGGCAGTCCGCGGCGGCGGATGCCGAGCAGGACGATATTGTCCGTGCCGTGGTTGCGCTCGATCATCTCATGCGTTATCCGCGCGAGGGACCTTGCGACTTCGGCCTCCGTCATTATCTCGGATTTCAGTTCCATTGCATTGCTCCCCATAAGAAAATCCCGCCGTCGCCGGCAGGATACGCATGCGCAGAAGCCGCGGCAGGAAGCGCCGCAGTTACCGATATGACGACCTTGCCGGCATCACTGTGCCGAGTTAAAAATCATTGTATGTATTTTATCACTCTCCGCGAAAAATGTAAATAGGCGGAGAACAATATTTTATCCTTTGATAGGAAAAAAGGCCCCGAAGGGCCTTATAAAGCTTTTTTTACCGCAGATAGACCAGCATGCAGTCCGATACCATGGACTCCGCGCCGAGCACGACGACCATGCGGGTTATGCCGTACTCCGCCAGAAGCTCCGAAGGTTTGGGAAGGGTCGGATCGGTATAGTAACGGGTGTCGATCATCACGATCCTGCTGTAATTCATTGCGAAAAGCGGGGCGATCGAATTGCCGTAGCTGTCCTTGACTATGAGTAGCGTCTCGCCGTTTCCGAGCGGGTTCTCGATAACGGTAAGTCCGTTGTTGGAATAGAGGTACGCGGCGTATTTGTCGATCTCGTCGTCCTTAAGCTTCGTACTGTCGTAAACGCCCTCATACTTCTTTGCCCTGTCGCCTCGGCCGATAGTGACCTTTGCGACCTCCAGCACGGAGCTGCGCCAGACCTCAAGCGTGTCGGGCTCCGTCAGCCAAAGGCCGGCCTCGCGGTAGAAGCTGCCGTAGAACTCGTAGCCCGTGACGGTGAACGCGCTCTTTTCCATGGGCGTGACGCCGAACCTTTCGCAGATATCGCGGTAGCAGAGGTACGCGCCGTCCATGGTCCAGTGGTGATCCGTGCGGTAATACAGGCCCTCCTTATCGGAGGCGGCGCCGTACAGCGCGATGAGATCCGGCACATAGGCGGAGCTCATCTCCCTTATGCGGGCGATATAGTCCGCGTCGCGGTATTCGTAATGCAGAAGGGGAAGATCCTCCGGATAGACCGCAGCGGAGGAGGGCACCATCACGATAGCGGCATCCAGCCCGTTCGCCTCCGCAAAGGCGTTGATATCGGCGATGTTTTCATCGAGCTGAGACTCGACGGGCCTGAGCGCGGCGTCAAAGAGCCTGCCATTGCCGCCCCTCAATACGGACTGCTCCGCGTTCCTGCCCGACAGCCTGCCGGAGTAGGAATCGAGCGCGATGAAGAAGCTGCGGAACGGGAAATGATCCTCGAGGAAGGTGTCGACGTTCGAGGAGAGCTTTCCGTTCGCGAGCTCCTCCGCTATCTGCGAGGCGTCCTTGCCGCGAATGGGATCCTCCGCGAGCACGCGGAACTCGAGTTGGCTGAGCTCACCCGTCTTTTTGGGCAGCACAAGGAGCAGCAGGAACAGCAGTCCCAATACGAGCGCGAACGCGGCTACGAGGACTGTGCGGGCGATATTGAGCTTTTTTTCGTTGTTTTCCAATTATTTACCGAGAAGTCCGTCTATGTATTTGCCTGCGGCGGTATTGTCGTTCGATACGGCGACTATGACATAGCAGCCGTCGATCACCTCAACGGCGGAGTTGATCTTCTGCACCTGCTCCGGACCGTAGTTCGTGTAGTTTTCGGCATAGTATTTGAGGAGCGCCTTTATCGGCTCGAGCACCTGCTCCGCGGAGGCCTCGTCCACGGCCTTGACGCAGACGATCATCTCCGGGGTGGAGCTTGCGGAATAGACCGCGACCTGCTTCACGCCGTCCTTTTCGGCAACGAGAGCGGGATCGATCTTATAGAACTTGAGCGCGAATTCCCTGTCCTCGACAAGGGTCAGATACTCGTCCTCAAAGGGGACGTTTTCGGATATGGACTTGGCGAGCTCGTCCACATCGAGATCCTTCGCGGGGGCTTGGGTCGCGGGGGCCGCGGTGTTGTCGTTCGTGTCGATGGGCTTGGGGTCGCCGCCCTTGCACGCGGCAGCAGAGGCCGCAAAGGCAATGACGAGCAGCGCGCAGAGCATGAGTCTAAAATACTTTTTCATTCGTTTCCTCCTTTATTTGACGCCCATCGTCCTGAGGCAGATATGATCCGCCCAGATCCGATCGTATTTGAGATTGAGATGTATGCCGTCGCTCGAGGCGTCGTCGGGCAGATACCCCGCGCTGTCATACAGCTCGTCCGGTATCTCTATGAATGTCGCGCCGCGCCTCTGGGCGAGATCCTCCAGCATGCCGTTCATGCGGGTTATGTTGGAGATGTTGACCCCGTTGGTGCTGCCGTCGGAATACTCCTTTGTGACGGGCGGCAGCGCAACGATGAATATCCTCGCGCCGGGCTGACGCTCCCACACGGCGTCAAGCAGATCGGAATACTTCTGTATAAACGTGGTGTAGCTGGGCCAGCCGAGCTCATTCTGCCCGAGCAGCAGGTACACCTTGCCGTAATCCTTTGCGGAAAGCTCGTCGATTATGGGGACGGTGCCGGTCGCGGTGGTATCGGTATAGACGGTGTTGACGTTGAGGCCGACCTTCGTGAAGAAATCGCCGTGGGTGATTATGCCGAAGCGATAGAGGCCCTCGAATATGGAGTTGCCTACGAACGCCGCGTCGTCGAACACGCTCTGATCGGGCTCCGTGCCCGTGGGCAGCGGAGTGGCGGTCGCGCTGCTTTCGGTGGGGACCGCAGTGGGCTCCTCCGTAGGAGCGGGGGTGAAATCGGGCACGTCCGTCGGAACGGGGCGCACGACGCTCGTCACCTCCGGCACGGGGGTATAGATATCGACCGTGCTGTGGTGCCCGGTCCCGCGGCAGCCGGTAAGCATGACCGCGCCCAGAATAGCGGATACCGCGAGCAATATTGAGATAAGCTTTTTCATAGCTTCTGTTCCTTCTCATTTCGTTAATCGTGTAACTACACAGATATAGTTATTATATCAAACTTCGCTCCGTCTTTCAACATGAGGAGTGAAAATATTTTATCGCGGGCATATAAAAGGCCCGCGGCGCTTTTACGCGCGCGGGCCGCCGATGCCGTTACAGCACCTCTACCCTTATGCTGCCTCCGCCGGACTTCGCCTCGACCC
>JAFZYC010000050.1 GCA_017616435.1 Clostridia bacterium
CCTCCGGGACCGCCGGGGCCGCCGGGAGGAGGCGTGCCGTCCGGGGGATTGCCGCCCGGGCCGCCTTCGGGAGGAGCGCCGTCCGGGGGATTCCCTCCCGGGCCTTCCGGCGCCTGAGTTTCTGTATCCTGCGCTGTCTGCGCGTCCGTGCCGCCCGCCTTTTTGCACGCTGCGAGAGATATTATCATCAGCGCCGCCATGAGCAGGGCTATGAGTTTTTTCATTTCATGCACCTCCTGTATTGTGCTGCAGACAGTATAACAAAAGACTGCCGGGAATTGGTGGCAGTCCTGTGACAACATGGCGACATTACTTTCCGCCGCCTATGCGTTCAAGCATGTACCGGGCGTATGCCTTCGCGAGCTCCGCGTCATAGGCGATATCCGCGCCGCCCGCGTACTCGCGCAGGGCCTCCTTTAAAAGAGGAAGATACTCCTTAGGGAGCGCGTTGAGCGCCCATTCGCCGCCCTCCTTCTTTGAGAGGACGAGGCCCTCCTCTCCGAACGCAAGCACCCTCGCGAGGTTCAGCGTGAGGTACATCGTATCCTGCGCGATATCCTCCTCCGCGTCGGAGATGTCCCTCCAAATGGAATCCATGTAATCCTCTTTCGGGACCTCGCCGAACACCTCCTCTATCGGCGCGCCGAACAAGCGCCTGCCCCTTGCGCGGATTATAGTGAAATGCGCCGCGAGATCCCAGTCGACGCCGTTCATACTGCGGACATAATCCTCCGGATCGCGCATGTACCGGTCAAGGTGCCCCACGGAAAAATGCAGCTCATAGGGCGTCGGGTAGACGAAGGGACTGCATACCCGCCTTAGCACGACGCTCATCTCTATCCCCTTCTTCGGGCCGCGCGCGCTGAGATCGACGACCATGCGCATAAACTCCCTCTTGGCATTAAGCGCCATGGGCTCGCTTATTACCGTGATGACGTCGATGTCGCTCTTTTGGGGATTGAAGCAGCCCATGACAGAGGAGCCGTGCAGGTAGACGCCTTCAAGACCGTCCTTCAGCACGGTCTTAGACCGCCGGACGAATTCGTCAAGCAGCGTTTCCGTATCGAGCATAGAACATGGCTCGGGCCCGATCCGGCCCGTTTCTGCCGGGATCGCGCTTTTGTTTTCGTTTTCCATTGCCGCCCCTTTGCGATCCCGCTTTCGGATCGGCCGCCGAACGGCCCGGTGCGGGGTGATTCGGGATAAGTTTACCACGGCAGCGGCCGCGATTCAATCCCAAAGCCGGAAGAGCTTCAAAATACGGCCTTTCACAAGAATATTTCCTTGCAAATCGAGGCAAAACATAGTATACTTGTCAAGACCCCAATAAATACAGAAAGGTGAATTGTTTTATGACTAAATTGGAACTGGTAGACGTCGTTTCCTCCAAGGCCGAGATCACCAAGGTCGAAGCGCACAAGGTCGTTGACGCCGTTATCGATGCTATCAACGAGGGCCTCGCCGCAGACGGCAAGGTCATCATCCCCGGCTTCGGCTCCTTTGAGGTAAGGACCCGCACCGCCCGCGTCGGCAGGAACCCCCGCACCGGCGAAAAGATCAAGATCGCCGCTTCCCGCACTCCCGCCTTCAAGCCCGGCAAGGCCATGAAGGACGCTGTCAATAAGAAGAAATAAGATCTGAAAAACGAACGCCCCGGGATCATCCCGGGGCGTTGTTTTATTCTGATATCGCGGCTTACGCCTTGGCAACGTCCATAACGAACGCGCTGAAGTTGAAGCCCTCTATCGGATCGTCGTGGGAGGTGCCGACATAATCCTTGCCCAAGAGGTCGAAGAAGTCGCCGGAGATGGCGATATCGGGCAGGCGGCCAATGAGCTCGCCGTTTTCCATAAGGTAAGCCATCTGCACGGGAGAGGCGAAGTGACCTTCGGGCGTGGCGTCGCCGCCGGCCGCGACCACCACGAGCACCGCCCTGCCGGGGGCGAGCTCCTTAAGGCTCTTTGCGGTCGGCTCCGCATAAAGGCCGGGCAGGTCCATATCGGGAACGCCGTCATAAGTCGCCGCCGCGGTACCGAGGTTGGGAAGCCCGTAAGCCGCCGCCGTCTTTTTAGTGGTAAGAAGGCCCTTCAGCACGCCGTTTTCAACGAGAGAAGGTCTCATATCCGGAGCGACGCAGCCTTCGGCGTCGAAGAAGCAGCCGCTCGGCGCGGTTTTGAGGTTCATATCGGCCTTCAAAGTCAGCTTATCGGAGAACACCTTTTCGCCGAGCTTGCCTTTAAGGAGTGAAGCGCCCGCGGCGTAGAGATCGCCGACCATATGATTGAGATAACGATACAGAAGCTGCGCGGGCTCGATCAGGACCGGATATCTGCCGGGCTCGATATCGACGGGCTTATAGAAGGCGTCGTACTCCCTCTTGAACTCCGCAAGCAGGGCTTCTTCATCGAAGTGATCGCCGCTCCAGCCAAAGGCGGTGTCGAAAAGGTTGCCGCTGCCGCGGCTCTGCGCGACAAGGCTGATGCTGAGCTCTCTGCCGCAGCTTACAAGATGCCTCCCGAGGGAGTTGCGGTATTCCGTATAAGTGCGGGTCATGCCGATCTTGTTGGTAAGCGCGAAATTGGGGCAGAGCTCGCCTAAGCGATCGAGGAAGCGCTGCATGGTCGGGATAAAATCCGCGACCGGGATTATCTCCTCATCGTGGATCTCCTCCTTCTCGAGGGGGCCTTCGAGGCTGCAGGGATAAGGGATGCCGAAAGCGAGCGCTTCCCTGGCCTTTTCGGTAAGCTCCTCTTCGTTGGGCTCGCCGAGGCAGCCGGCTACGCCGATGCAGCCGTTTTCATAAACTCTAACGGTGCCGGTGGTTTTTTCTATCTGGCGGAAGCTGTCGATCTTCCCCGCTGTTACGTTGAGCGTTACGGACTGCTGAATGTTTTTGATGAACTCTTTTTCCATGATCTTATACCTCACTGTACGTTCATTTCGGATACTCTGACGAACGGGCCGCCGAAGCCTACGGGCAGAGGATACTGCTCCATCTTGCCGCAGCCGCCGCCTACGAAGGAGAGGAGCTCAACGTCCTTTGTGAGCCCGTCTATAAGGCCGAGCGTTTCGAACACGTTGCCCGAAATAACGCTGATCTGCGCGGGACGGCCGAGCTTGCCGTTCACGATCTCATATGCGACCTTAGGAGCGATGGTAAACGTGCTCATGCCGCTGCCGTGCTTGACGGTCTTGATGAAGTAACCCTTTTCGATCGGCGCGATGAGCTCGTCGAAGCTCAAGTCGCCTCCCTCGATATAGGTATTGGTCATGCGGACGATCGGCTCGAATTCGCAGCTGATCGCGCGGGCGTTGCCGGTCAATCCCTCTTCCAATGCCGCTGCGGTCTGAGCGCTGTGGAGGCGGCCCGCAAGCACGCCGTTTTTGATCAGATAATTCTTGCGCGCCTTGGTGCCCTCGTCGTCGTAGGGAACGAAACCGCTGCCGGGAACTTCGCCGCATTCCGCGATGGAGAGTATGGGGGAGCCTACGGCCTTGCCTAGCTGCCATTCATCCTTCATGGTCTCGTCAGAGATCATGAAGTCCGCTTCCGATTTATGGCCGAAGCTCTCGTGGGCGAATACGCCCGCAGCCTCAGGAGAGAGCACGACGGGGTATTTCCCCGCCTCCACGGGCACGGCATTGCGCATGCTGTCCGCCTGCTCGCGGACGGAATCGCGAATGGTCTCTTCAAGGCCGCGGAGCTCCTCAAAGCGGGTCATTCCGTTGCTCCAGCCGCCGTGGAACTGTTTTTCTCCCTCCGCCATCGCGAACGAAAGAACAATACCGCAGGTCTGATAATCGTAGGTGATGTCAGCGCCCAGGCTGGAAATGAAGTGGAACTCGCTGTTTCGATCAAGGTAGTTTCCCTCCGGCAGTGTGACCGCGGGCTCCTCCTGAAGGATCGGCAGGTACGAAAGCAGCAGCTCCTGCTTTTCCTTAAGCGGGATATCGCGCACGGAGCAATCGGCAAAATGCGAAAGCTTATCGCGGTTTACCTCAAAGCGCTTTACCATAGGATCCTCTAGGATAGCGGGGTTCTCGGTCGCGGCGGCATAGAGGCCGTCCAGCGTCTTTTGCAGGTGATCCACGTCCGTGACGGAAGCGTAATACCAGAGCTTGCCGTCATACACTCTGAGGAACGCCTGCTTTTCGCTGCGTGTCTTCATCTCCTCGAGCACGCCCGCTTTGTACGAGATCGTAGTGCGGAAGCGGTCCTCGATGCGGATGTCTGCATAGAAGCCTTCTTTGAATTTGATCATTGCTGTTCTCCTTTTGATTGATATTGTATTACTTTTCGGCTTTTCGTCGGTCATTATACGGCTGAGAAGCGGTTGCTTCCACCAACTATCGGTTCCTTTTTCGCAACCTGCGGTTTCATTTTGTCGATTACCCGTTGGGAATCACCCGCGGATGCTTTCCCAAAGCGCGGTAAGCTCTTCGTTCTTTCCCTGCTTCACGACGCTGTCAACGGCGTCCATTGCGGAAACGCCGAGATCGTCATGCGCGCTCGCGCCTTCTATGCGGCCGACGAAGCGGATATCGCTTTCATCGTAGCTTGGGCAGGCGTCGAAGAACTCGGCAAGCTCTTTGGCTTTTTTAAGGGAATCGCGAGCGTCGTCTTCCCTGCCCTGCAAAAGCTGCACAAGGGCTAAAGCCGCGTACGCGCCGCTGTTTACCTTATCGAAGAATATAGGCTTACCGTCCTTCCTGAGTCCCGGCGTCAAATCGATCCCCCACCGCAGTATCGCCTCCGCGGAGGCGTAGTCCCTGCGGTTCCCGAACATGTTTACGTAGCCGAATATCGTGCTCGTCAGTACGGCAAGGCAGTTCGCCAATGCCTCCGAAAGATACGGCGCCGCCTCATCTGGAGCGGGGCCGTCCGCGAGAAAGCTTCCTATCTTGTGATTATAGAGCCCGCCTGCGTTGTGCTTCTTGTAAAGCTCAATGCCCTTTTCCGTTTCGCCGAGCCCCATATAGATCTCCGCTATCCTGCCGTATACAGTCTCGACGCTGATCTCCGGGTCCGTATTCTGAGGCAGCAGAGGAAGGGTCTTTTCGGTGAGCTCGAGCGCGCGGACGCCCAGCTTTTTGTCGTCGCTTTCATAGAAGAACGCGCAGTAGATCGCGGCGCATTCGTGGACTATCTTGAAGGAATGGGGGTATTTCTTTATCGCCTTTTCCGCCTCTTCAAGCCCCGCGCGGTCCTTTTTGCGGCGGTATTCCCGGAGCCTTTGCACGGTCGTCTCCATGCTGTTGTCCTTGATCTCGTAGCCAAGGAGCACATCCACGGAGGTATCGAAGAAATCCGCCATGCGGATGATGAGATCGAGCTCCGGCAGGGAGAGCTTCGCCTCCCACTTATAGACCGCGCCGGTCGTAACGCCCAGCACCTCCGCGAGCTGCTCCTGCGTGAGCTGCCTTTCCTTGCGGAAAGAGCGGATGTTCTCCGCGAGCGTCATCTCCATACTTCCGCCTCCTTTTCGTATCTTACGGTTATGATTATAACCGAACGGACCGCGTATGTAAACAGACCATTCATACTTGTCGTATTTTATTTTTTCTACCGCTGGTATTAATTTGGGCCTTTTTGGCAGAAAAAGGCCGTATAAAAGAGACTTCCCCGTCGGGAAGTCCCTTGAAGCGCCTTTCGTATCCCTGTTATGTTCAGCCTCTGTTCGCGATGCGTTCGTTCATCTTCTTCGCGAGGTTCTTTATGCTGAGGCAGTCGAAGGCCCACGCGATGAACGCGACGGCGATCTCTATGCCGGCGAAGATGAGGCAGGCCTTCCACCCGCGGTCAAGATCGATCCAGCCGACTGCGACGGAGATCGCGAGCATGGCTGCGATCCCTACGCCCATGTGGATCAGCACCTTGAGCCATGTGGGCAGCTCCGTGCCGTAAACAAGCGAGGCGATACCGAATATCGCGCCGATCGCGAACGCGGCGATGCAGCTGAGCGCCATCCCCGTTCCGTTCGCGAAGACCTCCCTGCCGTCGCGCAGACCGAGTATTATGCAGTAGATCATGAAAACGATCGCGGAGGTCCTCATGCCTTCCCATGCGGCTCTTATCACCTTTTTCATATTATCCTCCTTTACAGCCCGAGATATCTCTTGATATCGGGCAGATATTTCCTTGATATGGTGTCCTTCATTCCGTTTTTGAGCTCCACCTGCATCATGCCGGAAAAGAGCGGCTCGAAGCATTTTATCTTTTCGAGGTTTATCACGCAGAACTTCGATATGCGCATGAAGCCCGAAAGCGATTCGTAATCCCGAAGCGGCTTTGCGGAATCGTATTCCGCGTCCGAAGTGTAGAGGCGCGTTCGTCCCTCCTCCGCGCGGAGCATGTAAAGCTCCCTTTTGTCTATCACGATTATCCGCCCGTTCGCGAACACGGTGACCACGTCGCTGCCCTTCCTTAAAGCCTCCGCCGCGGCAAGCACGGTCTCGTCCGCCTCGCGGCAGTAGATCACGGCGAAGGGTTCAGCCGCCTCCGGCGTCTGTTTGATCTCGACTCTCATACTGACCTCCTTGTTTCGATGGCGAAAGCATACCATATTTTCTCTCTCCTGTCATCGGTTTTCGCGCAAGTGGCATAAATCGGCGCCTGAAATGCATTTTCGCAAGGCCAACCGGCGGGAAGGGCCGCTCCGCGCGGGGAAAATGTCCCCCTTTTCGGAAAATCATTGACTGCGTCACGCCGCTTTGATAGTATAGAAGTATAAAACGGAGGTGCGATCATGACTAAGCTTTCGGCGTACGCGCTGGCGATCCTGATGTTGACTGCGCTCATATTCCCGTGCGCTCCGGCGCTTTCCGGGTCGGAGCCCGCGCAGACCCGTGAGGAGGCAGTTTCGAGCCTGCTCGAAGCCTGCGACAGGCTGAGCGCGATGAAGGAAGCCTGCTTGGGCAAGGTAACGAAGGGCGAGCCCGGGGAACCGTTCAATTCCGCAAGGCTCATAGTGAAGACGGAGGGCGAGCCCGATACGTTGGGCGCGCTCGGTTTTGCCGAGGGAACGAACGGAAGATGGGTGATCCAATACGCCTCCCCCGACGAGGCGGAGGCCGCCGCCGAAAGGTTCGCGTGCGATCCGCTCGTCAAATACGCCGTGCCGGATACCGAGTACAGGGTCTACTTCAGCGCCTCCGGCGCTGCGGCAGGCAGGCCGGGCGGCTATAATTCATGGGGTTACGGCGAGGAGCACGTCGGCATGGCGGCCCTTGCGGAAAGGCTGCTCGCTAAATACGGCAGCGAGAGCGCCATGCCCGAGGTCATTGTCGCCGTATGCGATTCGGGCGTGAACGTAAACCATGAGTTCCTTTCGGGAAGGACCGTCCCGGGGTACGATTTCGTGAACAACGACGCCGATCCCTCGGACGGCTTCGGCCACGGCACATTCTGCGCGGGGGTGGTCGCTGACGGCACGCTTTCGAACGTCAGGATAATGCCCCTGAAATGCATTTCGGACGAGGGCTATTTCTCCACGGGCGACGTCGTGAACGCGATAGAGTACGCGTATCTTAACGGCTGCGCCGCGGCGAACCTGAGCCTCATCGAATACAATCCCTACGTCGAGGAGCTGTATGAGGAGGCGGTCAACGCCGCCGCTGACGCGGGTATGGTATGCTGTGTCGCCTCCGGCAACTGGAGCGGCAACGCTTCCGACTTTGTCCCCGGCAAGATAGAAAGATCCTTCACTGTTGCCGCGCACTATCCCGATCACACGATGTGGCCGCTTTCGAACGTCGGCGCGGCTGTGGATATCACCGCGCCGGGAGTGGATATCATGAGCACGCTGAACACGGGCGGCTTCGACGTTCAGAGCGGTACTAGCTTCGCCGCTCCGCACGCCGCGGCATGCTGCGCCATGATAAAGGCATACGATCCGGGCCTCGGCCCCGACGCGATCGTTGCGCTGCTCAAGGCGAACGCAGTTGACGAGGGCTACTCCGGAGGCGGCGCCGGCAGACTGTGCGTCGGTTCGCTGTTTTCGGAAGATCCGCTCCCCGTGCTTTTGGGCGACGTGAACGGCGACGGAGTTGTCGACTCCGCCGACGCGCTGCTCACGCTGAGATATGCCATGGGCATAGTCGGCGAAGCTTCGCTCATCGTTGAGGCGGCCGATATCGACGGCGACGGCGCGGTCACGTCCGCGGACGCGCTGATGATACTCAGGAGGGCGCTCGGGGCAGACGTAAAGTAATAAACCGAAATACTAAAGCAGCACCTTTGGTGCTGCTTTTTTGCGCTGTTTTCATTTGAGTTCTCCCCCTTGGGAGACTGTTGAACTGTTATGCTCCTCCCCGTTGGCTTTTCAGTAATCGAATTCGCTTTCGTCGACCCGTATTTTTCGGGTCAGCTTCTCTCCCGGGTAGGGCTTCCTGACCTCCAGAAGATTGAGCACCGTGTACCCGCGCGAGGCGAGGAAGGCTTTGACCGCCTCGTTGTTGGGGTGGATGTAATTGTAGACCGTGCTTTCGCCGAAGGAGGCCGCGATCTCCTCCGCCTTATCGAAGAGCAGGGAGGCGATCCCTTGGCGGCGGTACTCCGGCGCGACATACAGCGCCTCCACCCATACGCAGGGCTCGTCTAAACGGCATACCATGAGACCTACGGGCGTATCGCCGACGGCGGCGATGAACGCCGGAAAGCCGTTATCGAGATACTCGTTGAGCTCCGCCTCGCCGGAATCCGTATCCGGCTCCGTAATTTCGCCTTTGAAGCTCCGAAGCTTCACGCGGAAGCCCGCCATGAGCGGCGCGGCTGTTTTGACGTCCTGTCTTTCAAGCTTCCTTATCAGCATATTCATTCCCTTTCCGTCATGAGCGTGAATGTCTCCGGCAGATCGAAAATCTTCTCTTTCAAAAAGACCGGATAAAAGTATTCCTCCCGCAGACGCTCGAACGGCAGCCATTCGAACTCGTGCGTGTGCCGCCCCTCGAAGAGGGTGAACTTATCCCCCCGCGAGGCAATGTCGGTCCCCGATATGTCCATGAGGAAATAGACGCAGAGCTCGTGATAATCGAGCTTGTCCACGTCCTCATTGAAGAACGACTGGCAGAGCCACAGCGGGCGAGCTATCGCGGCGCCGCAAAGAAGCTCCTCCCTTACCTCCCGGAGGACGGCCTCCTCCGCGGTCTCGAAGAGCTTCACCCTGCCCCCGGGCAGGTAGTAATACGGCGACCGCTCGTCATGCATCGCGAGCAGCCTGCCTTCCGATATGATCAGCGCGCAGACCCTGAGATTGAACTTGCCTCCGTCTTCGATATAGCTTATGTCCATGCTGTTTCTCCGCCTTTCGTCAGGATCATTGTAACCGCTCGGCGCCGGTTTGTAAAGTGTCCGATCCGCGATTGAATCGGAGCGGGATATGTGGTAGACTTAATTGATGAAAAACCATGATCGGAGGCGCCTGATGATCGACGCGGCACAGAGCTCGATAACGCTTTTTTACGATACGGACGATCTGTCCGACGGGGAGATATCCCTGCGGCTCGTGAGGACGGCTCCCGAGCGTCCCGAAAGGCGCTGGCTGCCCGCCTACTATTTCGAGATCTGCCTTGCAGACGGTACGAAGGTCGGCACCTGCGACCTGCGCATAGGGCACAACGAAAAGACCTACATCGGCGGCAACATAGGCTACGGCGTCGACGAAGCCCATCGCGGGCACGGATACGCGGCAAAGGCCTGCCGTCTGATGTTCATGCAGGCGAGGAAGCACGGGATGGATCACCTTTACATAACCTGCGATCCCGACAACATCGCCTCCGCGAAGACCTGCGAAAACGCGGGCGGCGAATTCGTCGAAACGACGCTCATACCCGAGGACAACGATATGTACGCCGAGGGCAAGAGGGACGTCACTATCTACCGATTTACGCTCTTGTAAGGAGGTGCGGCTCATGGGCTACAGGATAATAGACAGGGAAAGCTACTATCGGAAGGACGTTTTCCGGCATTTTTCGGAGGACTGCAAATGCTCCGTCTCCATGACGGCGCGGATCGACGCGACCGAGCTCTATGAGTATTCCCGCAGCACGGGTACGCGGTTCTATATCAACTTTTTATACATACTCTCAAAGGTTTTGAACTCCCGCGAGGATTACAGGCTCGGCTATAAATGGCAGACGGACGAGCTTATCTGCTGGGACGTGATAAATCCCACTCAGTACGTGTTCCATGAGGATACCGAGACCTGCTCCCCCGTCTACTCGTTCTATCACGAGGACTACGACGTCTTTTACAGGAACGCGCTCGCGGATATCGAGAGCGCGAAGGCAGATCGCGGCTACCGTCTTGACGCGGCCGGCCATCCGAACTGGTTCGACGCCTCCTACATTTCCTGGCTCTCCTACGATTCTATGAACATCGAGCTTCCGGACGGGTATATCTATCTTGCTCCGATAGTGAATTGGGGCCGTTTCCGCGAGGAGGGCGGCAGGCTCATGATGCCCGTGACCGTGCGTATGAATCACGCCGCCGCGGACGGATTCCTCATCGCGAACGTTTTCCGCCTTTTGGAGAAGGAGATGAAGCAGTTTTGTAAGATTCTCCCCTCATGAAAGTCTATTATACAGACGGAGGTGGGAACGCATGGATTTTGAAGCGGTCTACCGCGAATACTTTGGAGACGTTTTCCGATATCTGCTTCGTTTGACCGGCAGTGAAGAGCTGGCTGACGAGCTGACTGCGGAGACCTTTTTCAAGGCGCTGAGATCCATCGATCGTTTTCGGGGCGAGTGCGAGCTTCGCGTCTGGCTCCTGAAGATCGCGAAGAACGCTTTCTATTCTCACGAGAAGAAGAACCGCCGCACCTCAAGCGTCGGAGAGGAGCCGTTATACTCCCTGCCGGATACGGGAAGCGACCCGGCCGGGCTTGCCGAAAGGAGGGCTGAGCTCAATGATCTGAGGCAGATCCTCCACACGCTCAAGGAACCCTATAAGGAGGTCTTCATGTGGCGTGCGTTCGGCGAGCTGTCTTTTCGTGAGATCGGTCAGATTTTCGGCAAGACCGAAAACTGGGCATGCGTCACCTTTCACCGTGCACGAAAAATGCTGATCGAACGATCGAAGGGAGAATAACTATGAAGAACGAATGCAGCGTAATAAAGGATCTTTTGCCGCTGTATGCGGAGGATATGACTTCGCCAGAAACCGCGGAGGCAATAAAAGAACATATCTCCGGCTGCAGCGAATGCCGTGCGGCGCTTGCGGAGCTTGCTCCCAAGCAGGAGGCTCCGGACGACAGCTCCGCCGCCCTGCCGCTGAAGGCTGTAAAAAAGAAGCTCGCGATGAAGCGGATCCTGATCGCCGCATGCGCGGTGCTTGCTACGATCGGTTTGATATTTGCGGTCAAGGGGATCGTTGATTCCCGACCCGTTAAGGTCAACTACGGAGATTCGAAGCTCTATTCCGCCGAGGATCTGAAAAAAGCATCGGCTGCGGTCATAACGGATTTCAACGACTGGGGCGGCCGCCGAAAGCTCTACTCTCTGACCTATGCAGGGGACGAGGTGTGCGAACGCGAGCTTGCTTATATAAAAGATCTTGGTGATTATGACGAATGCGTCGTGTTCGGATCCGTCTTCCGCGCCCCCATATTCGGCGCTGGCTTCCCGAAATCGTCTGTTTACACATGGAGCTGGTATCTCGGCCGCAAGGATGGCGGAGAGTGGGAGATCGTAACGCGCGGATATTGACGCCGCGGGGATCGCCGGTGCTTCACGCGCAAGAACTTCTTGCTTTTTGCCGCTTTCCCTGTTATACTTCATCGAAAGCGGAGGATGCGAATGGCAAAGAAAAAAGGCAGCGCGGATAATACGGCTCCGGTTCGTCCCGAAATGGAGCGCAACGAACAGTTCTTTGAGGATCTGCTCGAGTTTTCCGTATCGCTCGCGAACAAGCTCCAGGCCTGCGGCGCGGAGACATACCGCGTGGAGGAGACCATAAGCCGCATAATAGACGCATACGGCGTGAAAAAGGCGGATACCTTCGTCATCCCCGGCTGCATAATGGCAAGCCTCGAGACCGACGACGGCCGCATACTCACCAAGATCCGCCGCGAGAAGAGCGGGGATACCATGCTCGACGGCATAGAGCGCTACTCCGGCCTCTGCCGAAGGATCTGCGCGGAAAAGCCCCCCTTTCCCGAGGCGCGCAAGCTCCTGCGCGAGACCGAGAGCAGCGTATGCAGCTACGGCAGGCTCGTCTATTACCTCGCCGCTTTCCTTATCGGCTTCGGGTTCGGCATATTCTTCGGCGGGACTGTGCTCGACGCGCTCTCCGCGGGGCTGTGCGGGCTCGTCACCGGCGCGGCGCTCAAGTTCACGGGCAGGCTCAACGCGAACGCGTTCTTCAAATCCTTTGTCTGCAGCTTCCTGCTCGCGTTCTTCGCGAACGTATTCGCCGCGATCGGCATCTGCAAGAACGCGGATATCGCGACGATCGGCGCGCTCATGATACTCGTCCCCGGCTTCCTGTTCACGAACAGCCTGCGCGACGTTATTTACGGCGACACTATGTCCGGTGTGAACCGCCTTGTGCAGGTGCTGATCATCGCCGTCGCGCTCGTCATAGGCACGAGCGGCGCGGTCGGCCTCGCGCGGTACATATTCCCCGGCATTGGCACGGGCCTCTCCCCCGTCCAGCATTCCCTTCCGATAGAGTGTCTCGCCGGGCTCGTGGGCACGCTCGGCTTCGGGCTGTTGTTCAACATGCACGGCCGCGGGATACCCCTTGCGCTCATCGGCAGCGTCATATCCTGGTGCACGTGCAGCCTGCTTATGAAGGCAGGCCTCCCCGATCCCGCGAGCTATCTTATCGCCGCGGCCTGCTCCTCGTTCTACGCGGAGATAATGGCGAGGGTCAGAAAGTTCCCCGCGACGAGCTACCTGCTCTGCGCGCTGGTTCCGCTGATACCCGGCGCGGGCATTTACTACACAATGGACTTCATACGGCGCGGCATGGGCGCGGAGGCCTACACGAAGGGCCTTGCCACCGCCGCGATAGCCGGCGCGGTCGCGATAGGCGTGCTGCTCATTTCCACGGGCTTCCGCATGTGGGGCGTATGGAAAAAGAGCCGGATCAAATAAAAAAGAAACGCAAAAGCGCTCCCGATCGGGAGCGCTTTGATTATGCTTCGTTTTTGTTATTCCTTATCACAGAGCGCCTCGAGCTCCTTCAGCCAGCCGACTATCGTGCCGTTCTGGAGGAAGCCAATGAGTATGCCGGGGCAGCTCTCCTCCGCCCTTACGGCCGAGGCGATCCTGTGTATCAGCTCCGCCTTTTTGGCATCCGCGCCGTAAGGCTCCGCGGGCAGCGCCTCCTCCGCGGCTTCCGCAGCCTCCGCGAATCTGAACACCGCATCTATGTACTCGGGCGCGGCCGCGGGCTTTCCGCCCTCCCGTATGGCGCGGGCGTCCGCCACCCATTCGCCGAGCCCTTCCATATCGAGTACGGGGATGAATCTCAAAAGCTTTTCGATCCTGTCCATATCTTTCGTTCTGCCCGGGGGCGTTCCTTTCTCGGCCGGTGCGCCGTTTATTTGCCAAAA
The DNA here is from genome assembly GCA_017616435.1 of Clostridia bacterium. Classification (GTDB taxonomy): domain Bacteria; phylum Bacillota; class Clostridia; order Christensenellales; family CAG-138; genus UBA3857. The sequence goes on from JAFZYC010000050.1 coordinate 13,560, forward strand.
GTCTATACTATATATTATTATACCACGTATTTGGGTTTTGTCCAGTGTTTTCGGGAAAAATAACAATCGAAATGTAATTTCTTTCTTTTTCTGTCGCATTGTGCTATAATCTTCAGGTGAGCCGCAGCGCCCGACCCCAGGGGGCAGGAAGTCGCGGCCCCGGAAAGGTCGCCTTTTAGGCAGAAGGCACAGGGATCCCATGGTCTATCTTATACTTGCCGTGCTTGCAAGCTCGCTCGTCGCTATACTGATGCGGCTGGGCGAGAAGCATATAACGAACAACTTTGCCATGTTCATGGCGAATTATTTCGTGTGCTCCCTCATCGCGTTCCTCTTTATGGAGGACAAGCATCCCTTCGTGATGCAGGAGGGCATGTCCTTTGCGATAGGGCTCGGGCTTTTCAGCGGGTGCCTTTACCTTCTGAGCTTTATGCTGATGAAGTACAACATCAGCCGGAACGGGGTCATGCTCTCGTCCGTGTTCATGAAGCTCGGCGTGCTCGTGCCGACGCTTATGGCGGTGATCGTATTCCGCGAATCCCCCTCCGCGCTGCAGATAGTCGGCTTTGCGATCGCCGTAGCCGCGATCGTCATCATCAACCTCGATCCCCAAAAGGCGGACGGGGGCTCCAAAAAGGCGGCGATACTCCTTATCGTGCTCCTCCTCGTCAGCGGACTTACCGAATCCATGGCGAATATCTACGATAAGGTCGGCGTCCGCGCGATAAAGGACCATTTCCTGCTGTGCAATTTCCTTACGGCACTTGCCCTGAGCACGGCCGTCACCGCGATAAAGCATCAGCGCATCACGTGGAAGGATATCGCCTTCGGCGTTATGATAGGCGTGCCCAATTACTTTGCGACGCGCTTCCTGCTGCTCTCGCTCGGGAGCGTTCCAGCAGTCATCACCTACCCCGTTTACAACGTCGGCGCGATAATACTCATCGGCGTCGCGGGGATATTCCTTTTCAAGGAAAAGCTGAGCGGCCGCAAGCTGATCGGCTTTGCCCTGATAATCGCCGCGCTGATACTCCTGAACCTGTAAAGAGTACAATAATAGAGCTCCCGAAGATACCGGGAGCTCTTTTATTATGCTGTACTTATTCCTCCGCGCCTCCCGCGGCCTCAGCCGCCCGGAGCCTTTGGGCGAATATGCGCAGATCGTTCATCTCTTTAAGCGCGGTGTTGTAATACGGGCGTATCATGCTGTTGCCGAAAAGCAGCACGTATCCCTGATAGGGGTTCACCGTGAAGTAACGGTCGCTCCTCGTGTCCTCGCTCTTCAAAAGGAAGAATATGTACGCGCTGCCGACCGCGGGATATGTCTCCGGCGGGGCTGCGACGGTCTTTACGGAAAGATCCGTCGCGTTGATGACGGGGCGCACATAGTAGGGCGAAAGCACCACGTTGAGCTTCTGCCCGTATTTCAGCCCGCCGCCCAAGCCGTTTTCGACGCGTATCTTCAGGAACACCTGCTCGAGGGTCGCGAGCGTGCTCTCGCCCTTGAGCGTGGAGCGGCATACCGTTTCCGTGGGCTCGCTTACGGAAAGCACCCTTGCTATTATTATCTCGTCGCAGGCTTCCGCAAGGCCCGAAAGATCGTTGTAGAAGAAGCTCTGCGCGGGAACTGTCAGTATCTTGCTCTGACGGACGATGTCGCGCTCTACGCTGTCTATGCTGCAGCTTTCGCCCTCGAAGCTTATCCTGCCGTTCTCGACATGTATGGGTTCTTCGGTCAGCAGGCGGAACAGGGGCGCGCCCTCCGAACCGTCGCCGCGCTTAAGGTAGAGCAGGTATTGTTCGCCGGGCTCCGCGTTCACGGGCAGGCTGATCATTGCCCCGACGTTTTCCGCGCCGTCGAGCACTCGGCTGACGCTGAATCGCGCGAACGAAGCGCCGTCGTCCGACTGGCTCACGCGCATGCAGGCGCCGATCAGTATCATCTCCGCCTCGCGGTAGAGGTGGCTTATCGCCGCGGGTGGGATCTCCTCCGTCTTCGAGGCGGCGATCCTGTCGGGAAGGGGCAGGCTGACGGCGGCCGCGCATAGCAGCAGCGCGGCAAGCAAAGCGGCGAGTATCTTCTTGAAAGCGCCCATGTTTTGCCATCTCCCTTCCCGGCGGCACATACCGCCCCATTTTCCGTAATTATACCATGCGGCCGCAAAACATACAAGCGCGGAATATCCCGGTATTGCGGAGCGCTCCGCGCCTGTGATATAATGAACGATAGCATCCGAAAGGAAATTAACGCTGTGAACAAGTATGAGTCGGAGGTCTGCTCCGTTTTTGAAGCGCGCTTCGGTCACGCGCCCGCGCGGACGTTTTTCGCCCCGGGCAGGGTGAACCTTATCGGCGAACATATCGACTATAACGGCGGCAGGGTCATGCCCTGTTCGCTCTCGCTCGGCACCTACGCCGCGGCCTCCCCGCGTGCGGACGGGCGTATCCGCCTCGTTTCCGCGGACATGAGGGGCGGCGTCATCGAGGCCGATATCGGCGCGGTTTCAGCGCTCGAATGCAGGCCGGAGTGCTTTTCCGGCTTCGGCTGGGCGGCATACCCCCTTGGCGTCGCGGCAAAGCTCGCCTCCCGCTCTCATTCGATAGGCGGCTTTGAGATGGCCGTCTGCGGCAGCCTGCCCCGCGGCTCCGGGCTTTCGTCCTCCGCATCGCTGGAGGTTTTGACCTGCGCCGTGTTGAAGGAGCTGTTCGGCCTTACGCTCGACGGCGTTTCGGCCTCGCTCCTTTCGCTCGAAGCCGAGCGCGACTGCGCGGGCGTGAACTGCGGCATTATGGATCAGTTCGTCTGCGCGATGGGCCGCCGCGGCGCTGCCGTGCTTTTAGACACGCACACCCTCGAATACGGGTATTTCCCCTTCGATCCGGGCGAGAACGTGCTGCTGATAATGAACACGAAAAAGCCCCGCAGGCTCGCGGATTCCAAATACAACGAGCGCCGCGCCGAATGCGAGGAGGCGCTTCGCCTTATCGGCGGACTGTTCGAGCCCCAAAAGACCGCGCTTTGTGAGATCACACCCGAGGAGTTCGCCTCCGTGAGCGCCGTTTTGCCGGAGCCCCTGCTCCGCCGCGCGCGCCATGCCGTTACGGAGAACCGCCGCACGCTTGAGGCGGCGGAGGCGCTGGAGGCGGGCGATATCGCGCGGCTCGGCAGGCTCATTAACGCCTCCCACGATTCCCTGCGCGACGATTACGAGGTAACGGGCCGCGCGCTCGATACCATAGTCGAAGCGGCGAGGTCGCACCCCGCCGTGCTCGGCGCGCGCATGACCGGCGCTGGGTTCGGCGGCTGCGCGATAGCCATAGCCGAAAGGAGCGCGGCGGAGGACGTGATCGCGCATGTTTCCGCGCTCTACCGCTCAAGGATAGGCTACGACTGCGAGATCTACACTGCCGAAACGGGCGACGCCCCGTTCGGAAAGGATGATAACGATGAAAACTGCTGAAAGAGCGGCGCTTATATTGCTTGCGCTCATAATGGTATTTTCAGCCGGCTGCAGGGGCGTTTATCACCGCCCCGAGCCCACCGCTGAGCCGACTTCCGAGCTGACCGAGACTCCCGTCCCCACCGAAACGCCCGTGCCGACGGATACCCCCGTGCCGCTTCCGGACGGCATCCCGCAGGGCTTGAGCGACTACGCGCTCGATCGAGTGCTGCGCGCAAAGGAGATCATGGACGAGCTCATAGACTATATCAGGAGCTCCCCGATCCCCTTCGATTCCTCCGCCCACCCCTTCGTCCCCGCCAACAAGTACGGCGAGCTCGGCGATGAGGAGAAGGACTATTACGACCAGATGCTCGAGGCCGCGAGCGAATACCGCGATCTTGAGCTCGAAGGGTCCGAATATGCGATATCTTCGGCGCTCACCGCGCTGCTGTACGATCATCCCGACATAGAGACCTATTTCAGGATGGAACAGGCTCCGGACGGCAAATGGAAATCGGTGATATTCCTGCCGTCGTCAAGGTACGGCGGCCCCGAGGAGGATATCGACAAGGTGCGCGAGCAGGTCGAGGCGTTCCGCGCCGTCGGCGAATACGTCGCCTTCCGCGTGCCGGACGACTTCTCCGTCATAGACAAATACCGGCTTTTGGGCTACTACATCTCCGTTGTCTCGCAATACGCCTACGTTCACGGCATCGTCCCGAACTACGCCACCTGCGCTTACGGCGCGGTGATAAACGGCTATTCGATCTGTCAGGGGTACGCACTGGGCTTTGAGTATCTCTGCCGCTGCGCGGATCTCGACTGCAGCCGCGTCCGCAACAGGCACAACGACGACAACATGCATTTCTGGGATATCGTTACGCTCGACTGCGGCACATACTATGTCGACGTGACCTGGTGCGACGGCAGCGTTTCAGACTACCGGGACTTCTATTGGACGCGCTGGTTCATGTTCCCCGCCGACAGTGAGCACATAGCAAACGACGGCTCAGTGACGACCGGCCGTGAGCTCGGCCTCTTCGCAAGATAAGCTTTAAGCATAATAAAAACGCTCCGCGGTTATTTGCTGCGGAGCGTATTTGTTTCTCTTATTCTTCCTTGGCCTTGAGCATCTCCTTGGTCTTCATGAGCCTTGTGAGATTGCCTCGCTCGTTTTCGTCGAGCTTCATCGTGATGGAATGTATCGCTTCCTCCAGCTGGGGGATCATTACGTATTCCAGCGCGTTGACGCGGCGGCGCGTCTTTTCGATCTCGTCCGCGAGGAGGTTGCAGGTCTTTTCGACCTCCGCGAGCTCTATGAGGAGCGGCATGAGCTCCGAGAACCTTTCCACCGCGGCGTCCAGCTCCGAGGACGTCCCGAGTACGCCGTAGGGCAGACTGCCCGCGCCGGTCGGGATGTATGTGAGCTTGGGCACCTCGACGGAGAGCACCGAACCGCTGCCAACCTCTATCCTCGCGGGGGAGGCGGGCACGGCAAGCGCCTCCTCGACCGCCGCGCGGGTCATGGTGGCCTTTGCTATGACGAAGCTGCGCATGGCGTCGCTCATGAGCTCTTCCACGCGCTCGCGCAGTTCCCTGTTGCGGCGGACGTATGTGATGAAGCGGCGCACCGTTTCATCGCGCTTGTCCTTCATTAACTTGTGCCCTCTCGTTGCGGTGACGAGCCTCTTTTTGAGGCGGCTCATCTCCATACGCGTGGGCTTGTAGGAAATAGCCATCGGTTACTCCGTGATTCCGTCCTTTTCGTAGTACTTATCGAGATACGCGTCCCGGATACGCCTGAGCTCCGATCTCGGGAGTATCCTCAAAAGCTCCCAGCCTATATCGAGCGTTTCCTCTACGGAGCGGTTCGTGTAATACCCCTGCGAAACGTAGCGGGTTTCGAACTCGTCCGCGAACTTAGCGTAGAGCTTATCGACCTCGGAGAGCGCGGCGTCGCCCAAGATGACGGCGAGCTCCTTCGCCTCCTTGCCGCGGGAGTACGCCGCGAAGAGCTGGTTCATGGTATCGGCGTGATCCTCACGCGTTTTGCCCTTGCCTATGCCCTTATCCTTAAGACGGGAGAGCGAGGGCAGTACGTTGACGGGCGGTGTGACGCCCTTCCTGTACAGCTCGCGGGAGAGGATTATCTGTCCCTCCGTTATGTAGCCCGTAAGATCGGGGATGGGATGGGTGATGTCGTCCTCCGGCATGGAGAGTATGGGTATCATTGTGATCGAGCCGGGGCAGCCCTTTATCCTGCCCGCGCGCTCGTACATGGTCGCAAGGTCGGTGTAGAGGTAGCCGGGATAGCCGCGGCGGCCGGGGACCTCCTTTCGGGCGGCGGATATCTCGCGCAGGGCCTCGGCGTAGTTCGTGATGTCGGTGATTATGACGAGCACGTGCATCCCGAGATCGTAGGCCAGATATTCCGCGGCGGTTATCGCCATGCGCGGCGTCGCGATACGCTCTATCGCGGGGTCGTTCGCGAGGTTGACGAACGTGACCGTCCTTTCGATGGCGCCGGTCTTCTTGAAGTCGGAGATGAAGTAATCCGCCTCCTCGAACGTGATGCCGACGGCTGCGAATACGACGGCGAAGGATTCGTCCTTGCCGCGGACGCGCGCCTGCCTCGCTATCTGCGCGGCGAACTGCGCGTGGGGAAGGCCGCTGCCCGAGAACACGGGCAGCTTCTGCCCACGGACGAGGGTGTTGAGGCCGTCTATCGCGGATACGCCGGTCTGTATGAACTCATTGGGATAATCGCGGGCGGCGGGGTTCATCGGCGCGCCGTTGATATCGAGCATCTTTTCGGGGATGAGCGGAGCGCCGCCGTCCTTGGGGCGGCCCATTCCGTCGAATACCCTGCCCAGCATATCGGGCGCGACCGCGAGCTCTATGCTGTGGCCCAAAAACTTCGCCCTCGAGTCGGCGATCTTCAGACCCTGCGAGCCCTCGAAGAGCTGCACGAGCGCCTTGGAGCCGTTTACCTCCAGCACCTTGCCGCGGCGGGTATCGCTGCCGTCGTTCCTTTTTATCTCGACGAGTTCGTCGTATTTGACGCCGTCTACGCCGTCCACCATTACGAGCGGGCCGACGACCTCACGGATCGTTGTGTATTCCTTACGCATAATTGTTGTTCACCTTTCCTGCGATTTGCGGGCGCTTTTAAAGGGGGCTTATCAGACGGTCTCCTCCGTGAGTCTGCGCATCTGGGCGTTGAGCTCCGATGCGATCTCCGCGGCAAGCTGTTTATGCTCGTTCTCCGGACAGTATTTGTACCTGCCCATGCGCTCCCTTACGGGCAGCGCGGAGATGCGGTTGAAGTCCGCGCCGTTTTCAAGAGCGGCTTCTCCCCTGTCGTAGAAGTCGAGCAGGAGCTTTAGGAGCGCGTGCTGCTTGGAGGGGGAGGTATATGTATCGACCGAGTCGAACGCGTTCTGATGCAGGTAATCCTCGCGGATGGACCTTGCGGTCTCCAACTTCAGACGGTCGCGGGTCGAAAGCGCGTCGATGCCGACGAGGGAGACTATCTCCTGCAGCTCGGCTTCCTCCTGCAGCAGGCTCATTGCCCTTGTAACGCACTCGGTCCAATCCTCCGCGATGTTCGAATCGAACCACGGGCCTATGCGGTCAAGATAGAGCGAATAGCTGGAGAGCCAGTCGATAGCGGGGAAATGCCTCGCGTAGGCGAGCTTTGCGGAAAGTCCCCAGAAGACCTTGACGATTCGCAGCGTCGCCTGGGATACGGGCTCCGAGATATCGCCGCCCGGCGGGGATACCGCGCCGATCGCGGATACCGCGCCCTCGCGCCGCTTGCTTCCGAGGGTGACCACCTGACCCGCTCTCTCGTAGAACTCGGCAAGGCGGCTCGAAAGATATGCGGGATAGCCCTCTTCACCGGGCATCTCCTCAAGACGGCCGCTCATCTCTCGAAGGGCCTCCGCCCATCTCGAGGTGGAGTCCGCCATTATCGCGACCTTATAACCCATGTCGCGGAAGTATTCCGCGATCGTGATGCCTGTGTAGATGGAGGCCTCACGCGCGGCGACGGGCATATCGGAGGTATTGGCGATGAGCACGGTGCGCTTCATAAGCGAAAGCCCCGTCCTCGGATCGACGAGCTCCGGGAACTCGGTAAGAACGTCGGTCATCTCGTTGCCGCGCTCGCCGCAGCCGACGTAGACGATTATGTCCGCGTCCGCCCATTTTGCGAGCTGATGCTGGACCACCGTCTTGCCGCTGCCGAAGGGGCCGGGGACCGCGGCGACGCCGCCCTTCGCGATGGGGAAGAACGTGTCGATGACGCGCTGACCGGTGACCATGGGCTCGTTGGGAGGGAGCTTTTCCTTATACGGCCTGCCCCTGCGGACGGGCCATTTCTGCATCATGGTAAGCTCCGTCTCGCCCTTTTCGTTCTCGAGCCTCGCGATCGGCTCCGTGACGGTGAGCTCCGCCTTTTCGGAGAGCCAAACGAGCCTGCCCGAAACATTGGGCGGGACCATTATGATATGCCTGACGGCGCCGGATTCCTGAACGAAGCCGAGCGCGTCGCCTCCCGTGAGATCTTCGCCGACGGAGGCCGTCGGGTTGAACTCCCATTTCTTCTCCCTGTCGAGAGCGGGAGCGGCGATGCCCCTTGTGATCCTGGAGCCGGCGGATTCAAAGAGCGCCGTAAGCGGCCTCTGTATGCCGTCGTATATTGACTCTATGAGTCCCGGGCCGAGCTCGACCGAAAGAGGCGCCCCCGTGGGATAGACGGGCTCGCCCGGGCCGATGCCGCCGGTCTCCTCATAGACCTGCACAGAGGCCCTTTCGCCCCTGAGCTCGATCACCTCGCCTATGAGCTGTTTATCGGATACGTGGACGACGTCGAACATCTGGACGTCGCCCATACCGTCCGCCGTGATGAGCGGACCGGCGACCTTTACTATGGTGCCGTGCTTCTGGGTCATGGATCTCAAACCTCCGTAAGAAGTGTTGGAAATGCTGTTGAAAACTCGCTTTTCTGAGCCCTTCAGGCTCAGGCAGCTAATGTGTCTCAGCGCGATGTTTTGCGGTTTTCTCCGCCGCCCGCGGGGAAAATTGCGGCCGTCCCGCCGCAAAGCAAAACTCGCTTTTCTGAGCCTTTCAGGCTCAGAAAAGGATATCCGCGCCGATCGCCTTCTCCACGTTCGCTTTGACGTTCCTCATTGCGACGCCCGAGGTGCCCTTGCTGTCGGGCACGGGGATTATCGCGGGGAAGGGCCTCGATTTGTATTTGTTCACCGTTTCCGAAGCCGCTTCGAATACCGGCTCGGTAACGAATATTATCCTTGTGTTCTCCTTGGCGAGGCGGTCAATGAGCATGCCCGCCGCGGCGCCGTCGGTCTCAAAGTAGACGTCGAGCCCCGCCGCCCGTCCTATGAGGACGGAATCCTTATCGCCTATCATCGCAATATCAGCCATAGAGTTTGAGGCTCCTTTCATCGACGGCGCTCATGGGGATACCGCTGCGCTTCGCGGTGAGTATCAGCCTTACGACCTCCGCCTCACGCTCGCGGGCGAGCATGTAGCCGACTATCGGCGCGACGCTCGAGATGTCGCTCCTGTTGCGCGATGCGAGCGAGATGAGGTATTCGTCCCTCGCTTTTTCCACCGCCGCGGGGCTGCCCGTTCTGAGATACTCCGCAAAGCCCGCCTTCACAGCCTCCTTGATATCGCTCGTTTCGAGCGGGCTCTTTATCGCGGCGAGCGCGCGCTCGGGAGAATCCGCGATGAGACCGCGAATGTTTTCCAGCTCCGCCTCCGTGTACTCCCCGCCGGGGAGAAACCGCTCCTTTGGCATGTTTCGGATGACGGCGATGACGTTCGTGAAATCGGCGAGCGCGGAGAAGTACTCCTTAATGAACGCGTTCCTGAGGCTCAGCGCGTATTCCGAATACGCGGCGTCGATATTGCAGGATATCTGCTGCGGATCCACGCTGCGGTAGGTGATGACGTCGAGCTCCTCCAGAGCGTCGGATATCCTTTTGGGGAGCATGGAGTAATCGCCCTTTTTAACGGCGGCGCGCAGCTCCTCCGCGGGGTATATGCCGCCGATATCCGGCTTTACTGAATCGAGCGGCTCGCCTATCACGCGCAGCTTGTAAAAGAGCTTTATGTTAGTGATATCGTGGCGCATGCGGAAAACGTCGGTGACAAAGGCGTTCCTTTCGGGCATGAGCTCCGCCATGAGAGCGTATGTCTCGCTGAGCTGAGCGGCGATCAGCGCCTCCGTCTCGTCCCCTTCCTCCGCGGCGCCTGCGCCGTAGCCGGATTCGCGCAGGATCCTCAAGCTCTCCTCATACGAGGCGGCCTGAGCCATCCTGGCGACGGTCTCCTTCGTCAGCAGCCTTTTCTCTATAACGCGAAGTCTTGCTATGCTGTTTATAAGGCTTTCGGCCATTTTATCGGTTCCTTTTGGGATGATCTGTCAGTTGAAGAGTGTCTTCACGACGTCCGCCTGCGTGGCGGCGCGCACCTCTTCCATAAGCGCCTCGAACGAGCAGTTCTTGACGTAGTTCGCGCCCCTTATGACAAAGCCGTCGGTGAGATCCTTTTCGTTCTCTCCCAGCTTGAGCCCGAGGCCTTCCATAGCGGGGATGAGCTTTTCGAGATATTCCCTGTCCTTTTCGGAGGGTAACAGCGTTTCGCCGCCCTCGCACTCGCGCCCGATGAGCTTTTTCAAAAGCGCCTCGCGCTTTTCGCCGGTGAGAGCGCATACGCCCTCGTAGGCGGCGCGGTACGCCTCGTCAATGAGGCCGCGCTTCTTTTTAAGCAGCTCCTTGCGCGCCGAAAGCTCCGCGTTGGTCCTTGCCCTTGCGAGGGTCTCCTCACGCGCGGATCTCGCCTTCTCGTCGAACTCCTCTTTCAGGCGCTCGCGGTCGGCCTCCAGCTTTTTGCGTATGGCGTCGACCGCCTCCGTGGCATGCCACTCGACGGCGGAAGCCTGCGCATGCGCTTCCTCCAATATGCTGGTTATGAGCTTGTCAGCTCCGTTGCCTGTTTCCATAGTACGGGACCCGGGATCAAGCGTTTACGGGAACGCCGACGACCATCAGTATCGAAACGATGAGCGCGAGTATCGCGTAGAGCTCGACCATGATGGCGAACGTGATGCCCATGCCGCCGTTGCCCTGCTTGGCGACGATGCCGATGCCCGCGCAGCAGACGCGGGACTGGAAGTACGCGCTGACGAGGCCGACGACGCCGATGGGCAGCGAGGAGTAGAAGAAGCTCCTGCCGAGCTCGGTCGAAAGGTTCATGACCGTGCCGGAAAGTATGCCGCTGAATACCGCGATGAACATCGCGATAACGAAGCCGTAAAGGCCCTGGGTCGCGGGAAGCAGCTCGAACACGAGGCACTGGCCGCCCTTTTCGGGATCCTCCGCGGCAACGCCCGCCGCCGCGCGGCCCGCCATGCCTACGCCGAGAGCGGAGCCAACGCCGGGCAGTATCATTGCGACGCAGACGCCTATCGCCGCCCAGATATAGCCCTTGGGGGTGTTGTCGACCATTTCGGGCATCTGAGGCATGCCGCCCGTGGGCATACCCTCCGCAAGGACCGCTCCGCAGACGCAGAGGGTCAGAAGGACGATGACGGCGATGCATGCGAATTTCAGGTACTTTTTCATGGTTTACTCCTTTTGTTCAAAAGATTATTTGACCTTATTGTATTTGGTATCTATACCGAACGGCGAGAACAGCTTGCCGCCCGGGGTGTAGAAACGGTTATAGTATTCGATGAACTGCAGCCTTGCGCAGTGGATGAACGCGCCCAATGCGTTTATCGCCACGCAGAACACGTGCAGCACTATGAGCAGAGCGGCCGCTATTATGAAGCTTACTACGCCGCCGACAACGGGTATGCCCTTCAGCATATCGCGCGCGATCCCCGCGACGAGGTTGAAGGCGGAGCCCATCGCGCCGGTAGCGAGGCCGAGCGCGAACACACGCGAATAGCTCAATACATCAGAGAGGAAGCCCGTTATGTCGTAGAGCTTGCCGAGGCCCCCTATCACGCGGCCGAAGCCCTTTTTCGCCCTGCCGCCGAAGCCGACGAGCAGCACGAGGCCTATCCCTATGAGCGCCCAGCCGGCGTATTTGACCGGGCTCTTGACAAGGAGCAGCACCGCCGCTCCGGCGAATATCATGAGCCACGAGCCTATATCGAAGAGCGCCGTCTGCCAATCGCCCCTCTTCAGGTGGAGCACGATGGAAACTATCATGCCGGCGATTATCTGACCGAAGCCCAGACCGCAGTAGAACAGTATGGCTGTCATCTGATCCTTCATGGGATCGAGCAGCGGGAACGGGAAGCTCTCGCCGAAGATATCATACCAGTTCATGCCGAAGCAAGTTCCCGCGAGCAGGCCGAATACCATTGTGGAAAGCCCGCCCCAGAAGAGTATCCTCGCGACCTGACCCGCGCCCTTTTCGGGCTTCTTGAGCTTAATGAACAGCGCGGCCGCGATGCTCATAATGAGGCCGTAGCCGGTATCGCCCATCATAAGCCCGAAGAACAGCAGATAGAAGGGCGTCATCACGACTGTGGGATCGAAGCCCCTGGGATCCGGCGCGGAGTACATATTCGTTATGAACTCGAACGGGGCGAAGAACTTCTTGTTTTTGCAGAACGTCGGCGGCTTCTCATCGTCCGCTGGATCGCGCATCTCGAGGCAGTAGACCTTCGTCTCCTCCTCTATGAGCTTATCCAGCTTATCCGCCTCGTCGGAGCGGACCCAGCCCGTGAGCATGAATGTCTCCCTCGTTGCGAAGAGCCCGCATCGGGCTTCCGACCTGCCCTGCTCGATAAGCGCGCCGTCGAGGCCCATCTTGAGATCCGCGGCCTTTTCGCCCAGAGCGGCGAGCCTTTCCGAAAGCTCGGCGTTTTCAAGCTCTATCGCCGTTATGTCGGCGTTAAGCTTTTCGATTATGTCGGCGGGAAGGCCTTCGTACGAGGGCACGGGGACCTCCGTAAAGCCGGCCGCGCGAAGCAGCGAAGTGGTCTCCTCCGGCTCATCCTTGGGAACGGCGGCGAGCACGGGGATCTTTCCCTCCGTGCCGAACGCGTCGAACATTACCCCCGCCTCCGAAAGGACGCGGAGCTTTTCCGCCTTCATGGTGCCGAGGGTGAAGTTGGCGGTCTTGGTCGGTTTTATGCTCTCGAGGGGGATATTGACGGCGGAGATGGGTGAAAGGCTCTTTATCGCGGCGAGCTTCTTCTCCCTTTCCGCCTTGTTGGAATTGATCTCGCGCTGGAGGGAATCGAGTTCGTCGCAGACCTCGAGCGCCGCGGGAACGGAAGAAATGAGTTCCTCTTCGCCGCGCTCGGGAGCGGGCTCCAGCATGCCCGCTTTGGGCATATATGAGTTAAGACGGCCTATTGCCGCCTTTATGCGCAGTACGGTATTCTGCTTTTCGGAAAGCTCCGCCTCGCTGGCGGCCTTAAAAAGGCCCGCCGCCTTTTCGGTCGCGTCGATCTCCGCGGATCCGGCATCGGCCTCATCCGCACGCTCTATCTGTATGACTCCGTTCTTTTGAAGCGTCTTCATTATGCGCCGCTCGTCCGCTTTGAGGGCGAACAGCGATATGTGCTTCATAGGTACGATCATTGGTTCAGCTCCGGATCAAAGATTGTTCAGGATGTGATCGAGTATTATGCCCGATGCGGCGGAAAGATTTGCCCTCGCCTCGTCAACGAGCTTATCCGCCTTAACGACCGCGGCGCCGAGAAGCCTTTCGGCCTCCTCCTCCGCTTCCTTTTCTGCCAGGGACGCGGCGTATGCGAGACCGGCCTTCGCCTCCTCGCGCGCGATCCTCAAAGAGGCCGCCGCATCGTCTTCCGCAGCGGCGGTCATCATCCTCGCCGTCTCCTGCGCGTTATGCTTCAGGGCTTCGGCGTCCGCTTCCGCAGCGGCTATGCGTTCGATAATAGTGGGCATTTGAAAAGCTTTCCCTTCGTTTGTTCGCCGGAGGATCGCTCCTTCCGGGATGGCGTCAAAAATAAACATATCACGCTGTATATCATTATAGCAGTAACGCCGCCCGATTGCAAGTAAAATGGCTGTAAAATCGGTTTCTTATATTCCCCCTGAGCGGAGCGCGCGCCCTTGCGCCGCGGCGGCGGTTATAGTATAATGCCGAGTATGAACAAGAAGCTGAGATCAAGTCTTTTGGCGCTGATCGCCGCGCTTATTTGGGGAACCGCCTTCGTAGCGCAGGACGTCTGCTCCGACAGCATAGGCTCAATGACATTCAACGCGCTGAGGTTTTTCGTCGCGGTGGTTTTCCTGCTGGCGGTCGGCGCGATACTGCGCTTTGTCCGCGCGAAGAAGGCCGCGCGGCTCGGCGTCCCAAACGAAAAGACCGCCGAGGAGAAGCGCTCCTACCGCAGGCGGCTCGTCATAGCTTCCGTGCTCTGCGGCTCCGTGCTCGCGGCGGCCTCCGTGCTGCAGCAGGCGGGGCTCCAGTTCGGGACGGATTCCGGCAAGGCGGGGTTTATAACCGCGCTCTACGTCGTGCTCGTTCCGATATGCGGGATATTCCTCAAAAAGCGCGTGCCCGGGATATTCTGGCTCGGCGTGGCGCTTGCCGTAGCGGGGCTTTATCTGCTCTGCGTAAGCGGCGACTTCAAGCTTGCCTTCGGCGATCTGCTTACGCTCCTCTGCGCTGTGGCGTTCACGGTGCAGATACTCCTAATCGACCGCTTCTCCCCGGGGCTTGAGGGCGTGGATCTGTGCTGCGGGCAGTTCATTGTCGCGGGGATACTCTCCGCCGCGGGGATGTTCCTGTTTGAAAAGCCCGAGATCGGCGCGATACTCTCCTGCGCGCTGCCGCTGCTCTATGTCGCGATATTCTCCAGCGGCGTGGCGTATCTATTGCAGATACTCGCCCAGCGCGGGGGAAATCCCTCCGTTATAACGATAATATTCAGTCTGGAGGCGGTGTTCTCCGCGATAGCGAGCGCGATAATACTGCATCAGCGCATGACCGCGCGCGAGTACATAGGCTGTGTGCTGCTGTTCGCCGCGGTGCTCATCGCCCAGATCCCCGGAAAAGAGGAGAAGGAGATCCCCTCCGAAGCATGAATCACACATTAAAAAAGGTATGGGTTTTACCCATACCTTTTTATTATTTCTTTTACGGCTCGACGCCGTCCGCGATAAGCTCGAGATCCGTTCCGTTCACCGTGAAGCGCACGGTGTAGAGCACGTCCTCGCCCGATATTACGGGGTCGGTATAGACTATGAGCTGGCCGCTGCGCTTTTCGAAACGGACTGCGCCTCCCATTATCTCCTGCGTTTTGCCGTCCTTCGCGAAGCAGAGCGTGCCGGAGCCCGTCTCCCCCTCCGCGCGGTCCTTTATGTACGCGCAGCCGCCGCCCATCGCCTCTATCCGGGAAACCCCGGTATCGAGCTTTTTGGGCTCGCCCGCGCGCTTGACCTCGAACAGAGAGCCCGCGAGGGAGATGTAATAGACCGTTTTGCAGTCGCCCTCCGCGGTGAAGGAGACTGCGTCCCCCGCGAGGGTCGTAGTTTTGCCGGAGAGATCCGTCATATAGATCTTGTCGTACTCCTGCCATATCACGCGCTTCGCGTCGGAGGATACCTTGTACCCCTCGTCGGCGCCGAGGACTATCCAGTCGACTTCTCCCTTTTCGTCGATGTACGCAATGCTGAAAAGGTAGTCGCCTGAATCCGCTCTGTCGCGCCTTGCCCAAAGGCCGTTCAGGAACGAGCCCGTGCCGTTGATATAGGTCGGGAGAGTCAGCTTGGACATGCTGTAAACTTCGGTCTTTAGCGTGTAGCCGAAGCCCGTGCCGAGATCCGCCGTGAGCCCGTCGGAGAGCCTCCAAACGACGGTCTTCCTTCCTTCGGTAAAGTATGCGACCTCCGAAAGATCGCGGGTGAAATTGTAGCTTGAGGCGGCGCCGCATTCCGTTGAAATGACGGTCTTTTCGCCGTTGTGCTGAACGCAGAGCGCCTGCTCCGCGCTGTCGAAATAATAGATCGTCGACGCGTCGTCCGAAACGGCGAGCACTATATCGCTGCCGTCGGTCAGTACGGGCGTGAGCTCGCCCTCGCGGAACAGCATGGAGCGCATCGATGCGCCCTCGCCTTCGAACACGGCGGTGAATACGATGCTCTCGCTGTTCGGGGAGATCGCCGTCTGGACGATATCGTACACGCCTTCCGCTATCGCGAAGGAGGCGCGGCTCTCCGCCGAGAAGCGCATGAGCTTGTCCCCGAGCATAAAGAGCGCGATGCGCCCGTCGAAGGAGATCTCCGCGGCGTCGATGCCGGAGCCCAACATATCTATCCCCTGCTCCGAAACGAAGTACACTATGCTGTCCACCCACGCAAGGGCGGTATTGCCGTCCGCCGCGATATCGATATACGCCTTGCCGCGGACTTCGCCCTCTATCCTCTCCCCGTCCTTGACGAAGCAGGAGCTTCTTTCGTCCTTCATATAGACCCTTGCGATATTGGTCGAGAGCAGATCCCCCGTCTCCGTGCGCCTTCCGCAGGCGGTAAGCCCCGCAAGCAGCGCGAGCAGCAATATCGCGGCGATCGCCTTTTTCATTCCGATCCCTTTCATTACTCTTCCGTCCTCATTCGGGCGGCCTCAAGTGTGAGCGTGAAGTTCGCTCCGTCCTCCGAGGTGTAGACGTCATAGACCTTGCTGCCGTATTCATCCTCGTAAATGCCGGTGTAGTAGCAGCAGACCTTCGGCATGACCTCGAAATGGACGACGTTTTCGGAGATCGTCTGAACGGGCCTTCTGCCGTCCGCAAGGCGAAGCGTGCCGACGGTATCGTAATCGGTCATGAAGAGGCATTTATCCTGCGGCGTCATCACCGAGTAGACCGCGCCCTCCGCTATCTTCAGATTGACCGTGCCCTCCACATAGTAGAGCCCGCGGTCGTAGCCGATGCAGTAGAACCTGCTCCCGTCCTTCGATACGTTGAAGGAATACACGTTCGTGCAGACCTTCTCCGCGGTCTTGGGATCGTCGGAATCCATCGTGTAAACGTCCTTATCCACAAGGCAGGCGAGCTTCGTTCCCTGCTCGTTGACGTAGAACTGGAACGCGCCCTTGACGAGTGCGGTCACGTGCCTGTGCCCGTTGACGAACCAGATATCGTACGCGGTGCGGGCGTTATCATCCGTTGAAGAGGTGCGGAAGCTGTAGAACACCCTGTTGAACATCGTGGAGCAATCCAGCACCTTTGAAGAGCATTCCTCGCCGCCCTGCACGGATGCGGCGTTCGTCACGGTGGAGAACACGGACGCGCCGTCGACTATCGCCTTTGCGGCGGAGCCCTTTATGCTGTAATATGTTACGCCGTCCGAATCGAACGCGGTCTCGGTAAGATCGCGGTTGAACTCGATAAGACCGGATACGTTTTCGCCGATCTTCTTTTCGCCCTTTTCGCTGCAGTAAAGAAGCGACGCGTCCGCGGGCTTTACGCAGTACCAGAACTCCGCGCCGTCGGAAACCGCGACGAGATAGGAGGAATCCGCAAGCACGCGGCTCTCCCCGTTCTCATACGCGTACGATGTGTACTTGCCGTCGCTGTCCCTGACCGTATAGCCCACGGTCTTGCCGTCGGGCGAAATGACGATGGAGGGTATGCCCGCCGCGGAATCGGGCTTGATATCCTCGACCTTCCCCGTGCGGTGGTCGTAGATATGCGCCTCCGTCGCGGTGGTGAAAACGACGACCTCGTTATCGAGCGAGAGGAGCGCCCTGTCGACGCCCGCGGGATATATGAGCGTGATGCCGTCCTTGTCGATGCGGTAGAGCCCCGTGCCTGCGCGCGCGACGCCGGCTTCGCCGTTACAGGTCAGGAACGAATCGACATAGCCGCCGATCCTGTCCGAGATGAGCTCCGTGTCGACGAGGAAGCGGGTCGAGCCCTCCGTATCGGAATAAAAATAGAGTATGCTGTTTTCAACAGCCGCCGCTTTTCCCCTGCGGTTCGCCCTAATATCGAGGGCGATCGCCGCGGCTGCGGCAAGTACCGCGACCGCGAGCGCGGCAATGAGTATCTTTACCCAAGTCTTTTTCATCAAAGGCCATCCTTATCCACATAGTTTCGGATGATGGCATTATACAACAAAACTCCGAAAATGTGAAGCAAAAAAAGGCGGAGGCCGCGCCTCCGCCCTGTATGCCTGATCATTTGCTCTTTTACATAGTGCCGAATATGCGGTCGCCGGCGTCGCCGAGGCCGGGAACGATGTAGCCGTGCTCGTTGAGGTGATCGTCGATGGCGGCGGTGAATATCTTGACGTCGGGATGCATCTCCTGGACGGCCTTTATGCCCTCCGGTACGGAGACGAGGCACATGAGCCTTACGGACTTGCAGCCGGCTTCCTTGACCTTCCTGATGCCCTCGCATGCAGAGCCGCCGGTAGCGAGCATCGGGTCGACGACGATGACGTCGCGGTCCTCGACGTCCGCGGGGAGCTTGCAGTAATAGGTGACGGGCTTCAAAGTTTCGGGATCGCGGAAGAGACCGATATGGCCCATCTTGGCGGTGGGTATGAGCGACATTATGCCGTCCGTCATGCCGAGGCCCGCGCGGAGTATGGGCACTACGCCTACCTTGCAGGAAAGGAGCATGCGCGCCTTTGTGGGCGCGACGGGGGTCTCTATATCGACCTCGTCAAGGGGCAGGTCGCGTGTGACCTCATACGCCATGAGGGTCGAAAGCTCCGCAAGGAGGGTGCGGAAATCCTTGGTTCCGGTGTTCTTGTCCCTCAGGAGCGCGAGCTTATGCTGCACAAGGGGATGATCGATAACGGTGACGTTCTTGAATTCGCTCATTTTTATATCCTCCGATTGATAATATTGCTTGATAAAACGAAGGGCAATGCCCGGGGGCGTTGCCTTTAGCTCTGCTGTAATTCGTATTCCGATATTTTGGCGATCCTGCCCTCGTGCCTGCCGCCGTCAAAGCCGGTGTCGAGCCAAGTCTTCGTGATGGCCTTCGCCGTCTCGACGCCGATGATCCTGCCGCCCATGGCGAGCACGTTGGAATCGTTATGCCGCCTTGTGAGCTCGGCCGAAAGGACGTCGCCGCAGAGCGCGCACCTTATCCCGGAGACCTTGTTGCAGCAGATGGAGACGCCGATGCCCGTACCGCAGATCGCAATGCCGCGCTCAAACTCGCCCGCGGCCACGGCCTCCGCCATGGGAAACGCGAAATCGGGATAATCGACGGAAAGCTCCGAATAGCAGCCCATATCGCAGACGGTATGACCCAGGCTTTCAATATAGGGGATGAGCTTCATCTTGAGCTCGAATCCGCCGTGGTCGGAACACAAGGCAATGTTCATATCTCTTCTCCCACCTTATTTGTCGAGCACCGTGAATCCGGAGGCCCTCAGCAGTCTGTTCATATACGCGAGGCCCTGATCCGTTTCCGGAACGCCCTCCGCAAATATCACGTCGACCTTGCCGGAGTACCTCCTCAGCGCGGAAAACAGCTCCGCGCAGAGGGTCTGGGGCAGATCCCTGTTGCCTATTATATCACAGTTCATTCCGTGATAACAAGTGCGAGTTTGCTCCGTGCCCAAAATAATGCAGCGCTTGCCCATGGCCTCCGCGATCTCGTATTCGCGGCAGATTATGGACGCGATCCTGCGCCATGAGCCCACGGCGACGACGACCTCCGCGTCGGGCGCGTAGTGCTTGTGCTTCATGCCGGGTGAAGCCGCGACCTCGCCCTCGCGCAGGGGGCGCAGTACGGAGGGATCGACCTCCACCTCGCCGATTATCTGCTCCAGCATCTCCTTTGTGATCCCGCCGGGACGCAGTATCCTGGGCTTGCCGACGAGCGTGAGCACCGTCGATTCGACGCCCACGCTGCAGGGGCCGCCGTCGAGTATGACGTCGATGCGCCCGTCCATATCGGCGAGCACATGCTCCGCCGTGGTGGGGCTGGGCCGGCCGGATATGTTGGCCGAGGGAGCCGCGATGGGCACGCCCGCGGCGCGGATAAGCGCGAGCGCGGTCTTATGCTCCGGCATGCGGACTGCGACCGTATCGAGCCCCGCCGTGACCTCCTCCGGGATTATGTCGCTCTTAACGAATATGAGCGTGAGAGGCCCCGGCCAGAAGGCGTCCATGAGCCTCTTTGCGTTATCCGGGATGTGGCGCCAGAGCGCCTTTACGTCGGATTTTTTGGCGACGTGAAGTATGAGCGGGTTGTCCTGCGGTCTGCCCTTCGCCTCGAATATCTTGGCGACGGCTTCCCCGTCCAGCCCGTTCGCGCCGAGACCGTATACGGTCTCCGTCGGGAACGCGACGAGCCCGCCCGCGCGAATCACCCGCCCGGCGTAGTTGGTGCCGTTTTCCTTCTGAGTTTTTGCGTTGAATATTTCTGTGGTCATGGTGATTTATTCTTCCTCGCCCTTTAAGAGCTTCATCCGCTCGTCGAGTATCAGCGCGTCTATCATCTCGTCCATGTCGCCGTCGATGAAGGCCTCCAGCTTATAGAGCGTGAGCCCTATGCGGTGATCGGTGACGCGGCTCTGGGGGAAGTTATAAGTCCTTATCTTTGCGGAGCGGTCGCCGGAGCCGACCATGGCCTTTCGCGAGGCGGCCTCTTTATCGTGCGCCTGCGAGGAATAGAGGTCGTACAGGCGGCTCTTCAATACGCGCATCGCCTTTTCGCGGTTCTGTATCTGGCTGCGCTCGTCCTGGCTCTGCACGACGAGCCCTGTCGGGATATGCGTTATGCGTATCGCCGAAGAGGTCTTGTTGACGTGCTGGCCGCCCGCGCCGCTCGATCGGTAGGTATCTATCCTTATGTCGTTAGGATCTATTACGACGTCGACGTCCTCCGCCTCGGGAAGCACGGCGACGGTCGCCGCGCTCGTGTGGATGCGCCCCTGCGACTCGGTCTCCGGCACGCGCTGGACGCGGTGCACGCCGCTTTCGAACTTCATACGGGAATACGCGGACTTTCCGTTAATCTGGAACACGGCCTCCTTGACGCCGCCTATTTCCGTATCGTTCATATCGATCACTTCGAGTTTGAAATTATGCCGCTCCGCATAGCGGGAGTACATGCGGAAGAGCGTCGCGCCGAAGAGCGCCGCCTCGTCCCCGCCTATGCCGGCGCGGATCTCGACTATCACGTTCCTTTCGTCGTTCGGATCCTTGGGCAGGAGCATGAGCTTAAGCTCCTCCTCGAGCTTTGCGGCTTTCTCATCCGCCGCGCGCAGTTCCTCATGCGCGAGCTCACGCAGCTCGGGATCGGTCTCCTCCTCCAGCATGGCGCGGCATTCCGCGGCCGCTTTTCCCGCTTCCCGGTACTCGTCGTAGACGGCGACTATCTCGCCCAATGCGGAATGCTCCTTCGCGAGCTCGCGGAAAAGGTTCTGGTCGGAAATGACCTCGGCCTCGCCGAGCCTTTTCCCCAGCTCCTCGTAGTGCTCCTTCATTTTTGCGAGCTTTTCAAGCATGTTTCACCTTTCGCTGCGCAATCTGCCAAAAGCCTTCCCCCTTGCGGGGAAGGTGTCACGGAGCGGCTTCTTGCCGCGCGTGACGGATGGGGGTCTCCCTTTCATCTCCGCCTGTTTTACTGGCATTGAGTTTACCCCCATCACCGCTTCGCGGAGCTTCCCCGCAGGGGGGAAGCCAAAGACGCCGCGCTTGGCGAGCGGCCATCCTGCGCTCACTCCCTATCCGACAGCACGATCGAATTCTTTTCCTCGTCTATACGCGCGCCAATCAAATAACGCCTTTCGATCATTCTCTGCAGGTTATCCCTGACCTCATCGACGGATTCCCCCGTCTTTGCGGCAAGTTTTTCTATGGAACCGGTAGGATCCTCGGCAAGATATGCAGCGTATTCCTTGTATTTTTTGACCGTCATTTTCGTCCTGATGCCCATGTAAATCAGCAGAGCGCCGAGCACGCCGGCTATTACGGCCATTTTGACGTTCTTATCGGCCGCAAGGTTGATGGGGATGGTGATAAGCAGCACCACGCCAATTACGATGGCGAGTATCGCCGCGACTGTTTTGGCCGAAGAAGTTGTTTTCATATTATGCCACCTGCTTGTTTTCCTTTAATAATCTATCCTTACTACTCTTTCGATCCCGTTCAGATCCCTTATGACGGCGGACTCTCTGCAGCGGAACAGCTCTGCGACCGCCTCCGCTTCGTTATATCCCACCTCTAGGAGCAGCGCTCCGCCGGGATTGACATGCTCCGCCGCCTCTGCCGCGATCCTGCGGTAGAAGTCCAGCCCGTCGGGTCCACCCGCGAGTGCGAGACGCGGCTCATGCCGCACCTCCTCCTGAAGGGAGGCCATATCCGCATCCGTTATGTAGGGCGGGTTCGCGGTGACGATATCGTACTTTCCCGCGCCGTTGAAAAGATCGGCCATGCGGGCGAATATCCCGACTCCGTTCCTCTTAGCGTTTCTTTCGGCGAGCGCGGCGCATTCGGAGCTAATATCCGTCGCCTCCGCCCATATCCCGGAGAGCTTCAAAAGCGATACCGCTATGCAGCCCGTTCCCGTGCAGATATCGAGCAGGGACTTGTATCCCCGCTCCGTAATGAGGCGCAGCGCCTCCTCGCAGAGCGTTTCCGTATCCTGCCGCGGGATGAGCGCGGCGGGCGCCACCTCGAAGGGCAGCCCCATGAAATACCATTCGCCAAGTATGTACTGCAGCGGTTCGCGGGCGAGCCTTCTTTCGACCGCGGCGTCGAGCGCGGCCTCGTTTTCCCGGGAGAGCTCCGTATTCGAGAGCCTTATCCCGGCACGGCCGCGGCCGGTCACATGCTCAAGCAGTATCTCCGCTTCTGTCGCGGCTTCGTCCGAAACGGCGCGGAGCCGCCCCTCGGTTATTTTCAGCGCTTCGCGGACGGTCATTCCTCTTCGCCTTCCGGCTGCGCCGCGGTCTCCGGCGCTTCCGCCTCCGGTATGTCGACCGCGTCGGCGGCCTCTGCCGCCTCCGCCGCTTTCCTTGCCGCCTCTTCGGCGAGCTTCTTTTCCTCGAGCGGGTTCTTTTCGCCCATTGCGAGGTAGAACGCGTATATCGCGACCTCCAGCATGTCGGGCTCCGGCTCCCTTGTGGTTATGAGCTGGAGCGCCATGCCGGGCGCCCTTACCGCCTTTGTGAACCAGTTGTCGGTCTTGGCGGCGCCGCGGAGCACCTCATAGCTTATGCCCGCTATGATCGGCAGGAATATTATCCTTACGAGGAACCTTATGAGGAACGCGGCGACCCTGTTCATGCCCTCGGGCGGGAAACCCAGCGAGTGCATGACGATATCCACTATCGTCAGCACGATGATCGATATCGCCATTACGAGGAACAGGTAGTTAGTGCCGCAGCGGGGATGGAGCCTTTTGTACTTCATCGCGTTTTCGGGGGTGAGCTCGTCGACGCCCGCCTCATAGCAGGCGATGGTCTTATGCTCCGCGCCGTGGTACATGAACAGGCGGCGGATATCCTTTATGCAGGAGACGAGGAACAGATACCCCACGTATATCGCGAGCCTGAGCCCGCCTTCCAGCAGCGAGCGCCAGATATAGTGCTTATCGACAGCTCCGGAGACCGCCTTGCCGAATATCAGCGAGGCGATGAGCTGCGGCAGGAACATGAACAGCCCCACCGCGAGCGCTATGCCAAGTACGACCGCGACGCCCATAACGGCGTCCATTATATCGATGTGGAGCTTATCCGCGAGCCACTTTTCGAACTTGGAGGGCTCCTCGTCGAAGCTTTCGCCCAGCAGCTCCGCGGATTTGGTCGTGGTGTCCATGCCCGTCTTCAAGGATTCGACGAACGCGACGACGCCCCGCACCACGGGCAGGCCCCAGAACGTGCCCTTCTGCGCCTTCGATTTGAACTTTGTATAGTGCTTGACGATATTCCCGTTCGTGCCGCGGACCGCCATCGCGATCCCGACGTCGGACTTCATCATTACGCCTTCCATTACGGCCTGGCCGCCCACCGAGCAGCGCCTTATCGCGGGCGCGGGCTCCGCAGCCTTTTTCTTTTTCATCTGATGTTTCCTCTCCGCCCGATACGGGCTCGAATCTATCTTTATGAGTATAGCACAGGTGTTTCCCGTTGGCAATCGGGGACAGGCAAAATTAACAGCCGGAGGTATGCCCCCCGGCTGCGGTGCGACAAAACGGATCAAGCCTCTTCCATATCCTCCGGGTCGCCCTCTACAGGGACGCGCTTCTGCAGTATGAGCCTGTATCCGAGCCAGATAATGAGCACGGCGGGTATGAGCGAGCAGAGCATCGCCACGATCGCCTTCCAAAGCACGCGCTGCCAGTCCCCCGCGAGCAGGTACGCCCTGAGGAATACCACGATGAACACGAAGAGCAGGAACAGTACGTCCATCACCCTTTCCGTCTGAACGGTTTTTTTGAAGAGCTTCATCGTCGGGCGCTTCCTTGCAAGATACGCGGCGAAAAGGCCGACTATGCCGATCGCTATTCCGAACAGTACCGAGAAAATGCAAACCGTCAACATGTTGATATCCCCCTTTATTGATCGTCCCGAAGGAGCTTGTTTGTCTGGATATAGACGTCTCCGCTGCCCAATGTAACCACAAGGTCGCCCTCGGAGGCGTTTTCCCTGAGCCAGTCGGAGATCTCCTCAAAAGTTGAGATATAGAGCGCGTTTCCCGTCGCCTCGTTTATAGCCCTTACCATATCGCGGGCGTGGACGGAGCCGTCGTCCTTCTCGCGGCCGGGATAGATATCCGGCACGAGCACCTTTTTGACCCCGGCGAAGCAATCGCCCTGATGCCCGCAGAAGAGGGTCTTCGCCCTCGTATAGCTGTTGCACTGGAACACGCAGTAGACGTCCTTATGCGGGGTGCGCAGAGCCGAATCGACTGCCGCCCTTATCTCCGCGGGATGATGCGCGTAATCGTGGAAGACGCGAACGCCGTTCCTTTCGCCGTAGTATTCGAACCTGCGGCGCGTGTTCTCGAAAAGCGCGAGCGCCTCCGCCGCGGTATCGAAATCGGTCCCGTGGGAAAGGGCTACGGCCATTGCCGCGACCGAATTGAGCATGTTATGCCTTCCCGGCACGTGGAGGACCACCCTGCCGCAGTTCGCGCCGCGGAACATGAGATCGTAGGAGGGGCAGCCGTAAGCGTCGTACTCCTCGTTCTCGGGATAATAATCGGGGGAATACTCCTTTTCGAGGCCGTATGTGAGCTCCGCGACGCGGCCGCGGTATTCGACGAGCAGCCCGCGGACCCTTTCGTCGTCGGTGCAGCCTATGAACATGCCGCCCTCGGGGATGAGCGCCACGAACTTGCGGAACGCATCCGTTATGTGATCGATATCCCTGAAATAATCGAGATGGTCGTCGTCTATGTTGTTTATGAGCGCGACGGTCGGGCGGAGGGTCAAAAAGCTCTCCACATATTCGCAGGCCTCGGTTATGAAGAGGTCCTTCGAGCCCAATCTTGTGCCGCCCTTCAGAAACTCCACGAAGCCGCCGACGTGCACCGTTGCGTCGAGCCCGCCCTTTTCGGCGATGAGCGCGAGCATGGAGGTGATCGTCGTCTTGCCGTGACAGCCGGCTATGCCGACGACGTTCCTGTAGCTCTCGCTGAGCCAGCCAAGCGCCACGGAGCGCTCCATCTCGGGAATGCCGAGCTCACGGGCGCGCACCCTTTCGGGGTTGTCGGGCTTTATAGCGGCGGAGTAGACGACGAGGTCGCTGCCCTCGACGTTTTCCGCCTTCTGGCCGATGGTTACGGGGATGCCGAGCTCCTTGAGCCTTTCCGTGAACGGGGAGACCGAACGGTCGCTGCCGCCGACCTCGTAGCCCCTTGCGCGGAATATCTGCGCGAGGCCGTTCATCGAGCAGCCGCCGATGCCGATAAGATGGATCTTTTTGATATTGCGATCGAGTTCCATTGTTTCACTCGCCTTTCCGCAAAGCGAACTTTGCCTTCAACCTTTATTATATTCCTTTTTCTTCCGAAAGGCAATAAAAAATCATGGGCCGCGCACATTTCGGCTCGGCCGCGGTTTCTCCTTTTGAATATTGAGGGTGTATCGGAGAAGCGGCTCCGAAAGGTCGTCACACCGAAAACGCATCCTTTGTCGGCTCGATCTGTTCCGTTACCGCGGATATGTCTCGCGGGAGCGATAAATCATTCTTGGCTTATCGCATTCCGCGCCTCTCGCGGCGCGGCGCGCTGACCCGCTGCGGCTCGCTCAGCTCGCGGCCGGCTTGTCGACATATCCAGCAGCTGGCACTATTGAAGCCTATTCTGTTTATCTTTCTTCCGAAAGGCAATAAAAAATCGTCGCCCGGGCATTTTCCCGGGCGCGATGTGTGTTTTTCTTATTATTCGGCTGTGGGGGCGTCCGCGATCTCGATGGTGCCCGTCCACTCGACCATCTTGGGGATCATCTTCTCCGCGTCCTCCGTGAGACAGTAGATCTCCGTAAGGTAGTAGGTATCGTTCTTGAGCACAAGGGATATCACGTGCGAATAGCCGTTCTCCTCCAGCTCTATGTACTTGACGCCGTTGGATGCGGTCTTGATATCGGAGGGCTCGATATAGTACAGGCCGTAAAGGCAATCCTCCGCGGATGAGAAATCCCATCCGTAGGCGAGCTTGGCCCTTCTGACGGTGATCTTTTCGGCATAGGCGTAGGCGGTCTCGCTGCCGGCGGCGAATATGAGGTCGAAGCCGTCGTCCGCAAAGCCTTCCGTATCGTTATCCTCCTTGAAGTCGCGGGTGAGGGTAATGGAGTATTCGTCCTTCTTGAACGCCTTGTCCATGTTCTGCTCCACCTTCTTGACGCCCTTGGTGAAGAGCAGGCTGAGCACTATCGCGAGCGCCCACGTCGCGACCATGAGCACGACGCCGAGCACGGTCTTTTTCTTGTTGTCGAGGTTCTTGTTGAGCGCTACCGCGCTGCCCGCCGCCGCGCCGCCTATCGCGCAGAACACGGGGATGAGGCCGCCGAGCAGAGCCGCGCACAGGGATATCATCACGAACACCCAGTTGGCCTTCGACATCTTGGGCAGGGGCTCGTATGCGTTCCCGCTGTCAAGATACACGCCGTCATAGGCGAGGTCGGTAAAGCCCTTCTTGGAGACGATGCGGATATCGTGCCCGCCGCCCCTTAATATGGGCTGATCTATGCCCTCATAGGCGGAACGCGTAAGATCGAGCGCCGCGGGGCTGCCGTCGATAAGGAGCTTTGCGGGCTTGAAGGCCGTCCTCTCGTAAAACTCGACGACGTGGTCGCCGTCGGCCGTCGCGACGGTCCATGATTTATACAGTCTTTCCATTGTTTCCTCCGGGTCCTTTTATGCTTATGGCATTATTATACAGGCTTTTTGCCTGTTTTCAACGGTATTCGGCAAATATAATCGGGACTTTACACGGATTTTACATAAAATCTTACAAAAATCGGGAACCTTTCGGGCTTCTCGCGCGTTATATAAGCGACGGAGGAAATAAGAAGCCTCCGGCGCCCGCGCGGGACCGGTCATCCCGCCATGGCGAAAGCAGGTTTTCTTCCTTTCTGAAAAAGCAAAACGCGGCTCTGTCCGCAGCCCGCCTCAGGCGGGAGATCGGAAACGGCATGACGACATATCATGCCGCTTCTTTTTTTGCCTCCCGCCTGCCGCCGAGCCTCGCCTCCGTCCATTCACCGAAAAGGCGGTACGCGACCGCAGCGGTCGGGACTGCGATAACGAGCCCCGGTATGCCGAACAGCGCTCCTCCCGCGGCGACGGAGGCTATTACGAGTATCCCCGGCACGCCTACCGCGTCCCCCACTATGCGCGGGTATACGAGGTTGTCGTCGACGAGCTGTATCGCGACTATCATCAGCACGAACCACAGCGCGAGGGCCGGCTCATCCTGCCTTGCCATGAGTATTATTATCGCGGAAGGCACGGTGCTCGCCCACGGACCGATGACGGGTATGAGCGCCGCGACGCAGATAAATACCGATATGAGCTCCGGATACGGCATGGAGGATATCCTCATTCCGATATAGCACAGCACACCGATAATGAGGCAGCTCGCGGCCTGACCCGTTAGATACCTGCGGAACGTCTCCGCCGCGATGCCGAAGCTGTGCAGGAACCCGTCTATGCGCTTTTCGGGGAGCGCCGCCATCGCCGCCCTTTTGAAGAACCGGAGCATTTTTTCCTTGTTGATCACGGCGTGCACGCTTATCGCGACCGTGATGAAAAGGCGGAATACGCCGCTTATCGCGCTCATCGTGAAACCCGGGAGCTTCGGCACGAGCTCCTCCGCAAGGCCTTTCGCGCGGGAAACGGCGGAATCCGCCGCTCCGGAGAGCATATCGCACACCTCCGGGGAAAGCTCCAGTTTTTCCGTCATGCCGTCCATCCGCTCCGAGACCGCGGCGATATAGTCCCCGAGGTTCGAGGCGAGCAGGCGCAGGCTCTCGAGCGCCTTTGGCACGACGAGCGAGGCGACGAGGCATACCGCTCCCGCCGCCGCGGCATAGGATATCGCCGCCGCTATCGCCCGCACGAGCTTTTTGCGCCGCGCGCGGAGCTTTCCAAGCGGCTTCCTTTCGATAAAGCTCGTCGGGATATCCGCCGCGAAAGCGAGCGCCAGCCCCCAGAGTATCGGTCTTACGGCGCGAAACAGCGCCCCCGCCGCCCTTCTGACCGGCGCCGGGTCGTCAAGCACGCGATATAAAACGATCGCCGCGAAAACAACGACGGCGACGCACGCTATCCGCTTCTTCTCCTTTGATATCGCTCCCACGAAAACTCCCTTCATTCAGTATTCTGTTCCCGCGGGGCGTGTTTATTCCAAATAAAAAAAGCGGCTGTGCCGCTTTGATTTTCCTGTTAATTTATTTGCCTCTGCGCTCAGCCCAGAGTTCGACGGTGATGTAGGCGCTTATCGCGTCTATCGCGCGCTGGTTCTTCCCGCCGTGCATTACGGCGAAATCCGCCTTCCTTATGTATTTCGATATGACCTCGTCATACCAGGGCTTAACCGTCTTGCAGTACTGCCGCGCGACGCCCTCTATCTCCCTGCCGCGCTCCTGCGTGTCGCGGAGCATGCGGCGCAGAAGGCACATATCGGGATCGACGTGCATATAGACCTTCAGGCTCATTCGGTCCATGAGCTCCCGGTTGTAGAAGACGTGTATGCCCTCCAGTATCACGACGTCCGGCGGCTGTATGAGCTCGTCGCTGTCGGCCCTGACGTGATTGGCGTAGTCATAGCCCTTTTTCGTTATGGGCTGCCCCGCGGAGAGCAGGTTCATATCCGCTATGAGCTCGTCGTAATCGAATATCTCGGGATCGTCGTAATCGGTCGTGACCCTGTCCTCGAAGGGCTTATAGCTCTGATCCTTGTAATAGCAGTCCTGCCCTATTATGACCGTGTCACAGTCGAGGGAGTTCTTTATCTCCTTCGCGAGGGTCGATTTGCCGCTGCCGGAGGCGCCGCAGATGCCAATTATGATCATATCGATTCACCCCGCCCCTTGTAGGGCGCCCTTTCGTTTATCTGCTTATTTCAGACGGCCTTGCCGTTAATTCTCCGTTTTCCCGAGCCTGAGGAGCCTTTGCCTTATCCTGCCCGCGAAGTTCTGTATTTTGAACGCCGCATCGCGGTGGCGGTATGTTGCGACCATCCAAAGCGAATAGAGCCTGTACGTCAGCGACCTTACCGACCGCTTTTTGCCGCGGCTCTCGTACCCCGCGACGACGCCGATTATATCCCCGCGCGCGGCGGGCGGATCGCAGACCTTCCTTTTGTCTCCGCAGAAGATGTAGTCCTCCCCGTTCCTGGCGACGAGGCGGTGGAGCACATATCTCCTCTCCCCCTTGTACTCCGAAGCGAAAAGCGCGACCGCGCCTCTTCCGATCCGCTTGGGGGGCTTGATGAGGGTGACCGTATCGCCCTCCTCCCGGAGCATCGGGAGCATGCTCTCCCCCCGCGGGGAAAAGCTGACCGTTCCGCCCGCAGCGAGCTTTTCGGTCAAAAGCCCCTCCATTTCGGAGAGAGCGGTATGGATCTTTCTCGCAGATTCATCCATTCCGGGACGGGATCAGGCCAGCAGGCCTTCCTTTTCGAGCTTGGCAAGGAACCTTTCGATGCCCGCCTTCGCCCTTTCCTCGTCGACGTCGTATTCCGAGAGCATGGCGGAAAGCAGCTCCTCCTTATCGGTCTCCTTTTCGAGGAGCTTCCAAAGGAACGCCGCGGTCTCGTTGAGCGTTATCATGCCGTTGAAATCAACGGACGCTTCGCCCGCGGGCACGACTATCGTCGCGTCCGCGACCTTTCTCAGTACAAAACCTTCCCTGATCTTCATTGATGATACCTCTTGTTATTGATCATGACGCCGGAGCTGAGCCGGGCGGCAGATATGTCGTTTATGCAGCCCAAACGGTAGATGGGCACTGTTTCCATGAGCTTTTCCGCCGTATCGAGCAGCTCGTCCATGCGGGGCCTGCTTATGTGGCGGACGGTCTGGGAGATGAGCTTTATCGCGGCTTCCGCAGCGGGCATGGGTTCTATGCGGTTCTCCTCCGCCCTTTCGATGAAGGCGATGGCGCCGATCGGCGCGGATCCGTTGCGGCTCACGTCGTGCTTGCCGCTCCACGGGGTGCCGTAGGCGCGGGCGCCGTCCTCAAGGAGCCTTATCGCGGGCTTGTCGTCGTTAAGTATGAACGCGTCCGGGAAGAGCTCCAGCCAGTGGGAGGTGTGGGTCGATTTGCCTATCCCGCACGGGCCGGAAAAGAGATACGCCTTTCCTCCCGTTACCACCGCAGAGGAATGGAGCATCATGCCTCCGCGCTTGATGAGCTCGAAATAGAACTTGAAGCCGGAGAGCATGTACCTTCTGCCGTCGTCGGGGAGCTTCGAGCGGCCGTCCGCATGGCGGATCTCCTCCTCCGAAACGGATATCACAAACTCCGGCTCGCCCTCGAACACGCGGTATTTTTCCGCGCGGGAACGGAACATTTCGCCGCAGTCGACTGCATCGAAAACTATATCAGCGACCCTGTACAAGCTCCGCCCCTCCTCTTTCAGACTACCTTGTATTATATCATTTCCCTGCGCTCCGCACAATAGTTTAATTTTTCCCGCCTTTCGCGGCCGAAAGATGCGATAAAAAGCCGCGGGGGATTTGTAATCCGCTCTCGTATCTGGTATAATGATAAAAACCATTTCGGGAGGCCGCCTTGAAACAATCCTTGATCATCTGCCGCTCTCTGCTCGCGCTGCTCGCCGCCGCGGCTCTTTTCGCCGCGGGCTGCCGCGGGAGCTCCGGCCGCACAGACGATCCCGAGCACGGCAGTACCGCTGTGATCGACATACCCGCGGTCACCTCCCCCATAGAGACCGCGGTCACGCCCGAGCCGACTGCGGCGCCCACCGCGGAGCCCACATCCACGGAGGGAAGGATACTCGCCGGGGCGATATACCCGCTGAACGGCGGCGAGCCCGTAAAGAAAGGCTGGGAGGGCGAGGATATCGATATCGACGGCGACGGGATTCCTGAGGCGCTGAGGATATTGATGCTCGACGGCGGATACACATTCTGCATCGACGGCGAAGCGTTCCTGACCGACGGGAACATAATAAGGCTCGCCTCTCTCGACGGTAAGAACATAGTGTTCGTAACAGAGAGGCCGGGCGAGGACGGCTACAACATATTCTATCCCGATCCCGACGGCAACCTTTACTGCAGGCTCTTCGCCATCGCACGCAGCGGGAACTCGGCGGATCTTGTCATCCGCTCCTCCTTCGAGGAATACATCGAGCACGGCCTTGACATAATGCTGCACAATCCCATGCTCTACTCCGTTTCGGAGGGCGCGGTCCGCGGCATTTACCTCGACATGGACGGCGACGGCGAGCGCGACGAGATAGTTTTCGACAGCGAGGTGCTCTCGATAAACGGCAGCGACAACGCGCAGATACTGCTTACCACCATGCCGCGCTTCATCTACGATAAGGATCACGGGTGCATAGTGCTTTACGGCTCCGCGGGCGATTACGCGCTTCGCCTGAGGCTCGACCGCGGCGAGCTCGTATCGGATATCAGCTACGCGACGCTTTTGTAAATAAGGCATGATAAAAGCGGCTTCCGTCGGAAGCCGCTTTTTTTCTTCATTCAGCACGCCATCTGGCGTATATGACGTGATCGCGCAACAGGGTTATGGGCGTGTTCTCCGATATCAGGTCGTCGCCCGCGGGATCGAGGCCCCAGCCGAGGAACGTATAGCCCTCCCTTGAAGGCGCAACGGATATCACGTCGGCGTAGGTCGTTCCGCGGCCCTCCGCGTCCAGGACGAACGCGAACGCGAGACGCTCGTCGCCCGGCATAACGCCGCCCGCCGCGTCGTAGGTGATCTCGATCTCGAGCTTGAGATGGCGCTTCGACACGAGGCGGTAGAACTTGTAATACGCGCCGGAGGAATGGAGCTTGTTGGCGTAGGAAAGGAACTCGTCCGCGGTGCGGCTCTTGAATATCGCGCGGGGGGATATCTCCTCCACGGTCTCGACTATCGCGGGCGTGCCCGAAGCGTCGAGCTTGATGTCGGTGATTATTATGCAGTGCCCGCGGTAGATGGGATTGCCGTGCTCGTCCGTTCCGCTCCTGTTGCAGCAGATCATGGCGTCGCCCGGGCGGAGCTCCTTAAGATCCGAGTAGGTGTATTTGCTTTCGTGCCCGACCGTGGCGGGGACCTGACGGGATATGTTCCAGTCGACCGCGTCGGAGGTGAACATGTACGTCGTCATGTGTGGTATCTGCCATGCGTAGGAGAGGAACGCGGAGCAGTCGGAGCCCAGAAGCGCGCCCCAGTTCGCGTCCTGCGCCGTGGCCGCGCGTGCCGCAAGGTCGAAATCCGAATTGGGCGTGTTCGCCATTACAAGGAAATTGGCTATGGAATACGCGTACGCGGGCGTTGCGCCGCTGTCGGCGTCTATCCAGCCGATGTACTGCTGTTTGCCCACGAACTCCGTGGTATTGAAGAGCGCGCTCCTCGAATACGGCATGCTGTTTTCGGCGACACCGGCCTGGTACTTTTTCTGGGAATTGCAGGCGTAGAAGCTGTACCGGGGCATCCACGTGTTCTCTCCCTCGGGGCTGCCGAGGAAGGCCAAACGCATCGCCCGCTCGACTATTATCCGATCCGCCTCCGACCGCTCGATCGATACGAGCCCATCCGAGGGCTGCGCGGAAGCGGCGCTTTCCCTGACTGCGGCGCAGGGAACAAGCGCGGCGAGCATCAATGCCGCCGCCGCGGCCGCTATAGTCCTTTTAAGCGCGCTGCCTATTCCCACTGTGTTCCCCTTTCCGTGCCGATCGTATCGTTACAGCTGATTTTAGCATTTTTTGACGCTTGTGTAAATAGCCGCGGGAATAAAAAAGCCCGGCGCATATACCGGCAGAAGCGCGCATATTGACTAATGTACCGGGCGAACAAGCCATGCCTTTATGCTCCGCCCGGAATACCAAAGCCAATTTTGAGCAGGGGGATCGATATGTTGAGCAACGGTTTCGGAAGAACGAGCGCGTATATGCGGCGGCGCGCGAAGCGGCGCGCTTACCCGCGGGGCGCGGCGATGCTCGCGGCGCTGACGCTGGGTTTTTTGCTGGGTCTGGGCTTTTCTCCGCGCGGCGCCGCGAAGAACTATGACCTGCCGCCGCTTTCGCTGACGCCGGAAAGCTCCCCCGCCCCATCTGAGGATCGTGCTGAAGCTTTGGAAGCGTCTCTTGACGAGGGGCCTGCGGTCAAGCTCCCCTCCTCCGTCATCACCGTCTCGATCGGCGGAGAGCCCGTGACTATGGAGCTGGAGGAGTACATCGTCGGCGTGGTCGCCGCGGAGATGGA
The DNA here is from genome assembly GCA_017616435.1 of Clostridia bacterium. Classification (GTDB taxonomy): domain Bacteria; phylum Bacillota; class Clostridia; order Christensenellales; family CAG-138; genus UBA3857. The sequence continues at coordinate 46,903 of JAFZYC010000050.1, forward strand.
CGCCTCCAGCGAGCCCGCGGCGCTCGAGGCGCAGGCCATTGCCGCAAGGACGTTCACCGCGCTGCACATGGAGGGAAGAGCCTCCTGCAAGAGCGGCTGCACGGTCTGCTCCGACCCGCACTGCTGCCAGGCTTACATGACGGAGGCGGAGCTTTCGGCGTTCTGGGGCGCGCGGTTCGAAACCAATATTCAAAAGATCCGCTCCGCCGTCGAGGCGACGCGGGGCGTGGTCGCGACGTACGGCGGAAAGCTCATTAGCGCGCTCTACCACGCCTCGAGCGGTCCCGCGACCGAGAGCAGCGCGGAGGTGTTCGCCGTGGCGCAGCCGTATCTGGTGTCCGTCGAGAGCTTCGAGGGGGACAGCGAGATGGTCTCCGTGCAGGAGTTCCCGCTCGAGGAGACGATCGATAAGCTCAACGCCGCTTTCCCGCAGGCGGGGCTTTCCCTGCCCCTTTCCGAGGGCGATTTCGATATCTGGGGCCGGACGAAGAGCGGCAGGGTGCAGCTCATACGCATAGGCGGCGCGGTCGTGACGGGCGGGCAGATGCGCATGGCGCTGGGACTCAGGAGCACCGCCTTCGACGTGACGCACGACGGCAGCACGATCTCCTTCACCTGCACGGGCTACGGGCACGGAGTGGGCATGAGCCAGACCGGCGCCAACGAGATGGCGAAGGACGGCGCCACCTGCCGCGAGATAATCACTCATTTCTACACGGGAACGGAGCTCGCCGTGCTCGTTTACGGCGGCTGAGTATTATATTTGTCATTTTCCATTTGCCAAACATCCTCTTTTATGATAAAATAATAGGGTTATAACAGCTATTATGAGGATGTTTGTGGAAAAGCTTCCTAAACAAAACAAGATGGGCGCGATGCCCATCGGCAGGCTGATGTTCAACATGTCGCTGCCGATGGTCATTTCCATGCTCGTGCAGGCGCTTTACAACGCCGTGGACAGCGTTTTCGTCGCGCGGATCGATACCGCGATAGGCGCGAACGGCGTGAACAACGCCCTCACCGCGGTCGGCCTCGCCTACCCCATACAGTTTTTGATGGTCGCGTTCGCGGTCGGCACCGCGGTCGGAATGAATTCGCTGATGAGCCGCAGGCTCGGAGAGCGCAGGTTTGAGGAGGCAAACTCCGCCGCCTCCAACGGCCTCTTTCTGGAGCTTCTCTCCGCGCTGCTGTTCCTTGTGCTCGGCCTCACCGTCGTAAAGCCCTTCCTTGCGATATTCACCGACGATGAGCAGGTTCTCTCCCTCGGCGTGACATACCTGCGTATATGCATGGTCGCGGGCGCGGGCATATTCTTACACATGGGCTTTGACCGCATACTGCAGTCCATGGGCAAGACGACTCTTTCCATGGCCGCACAGCTCGCCGGCGCGATAACCAACATTGTACTCGACCCGATACTCATATTCGGTCTTCTGGGTTTCCCCAAGCTCGGCGTTGCGGGCGCCGCGATCGCGACCGTACTCGGCCAATGGGTGAGCATGGTGATAGCCCTGCTCCTCACCGTCTGCGGCGATCACGAGATAAAGGTCTCTTTCCGCGGCTTTAAGCCGAGCGGCGAATCCATAAAGGAGATCTACCGCGTAGGCGCGCCGTCGATAGTCATGCAGGGCATAGGCTCCATTATGAATACCGGCATGAACTTCGTGCTCTCGCGCTTCCTGACCGACGGCATGGGCGTTTCCGTCATGAACGTCTACTATAAGACGCAGTCGCTGATATTCATGCCCATGTTCGGAATAACGAACGCCTCCATGTCCATCATCGCATACAACTACGGCGCGAAGAACTACCGCCGTCTGATGTCCGCATGGAAGCGCACGGTGGTCATCTGCGTGATCGTGATGACACTGGGCATGACGCTGTTCCAGATATTCCCGAAGCAGATAGTATCCCTGTTTGACAAGAAGGGCACCATGAGCGCGGCGGGCATAAAGGCCTTCCGCACCATATCCCTCCATTTCCCCATCGCCGCCGTCTGCATCGCATGCGGCACGCTTTTCCAGGCGACGGGCAAGGGCTTTTACAGCATGATAGTCTCGCTTTTGAGGCAGCTCTTCGCCCTGCTTCCCGCCGCCGCGATACTCGCTCTCCTGACCCATGACCTTGACTGTGTTTGGTGGTCGTTCTTAATAGCGGAGGGAGTCTCCCTTGCGGTCAGCCTCATCTGTTTGTCGAGGCTTCGCAGGAACGAGCTCGCCGCGATCAAAAACTGACAGAGGTTTACGAAATGAAAAAGCTTTTGCCCCTGTTCCTGACCTTAATACTGCTCGCATGCGCCGCGGGATGCGATCTTCGTCCGGACCGCCTCGTCGCGATCGATCCGCCCGATATGCCCGTGACGGCCGTGCCTTCGGCTACTCCCGAGGGATGGACCACGCCCGAGCCCGCCGAAACGGACGAGGTCGTGACTACTCCGACCCCCGCGCCCACGCCGGAGGTATATGTCCCCGCGAGCGTGGAGGAGGCGATCTCCGTCTACGAGGCGACGCCCCTCGATTACGAGAGCGTGACACGCGAGGCGGAGCAGCCGATAGAGCCGATACCTGAGCCCCGCTACACCATGGGCGCGGACGGCATCTACCGCTCCTCGGAGTCTGCGAACGACAATCAGGCGATAATAATGCTCACGGGCGACCTCATGTGCCAGACCCGACAGCAGGAGGTCGCGAAGACCTCGCGCGGGTACTCCTTCAACGGGAGCTTCGCGTACGTTAAGGACATATTCGCCACGGCGGATCTCGTCGTAGGCAATCTTGAAGCGACCCTCTGCGAGAGCGCTCCCTATATGGCGGAGCTTATAGAGGTCGAAGGCAGGCCCCATCTCAACGCCCCCGCGACATTCCTCGAGGCGCTGCGCTACGCGGGCTACGACATGGTCGTGATGTCCAACAACCACAACATCGACACCGGCGTCCGCGGCATTTATGACACGCTCGACCGCGTCGACGAATACAGGCTGATCCATACCGGACTTTTCCGCAACGAGGCCGAATGCCGCTACACCGTCGTCAACGTCGACGGCATCAATATCGGCTTCATGTCCTATGCGACTTATTTCAATCATAAGGAGGAGCACCTCACCAGTGAGGGCGTAAGGGTGCTGCTCAATCCCTACTCCAAGGAGATCGTCGCCCGCGACGTCGCCGCCGTTAAGGCCGCCGGCGCGGAATACGTTATCGTCTATATCCACTGGGGCGTCGAATACATGAACGAGCCCGAGGAGCAGCAGTACATCTGGGCGCAGGAGCTTGCCGACGCAGGCGTCGATTACATAATCGGCTCCCACCCCCACGCGCTGCAGCCCTATGACATACTGACCGCTGCCGACGGCAGGCAGGTGCCGATTGTCTATTCCATGGGCAATTTTGTATCCCATCAGGAAAAGGTCGTTACGAAGGACACCCTGATACTCCGCATCGTCATAGAAAAGACCGAGGACGGCAGGGTGTATCTCGCAAACGAGGGCTATATCTCCTGCCGCGTGTTCAAGACCTTCTTCGGCAAGGATTACGCCGTGGTGCCCGTCGTGACGCCATACAACGGCGGTATCTACTCCCAGTATTTCGGCCCGGCCTATGACCGCATTACCCAGATAATGGGCGACAAGATAGCCGCTCTGGGTTCGCTGTAATAATCTATGCAATAAAAAAAGCTCCGAGAAATCGGAGCTATTTTATTGTTGCTGTTTATGTTTTTCTGGTGAACACCTCGCCGCATTTGGGGCAGGTGATACGGACTTTGCCCTTGCCCTTCGGCACGCGCACCGTCTGGCGGCACTTGGGGCATTTGAAGAAGCGGTGCGTCCTTCTCTGCGCCGACCTCGTCTTCATCTCGTTTTTGAGCCGCCTTGCGGGATCGGCGATCTTACGCCTGTACCAGTCGTACTCCGCTCGCCTCGCGGTGAGATCGCGGCTCATAATCCTGAACGTGCTGAACGCGAGCGATGCGAGCGCGAGCGCGTAGAACACGCCCCCGACTATCGTGCCCGCGGTATCGGGCGCCGCAGCGCGTATGATCACCGCTATAATAAAGCTTGCGAGCGATACGACGCTCAATACGGTCGTCAGCCCGTCTCCGCCGTACCTGCCCGAAAGGAACCGCCTCATCTTTTCCCTGAACTTCATAGCTTTACCACGCCTTTCCCGGCGGCCGATCAAGGTCTTGCCGCCCGCCGTCTTCACCAATATTATATCAACGCGGGGGCGGTTTCAACATCCTTCGGGAAAACTTACACAGATTTTACATTCCTTTTGCCCGCGCTCGTTGACAGCGCTCTTCGCGCGGCTATAATATTATTACAGAATGATCGGCGCGGCCGGACGCCGCGCCATTGCCATAGATGAAAGGGACTGTTATGGAAGAGATCTATCTCAACGCAATACGGCTCATGCAGGGAGCGCTTTACGACGACGCTGCGGAGGAGTTCGGCCGCATACCGGATTACAAGGATTCCGCCGAGAGGAAGCTTGAGTGCGAGCGTATGTCGGACGGCGCAAGAAAGGACAGGATCTACGCCGAGGCGCAGAAGGCCGCTCTGTCGCCCATTGTAAGGGGGCAGAAGAAGGCTATCTCCCTCTTTAAGACCATACCCGGCTGGCGCGACTCGGACGAGCAGGCGGAGGCCGCCCTCCGCAGGATCGACGACATCCGCGCCAAGGACGAGGCTGACCGCAGGGAGGCCAAGCGCATACAGACGGAGAAGCAGGCCAAGATGAAAAAACTCCGGAAGCGCCTGACCATCGCCGCGACCGCGCTCGTATTGACCCTAGGCGCCGCTTTCGGCGCATACCGCTATTACAAAACGATCCTTCGGCCGAAGCTCGATTACAAAAAGGCCGTATCCCTTATGGAAACGGGCGAGCTCGACGAGGCTTATCTGCTTTTGAAGAAGGTCGACAGCGCGGAGAACGACGAAAAGCTGCTTGAGATAATGAAAACGCGCCTTTCGGTGGCGCAGGTCGGCTCCTCGGTGCTTTTCGGCACATGTGAGCAGGACGCGAATAAGTCGAACGGCAGCGAAGCCATAGAGTGGCTCGTCGTCGACAAAAAGGACGACAAGCTGCTTCTCGTCAGCAAATACGCGATCGACGCCCTCCCCTTCAACGGCGTGCTCGGCGACAAGCCTTTCACCTGGAGCAACTGCACTCTGCGCGAATGGCTCAACCAGACCTACATAGATCTGCTCTTCACCTCGGGCGAGCGCAGCCTTATCTGCACCACAAGGGTATCCGCGGAGCCGAACCCCTTCTATCCCGATATCGATCCCGGTTCCCCGACCACTGACAAGATGTTCATACTCAGCATAAGCGAGGTATTGAAGTATTTTCCGACCGACGCTGACCGTCTCTGCTCCTCCACTCCGGAGGCCGCGAGGCTCGGCGCCTACGGCGGTCTGCACGATTACTGCCTGTGGTGGCTGCGCAATCCCGGCTCGGACGATTATCCCTCCCGTACTGTCGTCATCTCCTCCGATGGAACGATAAAGTACATCGGTCATTTCGTCGATAACCAGAACTACGCCGTGCGCCCCGCGATCTGGGTGAGCGCTGAGGGCATGACCCGGCAATGACGTATTGTCCGCAAAGCGCGGCAGCGGTATAATAATGCCATGATAGAACGAATCAAAAAACTGCCCCGTCCCGTAAAGGGGATACTCTTCCACCTTCTGCAGTGGACATGGTGTCTGCCGCAGAACATATTGGGCGCGCTCGCCGCGCTGGTGCTGCGGGGCGAAAGGTTCCGCTACCACGGCGCGCTCGTCACCGTTTACCGGAAGACGCGTCTGCTTTCCAACAACAGCGGCTTTTCGCTCGGCTCCTTCATATTCATGCCCGAGGGGTGGTCCGATTACAACAAGCGGCACATCGTGGTGCATGAGTACGGGCACACCGTACAGTCCATGATGACGGGGCCGTTCTACCTGCTCCTTATCGGCCTGCCCTCCGTCATGTGGTCGAGCCGCTTTACAAAGCGCCACGCTGTCTACCGCACGCGCGGGGTGAGGTATTCCGACCGATATCCGGAGCGCGGCGCCGACAGGCTCGGCGAGCGGGTGACCGGCGAAGAACCGTAAACAGCGCATAAAAAAGCACTTCCCGAAGGAAGTGCTTTTTTGCTGTGTTCAGCTCAGTTTTTCAAGCCCGAGCTTCAGCCTGCGGAGCGCCTCATCGCGGCCAAGGAGCGCCGCTATCTCTATCGCGCCGCCGGGGGTGACCGTGCGGCCGGACATAGCTATCCTAACGGGCCAGAGCAGCGTGCCGTTCTTCATGCCGTTCGCCTCCGCGTAGCCGATGAGCGAATCGTGCAGGGCCGTCTCCGTCCACTCGGGGAGCGCCTCAAGCATGGGGATCACGGCCTCGAGCACCGCCTTCGATACCTCGGGGTTCGTCTTGGACTTCTTGTTGGTGAAGAGCTCGGTATCGTAATCCTCGTCAAGCGAAGCTAAGAAGTCGACGACGTTCGCGATATCGGAGAATATCTCGGTCCTGGGCTGGAGAATGCGGATGAATATCTCCTCGTTCTCGGGCTTTTGGGCCATCTCCTCGAGCCCCGCTTTTATGAGCCACGGCTTCGCCTTCTCAAAATACGCGGCGCCGTCCATACGGCGGATGTACTCCGCGTTCATCCAGCGAAGCTTCAAGTGATCGAATATCGCGGGGGATTTCGAAAGCCCCTCGAGCGAGAACGCCTCTTTGAGCTCATCGAGCGTGAAGAACTCGCGCTCGTCACCGGGGCTCCAGCCGACGAGGGCGAGATAGTTGATTATCGCCTCCGGCAGGTAGCCGAGATTTATAAGATCCTCGAACGTGGCGTCGCCGTCGCGCTTGGAGAGCTTGTGCGTGGCGTCGCGCATTATTGTCGTGAGATGCACGTATGTGGGCTTCTCCCAGCCGAACGCCTCGTACAGCAGATTGTACTTGGGCGTGGAGGAAAGATACTCCATACCTCTTAAAACATGCGTGATGCCCATCGTGTGATCGTCGATGACGTTCGCAAAATTGTAGGTGGGCATGCCGTCGGCCTTTATGAGTATCATGTCGTCGAGCTCCGCGCAGTCGACCTCTATATGGCCGAATATGGCGTCGTCGAAATCCGCCTTCCCCTCCGTGGGAATGTTCTGCCTTATGACGTAGGGCTCGCCCGCGGCAAGACGGCGCTCGACCTCCTCCTTGGGCATGTTAAGGCAGTGCTTATCGTACTTGAACGTGCCGCCCTCTGCCTCGACCGCGGCGCGGCGCTCGTCCAGCTCCTCCTTGGTGCAGAAGCAGTAATAGGCCTTGCCCATCTCGACGAGCTGCTTTGCGTAGGGCAGGTACATGTCCTTGCGCTCGGACTGCACATAGGGGCCGTAATCGCCGCCTACGTCGGGGCCCTCGTCCCATGTGAGGCCCGCGGTGCGCAGGGTCTTGTAGACCATATCCTCCGCCCCCTCGACGAAGCGGGCCTGGTCGGTATCCTCTATGCGGAGCATGAATACTCCGTCGTTCTTCTTTGCCCACAGCCACGCGTAGAGCGCGGTGCGAAGATTGCCCACGTGCATGAACCCCGTGGGACTGGGGGCAAATCTTGTTCTTACCTTCATCGTTTTCTCCTCTTTCAGGCGTTATTTATACGCCCCATAATATTTTAGCGTGAACCCGAACGGGCTCTTTTCGTTCCTTTCGAGCCTGACTGCGACATGAGCCATGAACATACTCGAGGCGGAGCCGTAGCTGCCGTCCATTATGTCGCCCGTGATCTCTATGGCGCCGTTCTCCTCCCTTGCTTCAAGCATATCGACATTGCAGACGAAGATATCGCGCCCCGCGAGGACGCTGTACGCGCCGTCTTTTATGACGATGTCGTGCGCGTCCGTATCGACGCCGGGAAACTCGGCGCCGAAGCAGTCGAAGAAGCAATCCTCGAACCGTTCCTTCGGGACCTCATACCTGCCGGCTTCGGAAGCTATTCCGAACGACCTTACCATCTCCGCCATGAACCTCGTTGCGGTATAGGGCGGAACGCGGCCGTTTTTGATGTTCTCTCCCCTGATGACGGTCGCCCCCGCGACTATGCTGAGGAAATCGGAAATGTTACGGTATTCCTCGACAGTCAGGATCCTGCCCTCGCCCACGAAATCCGGGCAGACGTCCTCAAAGCTCAGGTCGAAGGCGAGCTCGCCCTCCTCGAATGGCGCGAGAACGCCGGCCTTTATGTAGATCCTGCAGCCGGTCTCCGTGGCGGCGGCGCCGTCTTTGACGTCTATCGCGGAGAGCACCTTCATATCGTCCGCCTCGTAATAGCGGCTGTCCCCCGCTATCCTTCGGGCGATGGCGCCGGCCGCGATCTCCTCCGCGCGATATACGCGGAATACGTCACGGAGATTGACCCTGTGGCCCTCTTCGTCGACGATTATAACGTGCGTTTCGGTATAGGGCTGCGCCTCGTAGCAGTGCTCCTCCGTGAAAATGATGTTTGTGAAGCCGTTCACGTATTCCACGCTGCAGGAGACCTGCGTATAGGGGGGCTTTGCTATGGAAGCGGGCATGTATTCGTTTTCGATCCTGCTTTCGATATCGAGCAGGTACCCCTCCACCTCCGCGTTGATGAAGAAGCCCGAATAATACTGCTTTGAAAACTCAGGTTTTTCTATCGTGCAGGCGTAATCGCAGGTGGAGTAATCCGCGTCCTCCGGCCAATACCTTATAAGATGCGTGACGGTATAGGGCACGGAAGGAATGGGCGTCGTGTGCGGCTCCTCGGTCGTTTCGGGTACGGCGGGCTTATGGGCGCATCCGCAGAGCGCGGCAAAAAGCACCGCTATCGCCGCAGCGGCGGCTCTTGTCAAAATGCTTTTAAGCTTTTTGCTATCGCGCTTTTTCATTGCGGTCTTATTTCCTTTAAACGAGCCCCACGGCACGCATTATGAGCATCAGCACGGGTACGAGCACGAAGCATCCGAGAGTGGTCAGGCACATTCCCGCGGCGACGAAGCTCTCATCCGCATCACAGGAGGCCGCGAGCACGACCGCCTGCGTCATGACGGGCATTGCCGCCTCCACGACGAACACTCCGGAGCCGACCCCGCCCAAGCCCAGCGCCATGCATAAGAGCAGCATCGTCGCCGGAGCTATCACGAACCGGACGGCTATCGCGGCCCACATGTCGCGGTCGGGCTTCAGCGACTTCACGCCGTACTCATAGAGCGCGGAGCCGATATAGAGCAGCGCGAGCGGCGTTACGATATTTCCCACATAGCCGCACATCTTGACGAACGAGCTCTGTATGAGGGTCACAACGCCGTGCCCCTTCCACGCGGTGAACGCATCCATAAAGCCGGAGTTCCTGCGGAGGAAATACTCGCCCACGAGGAGCGGTATGGCTATCATAAGCGCGATAAGGGGCGGCGAGAGCAGCTTTTTGAGATCCATGCGGGGAGACGCGCCGTCCCTGCCGGCTTCGCCGCTCTTGTTTATGAGGTAGTTGCCTACCGTCCAGAAGAAGGTCGTGTTGACCATGTAGAATATCATGACGTAAGGCACCGCCTGATCCCCGAACAGCCCGGTGTTCATGGGCAGGCCGACGAATATCGAGTTGGAGAACGCGCACATCACGACGAATCCGCCGCGACGCACGGGAGCGGGCTTCAATATCCTTGCGAGCAGCAGACCTATCGCGAGGGTTATCGCCATCGAGAGCACGGGCAGCCCCACGAGAAGCAGCGGATTTTCGAGGGTATCGAGATCGAGGGAACCCAAAATATTGCTCATAACGAGCGCGGGCATGCCCGCGTTGATAATGAGCTTTGTCATGAGCCCCTTGTGCTCCCGCTTGATATAGCCCTTTCGGGCGAATAGATAGCCCACGGCGACGATGCACATAACTATCGCGACCGCGGCAAGCGAATGAAGCAGCGTTTCTGTCATAGCGTTCCTTCGGCGGATACCGCCAGTTATTCATTGGAAAGATTATAACACATCTGTCATGGAATGGCAAAACAATAGTTAATTATTATTTGGAACGATCGCATTCGGCATTGATTGTCACACACGATAATGGTATAATATAAATTGATCCGGGCAAAACCGCCCGAAAAATCCCACAGGAGGAAACCAAACCATGAAGAAACTTCTTGCATTGCTGCTCGCCGTGATCATGGTCGCGCTCTGCGTTCCCGTAACGGCTTTGGAAACGGAAGACTGGGATCCGACCGGGCAGAACATATCCGCGGTCAACGCCGCATATTTCACCGCAGGCGGAAATCCCTCTTCGACCGATTTCTTCACTATGGATGACATCGCATCACACAGGCTGACCATCATCAACGTATGGTCGGACGGCTGCGGTCCCTGCCTCAACGAGATGCCCTATTTCCAGCAGGTGCATGAAAACTACGCCGATCAGGGCGTGCTCGTCGTCGGCGTCGGCTCTCTGTGGATAAGCGGCTCCTATTCCGGCGAGTGGAGCGTCCTTCAGAACAACGGCTATACCTACATGAACGTTATTCAGGACAACGTTCTCAAATCCCTTTATTCCCATAACGGCTATCTGCCCCAGACATTCTTTGTCAACGATCAGGGCGTGGTCATCGACTTCATCGGCGGCGGCACCACCTACAACACGCTCGTCAGCAAGATCAATTACTGGTTCAACGTTTTTGATTCCGATGAATACTACGACGTGACCTTTGCGATTCAGAAAAACTATCCTTCCGACTCCGAACCCATTGTATTCGAGACTCAGTCCGTGCACGTGGGCTACACTCCCGTCTATCCCGAGCCCCCCGAGGTCGAGGGCTATTCTTTCGACGGTTGGGATCCCGCGAGCCCGCCCGTTGTTACCAACGGCCCGGTCACGGTCTACGCGAAGTACAAAGTTCTTCCGCCCTTCCGCGTACGCTTCTACGACAGCATAACGGGCGATCTGCTCCTGACCAAAAACGTCCTTTACGGCAACCCCGTTACGCCTCCCGAAGCTCCGGAACATGAGGGATATGTGTTCATGGGCTGGGATCAGGATCTCTCCTTCGTCAGTCACGCCATGGACGTTTACACGATCTACAGTCCGGAAGGAGGCTTCCTGCCGGGCGACGCGGACGGCAACGGTGTGATAACCTCCGCCGACGCGCTCGCCATACTGCGCTACACGATGGGCACGGGCACTATCCCGGAGTCTCTTCTCGCCTACTGCGATGTTGACTACAACGGCTCGGTAACATCCGCCGACGCGCTCGCGGTGCTGAGGATCGCCATGGGTCTATAATCAGAACATAATGAAAGGCGGAGCAAATGCTCCGCCTTTTTCATTTCCGCGGCAGTCAAATGCAGCAGCGTATCTGCCACGGAACGGCAAAACAAAAGTTTTTATTTTGCAGAACGATCGTTTTCGGCATTGATTGTCACACACGGCAATGGTATAATGTATATCGACTTATGGGTTTTACCTTAAGATCATAGGAGGATAAAATAATGAAAAAACTGCTTGCTCTTTTAATGGTCGCACTCATGCTCTCACTCTGTGCACCTTCTGGCGCGGTTCCTTCTGAAGAGCCGACGAGGGCGTTGCCTATCGGCTTGGACGTTTCCGCAGTACATGCCCCCTATCTAATTGCAGGAGGCAATCCATCTACGACCGATTTCCTTACATCAGATGATTTTGCATCACATAGTCTCATTGTTATTAATGCGTGGGATCATATGTGCGGACCATGCACTAGCGAGATGCCGTATTTCCAGCAGATTCACGAGGAATATTCCAATCAAGGGGTACTCGTCGTTGGCGTCGCTACTACATGGATCGGCGGAACTTACCCCGGCGACTATAACTATTTTGTGAATCACAACTACAACTATATGCTCGTCAAGCTCGACTCCGTCATGGAAACTGCATTCTCATACCACAACTTCCTTCCCCAGACGATATTCGTGAGCCCGGACGGCGTTGTTGTTGATGAGATCGCAGGCAGCACCGATTACACAACTTTAAAGAACAAGGTTGAAGCCTGGCTCACTGCTTTTCAGCACGATTCTTATGAAGTCAACTTTGTTGACAGCGTTACAGGCGAAATATTCGAAACTCAGAATCTCGTTCCGGGTTCTGTTCCCGTCTATCCTGATGCCCCTGTGCATGAAGGTTATACCTTCAGCGGCTGGGATCCCGCGACTCCTCCCGTCATCATGGGACCGACGACAATCACAGCTAGATATACTGCTTTGATCTACCGTGTTCGTTTCATGGACAGCATTACCGGAGAACAGATATCAAGGGTTTTCGTTCATTACGGTGAGTCCGCAGAGGCTCCCGAACCCCCGGAGCACGATGGTTATGAATTCGTTTGTTGGGATCAGGACTTCTCTTTCGTCACGCAGTCTATGGACGTTTACACGATCTACAGTCCGGAAGGAGGTTTCCTGCCGGGCGACGCGGACGGCAACGGTGAGATAACCTCCGCAGACGCGCTCGCCATACTGCGCTACACGATGGGCACAGGCACTATCCCGGAGGCGCTTCTCCCATACTGCGATGTTGACGGCAACGGCTCGGTAACATCCGCCGACGCGCTCGCGGTGCTGAGGATCGCCATGGGTCTATAATCAGAGCATAATGAAAGGCGGAGCAAAGGGTGCATTCACTTAAGGAGACATAGGTTTTCGGCGGTGAATAGAAACTGACAAGCAACAAAAAACCGAGAGTGCGAATAACCGCACTCTCGGTATTCTTTTTCCGCCGAAAACCGCGAAGCGTCTCAAAAGAGGAGATTTTTGTGCCGGGCAAGGCGAAAAGCGCAGGAATACTTGGAAAGTCTTTCGAGCATTTTCAACGCAGCGCGGCGCAAAAAGATACCTTTTGAGGCTGTGTATCTTTAAGTGAATGCGCCCAAAACTCCGCCTTTTTCGTTGCTCATTTTCCCGTGATATCGCGCGCGATCCTTTTAAGCCTTTCCGGCGTGTTGTCCTTCGGCCTTGCCGCGCAGTGCAGGAGCAGCGCGGTCTTTATCTCGCCTATGCGCGGCCCCGGCGCAAGCCCCGTCCACTCCATTATGTCGCGGCCCGTGCAGGCAAGGTCGTTTTCGGAGAACGGCGCGCCGCTCTCCTCCATTTCGCGCAGCACCCTGCGCCATCTTTCGGCGGACTTGACTTCGATATATTCGCCTATCGAGCCTCGAAAATCCGCCTCCCTGATATCGGCGAGGGCGAGCGTCCTCTCCCTTCCCCACTCGGCAAAGCGGCGCTTCAAGGTGGGCTCCTTAGCACGCCCGTCGAGATCGAACATGTGACGCCTGACCAGCCAGCACGCGCGGTCGATCTCTGCGCTGCTGAATCGCAGACGGCGCAGTATCGCCCTTGCCATTTCCTCGCCTTCCGCGTCGTGTCCGTGCATATTGCCGTTCCTTTCGAGAACCGAGGGCTTTGCGACGTCGTGCAGGAAGCAGCCGAGGCGGAGAGTAAGCTCCGGCTTTGCCATCGCCGTCGTGCGGAAGATATGCTCCAGCACGGGGTATTTGTGGAACCGGGGGCTCTGTTCTACCCCGCGCGCCGCCGCAAGCTCGGGCAGTATCACGTCGAGCGCGCCGGTCTCGTCTAAAAGATGCAGGCCGCGAAGCACGCTCTCCTCCGCGGGGATCCCGTACTTGGCGTCCGCCATAAGTATCTTTATCAGTTCGTCACGCACGCGCTCTGACGAGATATCATCGAGCAGCGGGGCGCATTTTTTCGCCGCCGCAAAGGTATTTTCCTCGATATCGAAGCCCAGCTCCGCCGCGAAACGGCAGAGGCGCATTATCCTCAGGCCGTCGTCGCGCAGTATGTCCTCGGGATCCGCGGTCGTGGTGCGTATGAGGCGCTTTTTTATGTCATCAAGACCGCCGGTAGGGTCGACAGTCTCTCCCGTAAGCACTGAAGCGTAGAGCGCATTGACGGTGAAATCGCGGCGGAAGGCGTCCTCGAAAGGCGAGTCGGAAAAGGTTATCCTCGTCGGCCTGTGCGCGCCGCCCTCCGAGTACGTATCGGCGCGGAACGTGGTATGCTCATAGGCCTTGCCGCCGATATGCACCTCCACCATGCCGAAATCGATCCCTTTGGGCACGACCTTGAAGCCCGCCTCCCCGCAGAGAGCGGTCATCTCGTCCGGGCGGAGGCGGCTCGTGATATCCGTATCGGATACGGGCAGGCCGAGGAGCGTATTCCGCACATGCCCGCCCACGACGAAAAGCTCGGCGCCTCTATCGCGTACGAGCTCCGCCAGAGTATTCAGTTCGGGATCGAAAGTGAAGAGCATAGGTTATAGCATCTGTTGTGTTATGGATCTCTTTGCGATCCTTTCATCAGCTTCGTGACGCCTCCCCTTACTTAGGGAGGTAGGATTTGCGCCTCTCTTATGCAACTGCGGCGCTGTTTCACAGGGAAAGCTCTATCCGCACCGTCGTTCTCAAAGGAATCGATCTGTCCTTTCCTTAACAATATTGTCAATAGATCGGCATACACCTTCGAAATTGGTGTCTATCTCGCCGTTCGATATCCTTAAAACGCTCAAGCCGTATTCTTCGAGGAAGCGTGACCGCTCTTCGTCGCGGGCTTGCTCGGTCGGCTTGAAATGCTGCGACCCATCAAGTTCTACGATGAGTTTCGCTTTTGCGCAGTAAAAATCCGCGATGTATTTCCCAAGTACCTTCTGTCTGTAAAAGCGGACGGGATATTTAGAAAGGTAACCGTACCAAAGCCTCCGCTCCTGCCGCGTCATGTCCCTGCGCAGCATTCGGGCTATGGGCACAAGCTTTTTATTCCCCTTATACGGCATTGTTTCCTGCATTTTGATGATCCCTTTGTCAGCTGCGTTTCCTGCTCCCCTGCGCAAGGGGAGCTGTCGGGCGAACGGAGCGAGAACGACTGAAGGGTCGCTTCAAGGAGCGATAGTAAAACGATAAAGTGTCGTCATTTATACAGGCGACCCTTTCGTCAGCTCCGCTGACACCTCCCCTTACGCAGGGGAGGTATAAGAAGAGGCCGGCCTTCAAGTGTCCGGAGGAGAGAGAACCGGATGTGAAGTTCACAATCGAAGGTTAGGGTCATTCCTTCGGATTCTTTATCATTTCCTTTTCGAACGCTTCCATCTTTCGCAACGCTTTTTTCGCCTCAGTCCTGAGCTCATCGTTCTCGTCTTCAACAAACGGGATCACATATTCCTTCAATTCCGGTTCGTGGAATCGCCAAATGTTTTCGACAAAAAACCATTTGAACCCGTCCCGGTTCAGACTCAGAAGAGCAAGTATTTTTGGAACAGCCTGTTTCAGCTTCAGCTTACAGACAAGCACATAAAACATATCAGGACGTTTTTCATAGCCCGGTTCCGAAAGGATGCGTATATATTCGTCGGCAAACCGTTTTGATTTGATCCTGAGAACGACGTCGCTGATCACGAAGCGCATATGGTCATCATCCTCATAGTATGAATACAGTTCAAGAAGATACGGAACATACTCCTGATACTCCTTGTATGAAAACGCGCTTATGAGCTCTTCCGTATAACGGGCAGAGTCAAACTTGCCAATGTATTTTTTCAGGATCTCCGGAAAACGCAAATCACAGGTTTCGGTGATTCTTTGGGCGTTGGAATAATAATAACCCAATGCGTTTATTTCATCCAAAAGCTTCGTCGTCAAAATAAGGTCGTGTGCAGTATCGTTTCCGCAATAACGATAGTGCGCATTACCGTAGTATTTTCCCATTATCTTAAATATCTCTTCTTTATTCATGCAATTAAGAAACCTTCTCGTTATAAGTCTTGGGACGAAGCAGTCAGCTTCGCCCCAAATCAAGCTTAGTTATTCTTCCTCCGGCTCGACCTCGGTAAAGTCGAGCTCTTCGGATGCGCTGCCGCCCTCCTCGGAGTAATAATCGGGATAATCGTCGGGGATCGGCTCCTGCGGTCCGGAAGAGGGATGGCTGCCCGCCTCGGCCTCATGCTCGTGAGCGGCCTTCTCAAAAGCCTCCTCCTCGTTATGAGGAGCGCGGGCTATCGATACCACGCGGTGCTCGTCGTCGACGCGCATGAGCCTTACGCCCTGCGTGTTGCGGGAGATTATGCTTATATCCTTCGCCGGGACGCGGATTATAACGCCGTCGTCGCGGACGAGCATTATATCCTCCTCGTCCGTGCACATGCGGAGGCAAACGAGCTTGCCCGTCTTTTCGGTGAGCTTCAAAGTCTTTACGCCCTTGCCGCCCCTCGACTGGGTGCCGTATTCCGTCTCCTCCGTGCGCTTGCCGAGGCCCCTCTCCGTTATCGCGAGCACGTAGCAGCCGGGATCGACCTTTGTCATGTCGATAACCTCGTCGCCCTCGTCGAGCTTGATGGCCCTTACGCCCGTCGCCGTACGGCCCATGGGCCTTACGTCGTCCTCGTGGAAGCGGATGCTCATGCCGCTCGCGGTGCCGATCATGATATCGTCCTCGCCGCTTGTGAGCTGAACGCCGATGAGCTCGTCGTCCTCACGAAGGCCCAGCGCGATTATGCCGCCCTTGTGGATGTTGTCGAAATCGGATATCGCGGTCTTCTTGATGACGCCCTGCCTGGTGGCCATGACGAGATATTTGCCGCCGTTTGTGTATTCGTTCACGGGGAACGCCGCGGCGACCTTTTCGCCGTTCTTCAGCTGCAGCAGGTTCACTATCGCCGTGCCCTTTGCCGTCCTGCCGGCCTCCGGTATGAGATAGCACTTGATCCTGAACGCGCGGCCGGTGTTCGTGAAGAACAGTATGTGCGAATGCGTCGAGGTGACGAAGATATCCTTGACGAAATCCTCCTCCCTCGTGGTATGGCCGGATACGCCCACGCCGCCCTTATGCTGCGTGCGGTAGGTGTCCTCGTTTATGCGCTTGATATAGCCCAGGCGCGTCATCGTTACGGCCATATCCTCCTCCTGGATGATATCGTCCATATCGATATCCTCGATCACCTGCGTGATCTCGGTGCGGCGTGCGTCGGCATACCTTGCCTTGATGTCGCTGAGCTCGTCCTTGATTATCGAGAGGAGAAGCCCCTCGTCCGCGAGCACGCGCCTGTAGTATTCGACCTTTGCGCGAAGCTCCTGCTCCTCGCTCTGGAGCTTCTCCCTTTCAAGACCGGTGAGGCGCTGGAGACGCATATCGAGTATCGCCTGCGCCTGCTTTTCGGAGAAGCCGAAGCGCTCCATGAGGTTCGTCCTCGCCTCGGGAGCGTTGGGGGACGCCTTTATTATCGCGATGACCTCGTCGATGTTGTCGAGGGCTTTAAGGAGGCCTTCTATTATGTGCAGACGCTCCTCCGCCTTTTCGAGGTCGTACCTCGTGCGCCTTGTTACGACGTCCTTCTGATGCTCAAGGTAGTAGTAGAGTATCTCGCGGAGGTTCAGCACCTTGGGCTCGCCGTCGACCAGCGCGAGCATTATCGCTCCGAAGGTATCCTGCAGCTGCGTGTGCTTGTAAAGGCGGTTCAGAACGACGTTCGCGTTGACGTCCTTCTTGAGCTCTATGACTATCCTCATGCCTGCGCGGCTGGATTCGTCCCTGAGGTCGGAAATGCCGTCGACCTTCTTTTCATGCACGAGCTCCGCTATCTTCTCGACGAGCCTCGCCTTGTTGACCATGTAGGGGATCTCGGTCACGACGATGCGGCTGCGGTCGTTCTTCATGGGCTCGATCTCGGTCTTCGCGCGGACTATTATGCGGCCGCGGCCGGTGAAATACGCGTGGCGTATGCCCGCGTCGCCCATTATTACGCCGCCCGTGGGGAAATCGGGGCCGGGTATGTAGTTCATGAGCTCGTCGACCGTGATATCCGGGTTGTCGATCATGGCGATAACGGCGTTGATAGTCTCGCCCAGATTATGGGGCGGGATGTTCGTCGCCATGCCGACGGCGATGCCGTTCGAGCCGTTGACAAGCAGGTTAGGGAACCTTGAGGGAAGCACGGTGGGCTGCATGAGCGTCTCATCGAAGTTGGGATAGAAATCCACCGTGTTCTTTTCAAGATCGGAGAGCAGCTCCGTCGTGAGCCTGGACATGCGGCACTCGGTATAACGCATAGCAGCGGCGGGGTCGCCGTCGATTGAACCGAAGTTGCCGTGTCCTTCCACGAGCGGATACCTTGTTGAGAAGGGCTGCGCCAAGCGCACCGTTGCCTCATAGACGGACGAATCGCCGTGGGGATGGTATTTGCCCAGTACGTCGCCGACGAGGCGCGCGCATTTGCGGAAGGGCTTGTCGGGCTGCATGCCCAGCTCATCCATCGAATAAAGTATGCGCCTGTGTACGGGCTTCAGGCCGTCGCGCACGTCGGGCAGCGCGCGGCTTATTATTACCGCCATAGCGTAGGAGATAAAGCTCCTCTTCATCTCTCCGACGAGGTTTATGGGCAGTATCCTGCCGCCCTCGATATCGGTTGGCAGCTCGTTCGTTCCGAGCATCTCGAGATTTCGCTTGTTCTTCTTTTCTTCCATATTCCGTTCCCCTTAAATATCCAGATCCGCAACGAGCTTGCTGTTCATCTCTATAAACTCGCGCCTGGGCTCCACCTGATCGCCCATGAGCACTGTGAACACCTGATCCGCGGCGATCGCGTCGTCCATCGTTACCTGCAGCATGATGCGCTTTTCGGGATCCATAGTCGTATCCCACAGCTGTTCGGGGTTCATCTCGCCCAAACCTTTGTAGCGCTGGACGGTTATCCTGTCGCGCCCGATCTCGTCGAGCGTGCGCTCGAGCTCCTCGTCGGAATAGACGTACTTTTCGATATTGGCCTTCTTTATGAGGTAGAGCGGCGGCTGCGCGATGTAGACATAGCCCTTTTCGATCATCGGACGCATGTGACGGAAGAAGAATGTCAGAAGCAGCGTCCTTATATGGGATCCGTCGACGTCCGCATCGGTCATGCAGATTATCTTATGGTAACGGAGCTTCGTCTCGTCGAACTCGGAATCGAGACCCGCGCCGAATGCGGTTATCATACAGCGTATCTCCGCGTTGCCGAGCATCTTGTCGAGCCTCGTCTTTTCGACGTTCAATATCTTGCCTCGAAGCGGGAGTATCGCCTGGAAATGTCTGTCGCGGCCCTCCTTAGCGGAGCCGCCCGCGGAATCGCCCTCGACTATGAAGAGCTCGCACTTTGAGGGATCCTTTTCGGAGCAGTCGGCAAGCTTTCCGGGCAGACTCGCGGACTCCAGCGCGGATTTTCTCCTCGTCTGCTCCCTTGCCTTTCTTGCCGCCTCACGCGCTCTCGAGGCCTGCAGGCATTTGTCGATGATCAGCCTGGACTCAGCGGGATGCTCCTCCATGTAGACGGAAAGCCCGTCCGAGACCGCCGAATCGACCATGCCCTTTATGTACGCGTTCCCGAGCTTGGTCTTGGTCTGGCCTTCGAACTGCGGTTCGACCAGCTTGACGCTGACTATCGCCGTCAGCCCCTCGCGCACATCCTCGCCGGAGAGGTTCGCGTCGTTGTCCTTCAAAATCTTGGCCTTGCGCGCGTAGTTGTTGATGACCCTTGTCAGCGCGGTCTTGTAGCCGACCAGATGGCTGCCGCCCTCGGGCGTATGGATATTGTTGGCGAAGGAGTAGATATCCTCGTTATAGCCGTCGTTATACTGCATGGCGACCTCTACCGAGGCGGTCTCCATGGGATCGTCGCTCTGCGCCGCCTTGAAATAGATCGGCTCGGCATGGAGCGCCGTTTTGTTCTTGTTGAGGTATGAGACGAACTCGCGTATGCCGCCCATGTAGCAGAAGGAGTTTTCGAGCTTCTCCTCCGGCCTTTCGTCGATAACTATTATCGTGACGCCGGCGTTGAGGAAGGCGAGCTCCCTGAGCCTGCGGATGAGTATCTCGTACTCGTAATCGACCTCGTCGAAGATATCGGGGTCGGGATGGAACGTGATGGACGTGCCGTGCTCATCCGCGCCGCAGTCGCCCACGATCTCGACCTCCGTCTTCTTGACGCCGCGTTCGCATATCTGACGGTAGATGTGGCCGTTTCGCCTGACCTCGGCGACGAGCAGATACGACAGCGCGTTGACGACGGAAAGGCCTACGCCGTGAAGACCGCCGGATACCTTGTAGCCGCTCCCGCCGAACTTGCCGCCCGCGTGGAGCATCGTCAGCGCGACCTCCAGCGCCGATTTTCCCGTCTGCTTCTGGATATCGACGGGTATGCCGCGGCCGTTGTCCACGACTGTCACGGAGTTGTCGGGGTGGATCGTGACGTAGATATGCGTGCAGTAGCCCGCCATGGCCTCGTCGATGGCGTTATCGACGATCTCATAGACGAGATGGTGCAGGCCCCTTGAATCGGTAGAGCCGATGTACATGCCGGGGCGGCGGCGAACGGCCTCAAGTCCCTCCAGGACCTGTATCTGCGAGGCGTCGTAGGTGTTGTTCTGTTCCATAATACTTCCTTCTTACCCTTTATTTCTTGATTCGTGATACTTATCTTTTGATTATATTCCCGTCCTTGACTTCGAACACGGCCGCGTCCCTGCCGCTTACGGCGCTCTCAACGCCCGTGGCGGTCAAAAGACACTGGCAGTCGACAGCGGAGCTCATGAGCGCCTTCTGGCGGTCGTCATCGAGCTCCGAGAGCACGTCGTCCAGGAGCAGTACCGGGCTTTCGCCCACGACCTCGCGAATGAGAGCCAGCTCCGAGAGCTTCAAGGAGAGCGCCGCGGTGCGCTGCTGCCCCTGCGAGCCGTAGGTCTTGACGTCGGTATCGCCGAGCTTTATGCCTATATCGTCCCTGTGCGGTCCGCGCGTGGTGAAGCCGCGGCGGATATCCTCCTCGCGCGAGGCCTCCAGCGCGTCGTAGATGGCGTATTCCGCCTCCCTTTCGTCGAATGGTACATTGGGCTCATAGAACGCGAAAAGCTGCTCACGGCCGCTCGTGAGGCGTCTGTGCATGTCGGAAGCGATGGTCGAGATCTCATCCATGAACTCGAGCCTGCTCCGCATGACCTCAGCGCCCGTCCGCGCGAGCTGCACGTTCCACATATCGAGCACTTCGGGATCGATGGGGTCGGTGAACGCCTCCTTTATGAGGGCGTTCCTTTGCCTGAGCGCGGCGTTGTACATCGCGGCCTTGCGGTAATACGCGGGGCGGAGCTGGCACAGCTCCATATCCATGAACCTGCGGCGCACCTCCGGCGAGGCCTTGACGAGGGCGAGATCCTCCGGCGAGAACATAACGACGTTCATAACGCCCATGAGCTCCCCCGCCTTATCCGCGCGCTGGCGGTCGATGAATATCTGCTTCTTGTCCTTGGGGTTCTTCGCCGCGTCGTCCCCCGTGCGGAGCTTGATCTCGATCGTCCTTGTGCCGTTCTTTGTCTCAAGCTCGAGCCCGACATACGCCCCGGCAAGCCCGTGGCCGATGAGCTCCGTGTCGCGGCTCGTCCTGTGGCTGCGCCCCAAAGCGCAGAGGAACACCGCCTCCAACACGTTCGTTTTCCCGGCCGCGTTCGCGCCGTAGAGGAGGTTGAGACCGGCTTCCGGCCTGAGCTCCGCATGGGAATAGCTCCTGAAGCCGTTCAATGTGAGCTTCCGTATCCGCAAGGCGATCCCTCCTTCCGCAGGCGCAGATTCTGTCAACTATATTCTACCACATATTGTGTCCAAAAGCAATATGTTTTATTATAATAATGAAGAAATCCCGCCCAAAATCACGTCGGTTTGTGGCGGGCAGAACAAAAAAGAACGGCCCTCCGATCGCCGGGGGGCCGTCTTGATCTGCTTTCGGTTCAGTCGGCTCAGTCCACCTTGGGACCTGCGTCGATTATGTTCTGCGGCATGTTGCCGTACTTCTTGAAGTTGTTTATGAACAGCTGCGCGAGCTCCTTCGCCTGCTTGTCGTAGGCCTCCTTGTCGGCCCACATCTCGCGGGGGTCGAGTACCTCGTCGGGCACATTGGGGCAGGTCTTGGGGACCAGCACGTTGAATATGGGATGGCGTACATACTCGACGTCGTTGAGAGCGCCCGTGAGCGCCGCGGTGACCATCGCGCGGGTGTACTTGATCTTCATGCGGGAACCCACGCCATAGGGGCCGCCGGACCAGCCGGTGTTGATGAGGAACGCGTTGGCGTCGTGCTCATCCATCCTCTTGCCGAGCATCTCGGCGTAGATGGAGGGGTGCTTGATGAAGAACGGAGCGCCGAACAGCGTGGAGAACGTGGCCTGAGGCTCCTTGACGCCGCGCTCGGTGCCCGCGAGCTTCGCGGTATAGCCCGTTACGAAGTGGTACATGGCCATGTTCTTATCGAGCTTCGCGATGGGGGGCAGCACGCCGAACGCGTCCGCGGTGAGGAATATGACCGTCTTGGGATGGCCGCCCACGCCGGGGATGACGCAGTTGGGGATGTATTCGACCGGGTACGCGACGCGGGTGTTCTCCGTGATGGAGCCGTCGTTGTAATCGAGCACGCGGGTCTCCTCGTCCATTATAACGTTTTCCACGAGCGAGCCGAACCTTATGGCCTCCCAGATCTGGGGCTCGTTCTCATGGGAGAGGTTGATGCACTTCGCGTAGCAGCCGCCCTCGAAATTGAACACGCCGTCGTTTGACCAGCCGTGCTCGTCGTCGCCGATGAGGAAGCGGTTGGGATCAGCGGAAAGGGTGGTCTTGCCCGTGCCGGAAAGGCCGAAGAACAGGGCGGTATCGCCCTCGGCGCCCATGTTGGCGGAGCAGTGCATGGGGAACACGCCGCGCTCGGGCATGAGGAAGTTCATAACGGAGAACATGCCCTTCTTGATCTCGCCGGAGTACATGGAGCAGGCGATGGTCACACGGCGATACTCGAAATCGAGTATTATCGCGGCCTCGGAATTGGTCCCGTCGCGCTCGGGTATGCACTTGAAGCCGGGGCAGCAGAGAACGGTGAACTCGGGCTTGAAATCGGCGAGCTGCTCCTTGGTGGGGCGAACGAACGCCTGCGTCGCAAAGAGCGCGGAAGCCGCGTTCTCGCAGACCACGCGGATGGGAAGGCTGTAGGCGGTGTCGGCGCCGACGAAGCAATCCACAATGAACGCCTCGCGATTCTGCATATAGGCGCACATCTTGCCGTAAATGGCATCGGCCTTCTGCCTTTCGATGGGCATATTGATCTTGCCCCAGTCGACCTTATCGTGCACATCGGGAGAATCCACGATAAAGCGGTCGTTGGGGGACCTGCCGGTGTACTTGCCGGTGTTGATGACGAGCGCGCCGGTGTCGGCAAGCTTGCCTTCGCCGCGGGCAAGCGCCCTTTCGGTAAGCTCAGCGGGAGTAAGGTTGCGGTAGACTGCGGAAAGCTCCGTGATCCCCATTGCGTCAAGATAGTTCTTCATTTTTTGCTCCTTTTGAAAATGTATTTTCGTTAGGGTTTACTCTGTTTGGAAAATCAGGCGGCCGGGCGCGGACGAAGGGGACGCTCCTCCGCCGCACGGCGCTTGCCGCAAAAGCTTACTTGTGTATGAACAGCACGCCCAGCGTGTTCGGGCCGCAGTGGCTCGAAACGGTGCAGGCGGCCTGCGTGATGAGGATCTCCTTGAAATAGTTCAGCTTGGAGACCTCCTTATACGCCGCGTCGATGTACTCCTGCATGCAGTGAGCGCTTGTGATGAATATCCTGTCGGGACGGATATCCTCGAGATTCGCGAGCCTGTCGTTGACATACTGCCTTATGACGCGGCCGTACTTGCCCTTGTACTTCTTGCCGACTCGCATGCCGCCGTCCACGACCTCGATGCAGGGTTTGAGCTGCAGAAGATTCGCGCCGAGCGCGGCGATCATCGTGCAGCGGCCGCCCTTGGCCATGTACTTAAGGGTATCGAGCGTGAAGCTCGTGTCGACCTTGGGGATTATCTCCTCCTCGACGGTCTTCACGATCTCCTCTGCGGTCAT
This sequence comes from Clostridia bacterium, assembly GCA_017616435.1. Lineage (GTDB taxonomy): Bacteria > Bacillota > Clostridia > Christensenellales > CAG-138 > UBA3857. The sequence continues at coordinate 70,803 of JAFZYC010000050.1, forward strand.
GCCCCTCTTGGCCATCTCGCAGGCCTCGATGACGGACTGGCCTATGCCGGAGGAGAGATTCTTGGAATCGACGATGTAGACGCCCTCGATCTCCTGCGCGGCAAGGCTCGCGACGTTGTACGTGGTGGAAAAGCCCGAGGAGATCGTGAAATGGATGATCTCGCAGCCGGGGTTCTCCTCCTTGAGTTTCATAAGATAACCGGTGAAATCGTCGATGCTCTGCGCTGCGGTGGTGGGCAGCTCGCCCGTTTTGTCCACCAGATCGAAGAGCTCGTCAGATGTGAGGTCTACACCATCCATGTATTCCCTGCCGCCGATATTGATATAGAGCGGCAGTTTCGCGATGTTGTAGCGCTCGTACAGCTCGGGAGAAAGATCCGCGGTGCTGTCGCATGAAAACTTGATCATATTATACCTCAATAAAATAGAATGCGGCCGGCGGAAAGGGACCGGCGTCGTTCCGGGGACCTCTCCCAGGACAGCCCTCTTTCGCCACTTTTCATTTTAACATGTTTATCAATGAATGTAAAGCATTTTAAGGCCGATTTCTGATTATACTAAAATAAGGCGATAATTTTTATTATCGCCTTATTTATCGATAAGCCAATCAGTTGAACTTCTGGATCACGCCGTCGCGGTAGATGGGAACGGTATCGGTGGTATCGGGAGTGAAGCAGAACTCGACGTCCTCGTCGAAGCCCATCGCGCAGAGGCGGGAATAGTGGAAGGTCTGCGCCATATCGAAGCTGCCTTCCTTCCAGTTTTTATAGAGCGTTTCGCAAAGTATCGCCATATCGGTCAGCTCTCCCGGCATCACGTCCGCGTACTGCCTCACGGCTTCGATGATCGCGCCGGCGGTGCAGAGGTCGTCCGCGGAGGGCATGCCCTCGGTCCCGGCGCAGACGATCAGTATGTCGTTCCCGTCGCAGGCCGCGGCCTTTGCGGCCGCCGTGCGGTTTATCATGCCGGCAAGGAGGACCTTGTCCGCGCTCCTGACGCTGTACAGCGCGCCGGTGCCGTTCGTAGTGGAGATTATGACCGTCTTGTTCCTGACCTTGCGGGAGAGGTAATCCTCCGGAGAATTGCCAAGCTCAAAGCCCGCGATCTGCACTCCGCCGCGCTCTCCGCCGAGCACGCACTCCCTAGCGCCGAGACGGGAGGCCAAAGCTACAGCGTCGCCCGCGTCGACCGTGGGAACGACCTTGATCGCGCCTCCGTTGAGCGCGCAGATAATGGACGTCGTCGCGCGGAGGACGTCGACCACGATAACTGTCGTGTCCTGAAGCTGGCTGTCAGTTTGTTTGCCGAATACCGGCTGGACGTCGATCTTCATTGGCTTTACCTCTGGATGGTCTTTGATTTTTCGTTATTATATCACAGTCTTTTCTTAAATGCAAATCGCCCGCCTTACATGAGCCTGACAAGCAGTATCCCGATCGCCGCTCCGACCGCTCCGCCTATAAGGGAAGCGGGGATCGCCTGGCGCGTCTTAGTCACGCCTACCGAGCCGAAATAGAGCGCGACCGTATAGAACACCGTCTCCGTCGAGCCCACGAGCACCGCCGCGGCCCGACCTATATAGCTGTCTGCGCCGTATTGGGCAAGCGTCTCCTTGAGCAGGGCAAGGGACGCGCTACCTGAAAACGGCCTGAGCACTATGAGCGGGATGAGCTCCGGAGCCAAGCCGATCCTTTGCGCCGCGGGCCTCAACGCTCCGACGAGCGCCGTAAGCGCGCCGGAGCTTTTAAGCGCCTCCAGCGCGGTGAGCATCGCCGCAAGATAGGGCAGTACGGAAACGAGCTGCGGGAGGGCTTCCGCGGCGCCTGCCGCAAAAGCCTTGTAGATATTGACTTTTTTGATGAGCGCGTAAGCTAAGAGCGCGACGATCAGGAGCGGTATCGCGATCTCCGCGGCCCTCATTTGATGAGCCTCCCGAGGAGCCTGCACGAAACGATCGAGGCTCCGGCTGCGGCTAAGGAGGCGACGAAAGTCGGTATCGCGATATCGTATGGCGCCGCGGAACCGCAGGCCGTGCGTATCGCGATGACTGCCGTCGGGAGAAGCTCTATCGCGGAGGAGTTGAGCGCGATGAACATTGCCATAGAATCGGAAGCCCTTCCGTCGCCGCGGTCAAGGCGGCGCATTGCCTCGAGCCCGAAAGGCGTCGCCGCGTTCCCGAGGCCGAAGAAGTTCGCCGCGAGGTTCAGCGTCACAGGAGCTGCGGCCTCCGGAGCGTCCGGCATGAGCAGCGACAGCGGTTTTTTCATTATTCGCGCAAGCTTTTTCACGAGCCCCGCTTCATCCGCTATCCGCATAAGTCCCGACCACAGCAGGTAAGGCCCCGCAAGCGCGACCGTAAGCGATATCGCGCCGTCGCAGCCTCTCGTCAGCGCCTCGAGCGCGCCGGCGCCGTTGCCCTGCACAGAGAAGAACACGATCCCCACTGCCGTCATAAGCCCGAAAATCCATGCCATCATGGCATGATACTATGCGCGTTTCCGCAAAAAAAGAAGAGGAGCGGCAACCGCTCCCCGATCGTATCGAATAATCACAGCGTCTCTTTTATCTCGTTCGCTCTGCTGTACGCCTCGCTCTTGGGGACGTCCAGCAGGAGCGCCGCCTGTTTCGCCGCGTCCTTCACGCTCATCCCGTCGCAAAGCAGTCTTTCGAGCATACCGTCAAGGCTCTCCGCGGGTGAAGCTTCTTCGCCGCCCTCTCCCGAGATCACGATCACGCATTCGCCCTTGGGCGGTTCGTCCTTGTACCTTTCCGCGAGCGTCGAAAGCGTACCTCTTACGGTCTCCTCATAGAGCTTCGTTATCTCCCTGACGAGCGCCGCGCGCCTGTCCCCGAGCACGGATAGAAGCTCCGCGAACGTCGCTCCGACCCTGTACGGGCTCTCATAAACGGCCACCGTCGCCCTGATCCGCTTAATTTCAGCTATAAGCTCCGTCCTTTCGCGGTTCTCCCGGGGGAGGAAACCCGCAAAATAGATCCTTCCCGTGGGCAGGCCGCTCATGATGGCCGCGGTAAGCCCCGCGGATGCGCCGGGAAGCACCTCGAACCTTATCCCGCGCTCGATGCACGCGCGCACCAGCCTTTCGCCGGGATCGGCTATGCACGGCATGCCCGCGTCGGAGATGTACGCCACGGCCCTTCCACCGGCGACGAGTTCGGCAATGCGTTCCGCCGCGGCCTCCTCATTATGCGCATGACAGCTTTCGAGCCTCTTTTTGATCCCGAGCCGCGAAAGCATAGACCCGGAATTTCGCGTATCCTCGCAGAATATCACGTCCGCTGCGGAAAGCGTGTTCCTCACGCGGTCGGTCATATCGCCCATGTTCCCGATAGGCGTCGCGCAAAGATAGAGACCGGGCTTTAATCGCTCGGTTTTTTCAGTTTTTTCAAAGGTTTTTTCGGTGTTCTCAGTCATTTTTCCTGTGATAGATACGGTTCGCTTCTTCTGTATAGCTGCCGTCCTCACGGCAGATAACCAGCAGTTTTTCCATCTTAAGACCGGGATTCGCGCCCTTCTTCGCCTCTATCAGAGCGAGGTACGGCGCCTTATCCGCGCGCGAGGCGACAAGCCGCATGCGTTTGGGTTCGAGCCTTTCCGAAGTGAGCGCGGCGATGACCTCCGCGAGACGCGAAACCGGGCAGCACATGAAGAGCTTGCCGCCGTACTTCAAGAGCCTTCCCGCCGCGGCCGCGACCTCCGCTACCGTGCAGAACAGCTCGTGCGTTGCCGCGCCCTCGTATCCGGCTTCACCCTTCTTGGAGATCCGCCCGCCCGACGCGGGAAAATAGGGAGGGTTGCAGACGGCCGCGTCGAACGCTCCGCTGCCCAACGTTTCGTGAGCGATCCGCATATCGCCTTCGACGACGGTTATCTGCTGACCGTTCATCGCTATCGAGCGCCTTGCCATGTCGCACTGCTCCGGCTGTATCTCCAACGCGGTTAGCTTTGCGCCGATCCTGCCCTCGACGAGTATCGATATCACGCCCGTTCCGGCGCCGAGATCGATCATTTTGTCGTGCGGTCCCCCTGTTACAAAGCCCGCAAGCAGCACGGAATCCGTTCCGAAGCGGAACCCGCGCTCGTTTTGTATAATGCGCAGGCCCTTGTACTGCAGATCCTCGATCCTTTCTCCGTCCTTCAGTTCAGTCATTCTTCTTCGCCCATGATCGTCTCGTAGATCGACTGGAGCCCTTCGTCCGTGTAATATTCGATTATTATCTTGCCCTTCTTTTCGTCGCCCTGTATGTCCACGCGCGTGCCGAGGCGTTCCCTGAGCCGGCTCCTTGCCGCGGCGAGGTCGTTTGTGAGCCTCCTCCTGCGCCTCGGACGCTTATGAAGCTCCGCGAGCGTTATCGCCTTTTTGACCTGTTCCTCCGTTTCGCGCACGGACCAGCCGTTTTCCGCGCATTTTTCCGCGGTTTTTTCAAGCAGCTCGCTGTCGGTGATCGAGCCCAATACCCTTGCGTGGCCCGGCTGTATCTTTCCCTCGCGAAGGAAATCCTGTACCGTATCGGGCAGCTGCAGGAGCCTTACGGCGTTCGCTATCGCGGGACGGCTCTTTGAGAGTCGCTTCGCGACCTCGTCCTGCGTGAGGTCGTGCTCTTTCATAAGGAAGCGTATCGCGGCTGCCTCCTCGATGGGGTTCAGATCCTCGCGCTGGATGTTCTCTATGAGCGCGACCTCCATGACCTCGCGGCCGTCCATGTCGCGAACGATGGCGGGTACCTCCTTGAGTTCCGCTATCCGCGCGGCGCGGAAACGGCGCTCACCGGCTATGATCGTGTACCTTTCGCCGTTCTTTTTGACGATGAGGGGCTGCACTATGCCGTGCTCTCTTATTGATTCGGCAAGCTCGTTGAGCTTTTCCTCGTTGAACTGCTTGCGCGGCTGACCGGGATTATTATCGATGAGGCCGATCTCTATCTGCCTGACCACATCGTTTTCCTGCGGTTCATAGCTCCCGAAAAGGGAATCCAGGCCCTTTCCGAGCCTCTTCTGTTTCTTATCTGTTGCCATCTCTTTCAAGCAGCTCCTTTGCAAGATTTTCATAGGCCTTCGCGCCCGCGCTCTTGGGATCGTAGAGCGAGATGGGCAGTCCGAAGCTCGGCGCCTCGCCGAGGCGGACGGAACGAGGTATCACCGTATCGTAGACCTTGTTTTTGAAGAACTTTTTGACCTCCTCCACCACCATGGGCGAGAGGTTCGTCCTTGCGTCATACATGGTCATAACTACACCCTCCACCTCCAGCTCTTCGTTGAGGTGCTGCCGGACGAGCTTGACCGTGTTCATGAGCTGCGCAAGCCCCTCCAGAGCGTAGTATTCGCACTGGATAGGTACGAGCAGCGTGTCCGCGACCGTCAGCGCGTTGAGAGTGAGCAGTCCGAGCGAGGGCGGGCAGTCGATGAATATGTACTCGTAATCCTTCGCTATTGGCTTCAGGGCGGAGCGCAGTTTCCTTTCCCTTGCCATCATTGATACGAGCTCGACCTCCGCACCCGCAAGCTCTATTCGGGAGGGCAGCACGTCAAGGGTATCGATCCTTGTGTGCAGTATGACCTTTTCGACTTCCTCGTCGTTGATCAGCACGTCGTATATGCTGTATTCGCAGGCGTTTTTATCCACGCCCACGCCGCTTGTCGCGTTGCCCTGAGGGTCAACGTCGACGAGCAGCACCTTCTTGCCTTCCTGCGCGGTGCATGCGGCAAGATTAACGGCGGTCGTGGTCTTTCCGACGCCGCCCTTTTGGTTGGCTATCGCTATGATCTTTGCCATAATATCTCCGTTATGTCTGGATTAACCTTGCGGTCAGCTCTATTATAAACGAAATACGCGGTGGTTGCAACATTTATTTGCCACCGCGCATGTGTTCCCGTATGCATTGTTTCACGTGAAACATCTGCCGATCGAATGTTTCACGTGAAACATTCCTTATTTAGAGCTCTGCTGGGTAATGCTTATGCTCAATTCCACGCCGTTTTCTTTGTCCTTCTGATCGAAATCTACAACAAGTCCGCTCTCTCGAAGCTGATCGCACGCTGAGGCGACCGTATTGATGAACACGCGATAATCCCGGAATATCCTTATCATTTTCGGGCTGCGTCTTGAAGCGCGCCGCGTGTCGCTGAGCATGGAGTCGACAAGTCTTTCCGCTTCCTTGATGGTCATCGCCTCCGACGCCATTCGTTCTGCCGCTTCGATCCGTTCCATCTCGGAGCGCAGCCTCAGCAGCGCGCGTGCATGGCGCTCTGTAAGGCCTTTCTCCGCGACGATGCTCCTTACCGCTTGGGAAAGCTTCAAAAGGCGCAGCTTGTTCGCAATATAGCTCTGGCTCTTGCCGATCCGCGACCCAAGCTCTTCCTGCGTTGCGCCGAGCCTGTTAAGAAGCGCCGCGAAGCATTCCGCCTCCTCGAAGAAATGCAGATCCTCTCTTTGAAGGTTCTCGACCATGGCTCTGAGCGCCGAATCGTCCTCGTTTGAAGAGCTGTCGACAATGCACGCGACCGTCTTATAACCGAGCATTTTTACCGCCCGGAGCCTGCGTTCGCCTGCGATAAGCTCGTAACCGCGGCCTGCCCGCCTGACGATAAGCGGCTGTATCAGCCCGACATGCTCTATCGACTTTGCAAGCTCAGCGATCCCGGCTTCGTCGAATGTCCTGCGCGGCTGATCGGGATTCGGAACGATAAGACGGACGGGCAGCTCCGCCAGGCACTCGCCCGACCTATGCTCCCGTCCGTTAGATCTTCTTTCGTTAAGTATTGACATTTTCGCCTCTCCGCATGGTTTTTTGTAACCTTCTGCGGATAGGCGTGCATTCCTGCCTCGCCCGCAAAGAACGATGCTTTGCGACAAAGGTTTTGCCTTACAGCGGCGCTTTTTCCACAAAGCCCGCTTTGCGCGGATATTTCTTCTTCGTCGGAGCCAGCTTCCTTGCGGCGACGATAGACCTCGCGCCCCATGGGACGTCGAAAGCTATCGGCTCCGCGGCGCAGTTGAGCTCACGGAAGGCGTTTTCGCTCGCGGCGATCTCTTCCGCCGCGCCGGAGCCCTTGTACATCAGCGAAGCGCCGCCGACCTTGACGAAGGGCAGCGTGAGCTCCGTCAGTATGTTCATAGGCGCGACGGCCCGGGAAAGCGCGATATCGAAGCCTTCGCGCAGCTTCGGATCCCTCGCTGCGTCTTCCGCACGCGCGTGGATCGTCTCAGCATCGACGCCGATCGCGCCGCAGAGCTCGCGAAGGAAATTGATGCGCTTGCCGAGCGAATCAACGAGCACGAGCTCGATATCCGGGCGCACGATCTTGAGGGGCACGCCGGGGAAGCCCGCGCCGGTGCCGACGTCAACGACACGCGCGCCTTCGGGTATCAGCGAGGCGCCGAGAACGCTGTCGGCAAAATGCTTCTGCGCGACCTCTTCGGGGAGGGTTATCCGCGTAAGATTGACCTTCGCGTTCCATTTCAAAAGCAGATTGTAATATTTAACGAACTTGTCTGCCTGATCCTGCGTCACGTCCGGCATAGCGGCGCGGAGCGTCTCCTCCGTCATGGGAACGCGCGGCGTCTCATCGTATGTTTTCGGTTCCTTATCGGGAATCATCCTCATGGTTTTCCTCCGAAAAAGCCTTTATATAAACGGAAAGTACTGCGATATCCGCGGGGCTCACCCCGGAAATGCGTGATGCGCGGCCAAGATCCTTCGGCCTTGCCGCGGCAAGCTTCTGCCGGGCCTCCGTTCGAAGGTTCGTTATGCTCATATAGTCGATCCCTTCCGGGATGCGTTCGCCGTCAAGGCGGCGGAGCTTTATGATCTCCTCCTCCTGCCGCTTTATGTAACCGCCGTAAAGCGCCTCGGCCTCGACCTCCTCTTGAGCCTCGCGCCCGATCTCGGGCAGGTCGTAAAGCCGCATGAGGTCGGTGTAGCCGATACCGTTCCTTTTCAGAAGCGCGCTCAATCTGACGCTCCCCTTTATCGCGCCGTAGCCCTTTTCACGCAGCAGAGAGACCAGCTCCGGGCTTTCCGGAACTGCCCTCTCGAGAGCCGAAAAAGCCTTTGAAATACGCTCTTTTTTGAGCATCAGCCTATCGTATCGTTCGTCGGAAACGAGCCCGGTACGGCGCGCCTTCTCTGTGAGCCTCAGGTCCGCGTTATCCTGCCTTAGGAGCATGCGGTATTCCGCGCGGCAGGTCATCATGCGGTAGGGCTCGTTCGTGCCCTTGACCGTAAGGTCGTCGCAGAGCACGCCTATGTACGCGTCGCTGCGGCCGAGCACGAAAGGCTCCTCGCCCTTTACGAACAGCGCGGCGTTAAGACCGGCGTAGACGCCCTGCGCAGCGGCCTCCTCGTAGCCGGAGCTGCCGTTTATCTGCCCCGCGAAGAACAGACCGGGGATCCTGCGGCTCATGAGAGCGGCGTCAAGCTCGGTGGGGTCGATGCAGTCGTACTCTATCGCGTAGCCGTAGCGCATGATGCGGCTGTTTTCCATGCCTTTGATTGAGCGGAGCATCGCCTCCTGCACGTCGCGGGGGAGGCTGGTCGAAAGGCCCTGCACGTACATCTCGTCGGTCGAGAGGCCCTCCGGCTCGATAAAGAGCTGGTGGCGTTCCCTGTCCGCGAAACGTACGACCTTATCCTCGATCGAGGGGCAGTAGCGCGTGCCCGTCGCGTGGATCGCGCCGGAGTACATCGGCGATCTGTGCAGGTTCTCTCTTATGATCTCGTGCGTTTTTTCGTTTGTATATGTGAGGTGGCAGGGGACCTGTTCCTTGAAAAGGTCCTCTGTCATAAAGGAAAAATGCGGTATCGGAACGTCGCCGTACTGAGGCTCCATTTTGGAATAGTCGATCGACGCCGAGGCGACGCGGGGCGGCGTGCCCGTTTTGAACCTGCGCAGCTCAAAGCCGAGCTCCGTGAGCGAGCCGGAGAGCAGCGGAGCGTTCGCGAGTCCCGACGGGCCTCTGTCGCGGTGATACTCGCCCGTGTGGACGCGGCTGTTCAGATAAACGCCGGAGCATATCACACACGCGCGGCAGGAATAAAAAGCGCCCAAGGCGGTCTCAACGCCCGTAACGGCGCCGTTTTCGGTCAGCACACGCGCGCACTCGTCCTGACGGAGGGTGATGCCCTCCGTGCGCTCAAGTGCGGCCTTCATGCGCTCATGATAGCGGCGCTTGTCCATCTGCGCGCGCAGGGAATGCACCGCTGGACCCTTGCCCGTATTGAGCATGCGCATCTGGATAAAGCACTCGTCCGCGGCAAGGCCCATCTCGCCGCCCAGGGCGTCGACCTCGCGAACGAGGTGCCCCTTCGAGGTGCCGCCTATCGAGGGGTTGCAGGCCATGAGCGCTACGGAATCGAGATCGACGCAGAGCACAAGCACGCGAAGCCCAAGGCGCGCGGCGGCAAGCGCGGCCTCGCATCCCGCGTGGCCGGCGCCAATCACTGCGATATCGTATTTTTCATCGAAAACACGGCTCATAACACTTGATTATATCACGGAAACAGCGGCTTGTACAGTAGCCGCCTAACAGACAGGCATGAAAAAAGCCCGCCGCAGAGGCGGGGCTTTCATCTCATTTTCCCATACAGAAATTGGCGAATATCGAATCGACGAGCTCCTCCGTCGGATCGTCGACGCCGAGTATCGATGCGAGACAGTCCATTGCGGAGCGAAGCTCGTAATACGCCGCGTCCGGGATCCGGATACTATCCTCGGCCTCCGACAGATGCTCCGAAGCGCGTATGAGCGCCGAAACGTGGCGAGCGTTCGTGACGAGCGCATCCGAGGCGCCGTCTCCGGGCAGGAGCGCGGCGGCTATCGCCTTTTTTAGAGCGCCTAAGCCCTCTCCCGTGAGCGAGCTCACGGCAGCGGCAGCATGGTCGAGGAAGCGGCCCTCTTCGTCGGGGGCGATCACGGTCTCGAGATCGGCCTTTGTAATAACGGCGATCATGTTCTTTCCCTCGACGGAGCGGAATATCGCCTCGTCCTCATCATTTAGAGCTCGGGTGCCGTCCGCGAGCCAGAGCACGAGATCCGCCTCTCGCGATTCGCGGCGCGCTCGCTCGACGCCGATCTTTTCGACCTCGTCCTCGGCTTCCCTTATGCCCGCCGTGTCCACGAAAACGACCGGTATGCCTTCGATCGAGGCGTTTTCTTCCACTGTATCGCGCGTGGTGCCCGGTATCGCGGTGACGATCGAGCGCTCGCGCATTATGAGCGCGTTCAGGAGCGAGCTCTTGCCCACGTTGGGGCTGCCTATTATCGCGACCCTGGCGCCCTCGCGGAGTATGCGGCTGCGCATGCCCTCCTCGGCAAGGCGGTTCGTCTCTGCCCCGAGATCGCGGATCGCGCAGGCAAAGGCCCCGATATCGAGCTCTGCTTCGCCCGTGTCGTCGTCCATGGCGTTCGCGAGCTGTGCGCAGAGGAGCTTCGCCCTTTCGTAAAGCGCGCGTATCACGGCGCTCAGTCTGCCCTCGAGCTGCGCTGCTGCCGCCCTGCGAGATCTCTCTGCGGAGGAGGAGATGACGTCCATAACGGCCTCCGCCTGCGCGAGATCCAGTTTTCCGTTGAGATAGGCCCTTTTTGTGAACTCGCCCGGCTCGGCCCTCCCTGCGAGGCCGGTGTTTTCGATAAGCTCCATGAGCCTAGCTGCGACGGCGTACGAGCCGTGAACGAATATCTCGGCCATGTCCTCGCCCGTGTAGGAGGAGGGCGCGGCATAGAATACGGCGGTACAGGTATCGACCGTCTCGCCGTTTTCGTCGATCACACGGCCGCAGGAAACACGCCTCGGTTCGATCCTCCCGGTGAATACCCGGGAGAGCACCGCACGCGAATCCGGGCCCGATATTCTCATAACTGTAATTGCACCGCCCACGGGGGTGGACAGTGCAAATACGGTGGACATGTGATCCATTATTATTCCTCTGTTGCCGATTCGGAAACGGGAGCTTCCTCGCGGCGCTCCGCGGCGGGCCTCGGCGACGGCCTGCGGCTGCCGTGGGAATAGGTCTTTCCTCTGCGACGCGGCGTTACGACTACGCGGCGATTGGGCTCCTCGCCCTCGGAATGAGTGGTGACGTCGGGGTTGTTCTGCAGCGTGGAATGGAGCACGCGCCTCTCATAGGGGTTCATGGGCTCCAGCGCGCGGGGACGGCCGGTGGCGCGGACCTGCGCCGCGACCTTCTTCGCGAGGCGCTTCAATGTCTCTTCGCGCTTCTCGCGGTATTCCTCTGTGTTGAGGGTGACTCGGGTGTAGCCCTCCGTCTTGCGGTTGCGGTTGATGACGAGGCCGGTAAGATACTGCATCGCGTCAAGCGTCTCGCCCCTGTGACCGATCAGCATGCCCATCATCTCCGAATCGATGCGGAGCCTCAAGCAGTCCTCGTCGCGGGCGGCAAGCACCGTGCCGGTAGCGCCCATGCGCTCGATAAGTCCCTTCACGAACTCGGCGGCGGGGTTGCCCTCGGCCTCCTCAAGGGTGTAGTTTATGACCTTCTCGGGCGCGGGCTCGGCGGCGGGAGCGGTCTCCCTTGCCTCGGGCTCGGTCTCGGCGGCGGGCTCGGCAGCGGGAGCCTTCTTAGCGGGCTCAGGCTTTTCGCGCTTTTCCTGCTGACGGCGGTCGTCGCGGCG
>JAFZYC010000051.1 GCA_017616435.1 Clostridia bacterium
ATCCCCTCGACCAGCGGGCGACCGTCGGCGCGAAGGTCACGGCCTATTCCGCGGTCGTGCTCAACGACCTCTGGCTCGTCAAGATCGAGCATACGGTCTCCTGAACGTAAGGGGGCGGTGAAAGATGGATCTTCGATCGTTCTTCAGGCCCGCCCGCAAGCCCAAGTACCGCTATGAGGACATCCCCTCGGGGGAGCGCCCGGGCCGCGAGACGGACTCGGGCCCCCTCACGGGGGCGGATATCCCCGCGGGGACTCAAGAAACGGCCCGCGGGTTCGCGGAAAGGGCGGCGGAAGGCTTAAACAGAAAAACGTCAAGCGCTGAATATGCCGGAAATCCCGACATGCGCTTAAACAGAAAAACGTCAAGCGCCGGCAGCGCCGGGACTCCTGCCATGCGCTTAAACAGAAAAAAGTCAAGCGGTGATATTTACGAAGAGGCCGAGCCCCGCGGCCGCGGCTTGGATCAGGAGGAGACGGCTCCGCAGGCCGGGGCGAACGCCGGCGAAGCCTCGGCCGATACGGGCTCCGGAGCGGATCTTGACGAGGAGCTTTCCGGCTTCTACACGAGGCTCAGGAACAAGCTCCGCTCCTACGGGATAACGAGCATACCCTCCTTCTCGGAGCTGTTCGGGCTGTTCGAAAGCTTCCTTCGCCCCTCGATCGACGCGGCGATAGCGGCGCGCCGCAAAGCCGGCAGGACGAACATGGCGGAGCTCGACGCGGACGCCTACGCCCGCGGCATGGGCGGCTCGAGCTACCTCTCCTCCATGAAGTCGAGGGAGATGGACGACGTCGCCTCCGACGTCATGGGGCTCGAGGGCAAGTACACCTCGTCCATGGCGGAATACCTCTACAAGGCGATATCCGCGATGCAGAGCATGGAGAGCGAGCTCGCGAGGACGCGCATGACGCTCGCGGCGCAGAAGGCGCAGACGGAGGCGAAGCTCGCGGCGCAGGCCGCGGCAAGGGCGGCGAAGTCCTCCGGCAGGAGCGGAAAGAGCGGCAGAAGCGGAAAGAGCGGCAGCGGCCAAGACGGCGCGGGCGCGCACTACGGGCACAACAAGAACGGCGCGTATTTCGACGGGGTCTGGTACGACGGCGATTTCTCCTATCTTGACAAGGACTACACCTATACCGACTACGCGAGGTATCTGAACGGGCTCTCCGCCTCCGAAAGGTATCTGTTCTTCACGAGCGGCAGCAGGGAGTGGAGGATACGCCGCTGGCAGGTGCAGTACAATCTGCCGGAGGTCGATTACAACGATCTCTACTCCGCCTTCATGCCGACGGGTCCTGACGGCTCGCCCGCGCACGGCGGAAGAGCGGGCAGCACGGGAGGCGCGCAATGGCCGACGCTGCTCTACTGAAGATATTCGAGGCCGCGATAGACCTAAAAAGGCCCGTCGCGATAAGGCCCTTCGAGGTGGTGGAGGGCGACACGGGCAACAGGATAGTGCTGACGCTGACGGACGACGGCGAGGCGGCTTCCCTCGCGGGGATGTACGTCAACGCCGTGTTCTCCAACTCCAACGGCATCTCTGTACAGGAGACGGGGGACGGCTCCGTCACGATCGACGGGAACACCGTCACGATAGACCTGAACCCCGCGTCCTTCGCGCCGGGCATGGTCGAATGCGAGCTGCAGATCTACTCCTCATCGGATGAAGCGCCGGAGGATATCACGGACTGCGACGTGCTCGTGACCTCGGCAAAGTTCAATTTCTCCTGCCGCAGGGCGATACTGAACGGGGAGACGCTCCCCGCGGCGCCGATGTTCCCCACTCTCTCGGCGCTTGTCGAAAGCGTGACGGAGGCGGAGACCGCAAGGGCTTCCGCGGAGGCCGCGAGGCAGGCGAACGAGACCGTGCGTCAGGCGAACGAGGCGGTAAGGCAGGAAAACGAGGTCCTTCGCCAGTCCAACGAGACCGTGAGGGTCACGCAGGAGGGCGCGAGGATCACCACGGAAAGGCTTAGGGTCGGCAGCGAGACGCAGAGAGCCTCGGCCGAGGCTGCAAGGGCTTCCGCGGAGACGGCAAGGGAGGCGGCGGAGACCGCGAGAGCCGCTGCCGAGACCGCGAGAGCCGCCGCGGAGGAGAGCAGAGCAGCGACGTTCGCGGAGCTCATCGCCTCCGTCCCGGGCGGCGCCGAGATACTGCAGAGCCCGCCCACCGAGGCGACGGAGGGGGATACGGGCTCGCTCGCAGTGGTATCCTCAACGGGCAGGGCGTACATCTGCGCCGACGCGCACGATGGCGACGGCACGGCGGCAGATCCCCCGCATTACACCTGGCGCCGCATAGAATACGCGAGCGACTGGGAGGAGATAAACTCGTTCACGCTTACGGAGGATCTCGGCGCGATAGAGATCAATAAGGACTCGAACGGCGAGCCGTTCTTCTTCGACGAGCTCAGGATCACTATGCTGGGCGGCATGTCGGGCGGCAACACAGCGAGGGTGGCCGTCAACGGCAACACGAACCAGTATTACGCGACGTTCTCGAACTTTATCGCCATGAACGTAACGTATCCCGAAAGGTGTATGGCGGTGCTTACGCTCAAAAAGCCCAGGATGAACTTCATGATAGCGGAAAAGAACACGAGCGGCGACGGCGACGGCAGCACGGTCGCCGCGGCAAAGACCACATACGTCGGCATGCTGCGGCTCAACACGGCCATTACGGGCTACTCCGCCGTGAGGATATCCGGCAACGGAAGCTCGTACAAGTTCATAACGGGTACTCAGGTGCTCGTTGAAGGAAGGAACCTCCACTGAGGATGTGATAACGAAGCGTACTGTATGATGAGAGAAAAGCGCCCGAAAGGGCAGGGAAGAGAGATAGAAAAATAGAGATGAAAAACGCTGTTGATTTTATCACATTCGCGCTGACCCACGCGAAGAGAGATAGCATACCGGAGGGGGCAAGGCTCCCCATCGACATAGACGAATGCGGGCGCGAGCCCTGGGAATACCTCTACGGCACCACGGGGAACACGGTAACGCAGGCGCTGCTCGACGAAAGGTACGAGCATTTTTACAGGAAAAAGGGCTGGTCGCGGGAGGCGTTCTCCAATGTGACGGAGAACTGGGTCGCCCTCAAGAGGAGGGCCACCGACTGCCAGGGACTGCTGGACAGCTACCTCGGCACGGACGTCACCGCGAACTACTGTTACAGCGCGTGGTGCACCGAGCGCGGCGCCATCGACGAGATAGAGAGGCCGTTCGAGATAGGCGAGGCGGTGTTCTACATGAACTCGGAGGGCCGCATGAGCCACGTCGGCTTTATATGCGGGTTTTTGAACGGGGAGCCCCTTGCCGTGGAGGCCCGCGGGATACGCTTCGGCGTTTCGGTAACGAAGCTTTCGGAGCGCCCGTGGACGCACAGGGGGCTCGTCACCGTCAAGCTCTCCTATGATAAGGAATACCGCGACGAGCCCGTGATACTCAAGGTGCAGACGCCCATGATACAGGGCGATCACATAATGCATCTGCAGAAGGCGCTCAACGCTCTTGGCTACTACTGCGGCACGCCCGACGGGCGCTGCGGCAGGATCACCATGAGCGGGGTAAGGGAGTTCGCCTCCCGCCACGCCGCATCGTGAGGCGCGCCATGGAAAGCTTTTTCACGTGGCAGACGCTCATGACCTACTCCGGAGCGACGCTCGCGACGACGCTCGTGACGCAGTTCATTAAGGAGCTGCCCTTCATGCGGAAGGTACCGCCGAGGCTCATAAGCTTTGCCGCGGCGCTGATAATGATAACGCTCGCGGGGGCGGCCTCGGGCGGCTTCGGCTGGCGCGAGGGGGTGTTGGCGCTGATCAACGCCGCTGCGGTGGCGCTCGCGGCGAACGGCGCCTTCGACGCGATAACGGAGCAATAAAAAAACGCCCCTGTGGGGGGCGCATGACGCGCGGCTCAGGCCGATCTGCGGCGCATGGCGAGTATCGAGAGCAGCGCGCCTATGAGTACCAGCACGGCGCCCGCGGCCTTTAAGGGGGTCATGAGCTCGCCGAACACGAGCATGCTCGTCATCGAGGCGAATACGGGCTCCAGCGTGTTGAGCGCGGACGCGGTCACGGAGCCCAAAAGCCTTATCCCCGCGAGCAGCAGGCGCAGGCCGAACACAAGGCCTATTATGCCGCTCGATATCAGCACGAACCACAAGAACCAGGTGGGCGGCAGGCGGAAGCGGCCGGTGCACAGCGCTACCGTAAAGCAGATCGCGGCGGCGGATGCGGTTATGTACACGTTCGAAACGGATGTGTCGAGCATTCTATACGAGGCGTGCCTCCCCGCGAGGAAATAGACCGCGTAGGCGAGGCCCGAAAGGAGCGCGAGCGGTATCCCCAGCGCGGGATCTTCCCCGAGGACGCCGCTCCCGCCCGACCCCGCGAGGCCGGATATGAGCGCGATGCCGATCAAAGCGGGGACGAGTGCGAACACCCCGAGGGGGCTGAGCTTCTCCTTGAAGAACAGCGCGGATATGAGCGCGACGATCAGTGGGTATGTGAAGTTCAAGACTATCGTCATGCCCGCGGGTATCGAAAGATAGGCGTAGGATATGAGCAGCATCGTCGCCGCGAACCCTCCGCCGCCCCAGAGCGCGAGCTCCAAAGCCTGACGCCCCGTCACGCGGAGCGACCTGCGCCCGATAAGGCAGTTGAGGAGCGATATCACGCAGGCGATCGACATGGAGAAGCCGACGACCGACTCGTTGGGCATGGCGTTCTGCTCCGAAAGGAGCAGGAAGGAGGGGGGACTTGCGAAGAACCGCGACAGGAAGTCCCCGGGCAGGCCGCCCTTTAAGGCGGTGTTCGAGAGTATGGGCGTTATGCCGTAGCATAATGACGCGAGTATGACGTATATCACGCCCCGCGCTTTATTTGCCCTTGCTTCCTTCACTCGAAAAACGCCCTCCTTCATTTTCATTCACGTTAAATAATACAGCAAAACGCCGCGCATTTCAAGCGGCGGGAAAGGCAAATATGCTTCTTGTGCTTAACGGCAGCCCGAACCCGCGCCAGGAGGAGTTCTTCCTCTCCCGCGCGAGGCACACGGCATACGGCGGGGCAAGGGGCGGCGGCAAGAGCTGGGCCATGAGGCGAAAGCTCGTGCTGCTCGCGGTGAACTATCCCCGTCTCAACATACTGCTGCTCCGGCGCACGCTTCCGGAGCTGCGCGAAAACCACATACTGCCACTCATGAAGGAGCTTTACGGCTTCGCGCCGTACAACGCGACGGAGCGGGCGTTCAATTTCCCCAACGGGTCGAGGATAAAGCTCGGCTACTGCGACACCGCCTCCGACGTCTATCAGTATCAGGGGCAGGAATACGCGGTGATAGGCATGGAGGAGGCGACCCATTTCACCGAGGAGCAGCAGCAGTTCCTCGCGACCTGCAACCGCACCTCGCTCACCGGCTTCACGCCGCGCATGTATTACACCTGCAACCCCGGCAACGTCGGCCACGCGTGGGTAAAGCGGCTGTTCATCGACCGCGCCTTCAGAGAGGGGGAGGATCCCAACGATTACGTGTTCATCCCCGCCAGGATATGGGACAACGCGGCGCTTTTGACGGCCGATCCCGGCTACGTGCGCCAGCTCATGACGCTGCCGGAGGATCTTAGGAGGGCGCATCTCGAGGGCGACTGGGACGTGCACGCAGGCCAGTATTTCCGCGAGTTCTCGCGCGAGCGCCACGTCGTGCCGCCCTATGATATCCCCAAATGGCACAGGCGCTTCCGCTCCATGGACTGGGGCTACAACGACCCCTGCTGCGTGCTCTGGCACGCGGTGGACACGGAGGGACGCGTCACGACCTACCGCGAGCTCTACGTAAGGGAGACCCGCCCGGAGGAGGTCGCAAAAAGGGTAAAGGAGCTCACCGGGGACGAGGATATCGCCTATACCGTGGCCTCGCCCGACCTGTGGCAGAACAGGGGAGCGACGCTGAAAAGCGCAGGCGGCTTCGAGGGGGAGACGCTTGCGGAGCTCTTTATAAAGAGCGGCTTGCCCGTCGTCCCCGCGGACAGCACGAGGGTCGCGGGGTGGCAGCGGGTGAGGGATTACCTTGCCCCCGCCCCCGACGGGGAGCCGCGCTGGCGCTGCTTCTCCGACTGCGTGAACCTCATAAGGACGCTGCCCGCCCTGCAGTACGACGCTCACGACCGCGAGGACGCGGCCGACGGCGAGGATCACGCCCCGGAGGCGCTTAGGTACGGGCTCATGTCGCGGCCGCAGACGCCGCAGGCGCCCATCGCGAAAAAGCGGCCGGCGTTCGATCCGCTCGATCTGCGCGGCAAAAACAGCGAGGGCTATATGAGCATGTGACGCATGACAAACAACAAGAAAGGCAAGTGATGATATTGAAAAACACAATGACGACCGAGGCGGCTCCATTCTACGGGCTGTTTCGCGAGTTTTACGAAGCGTACGCGGGCGAGCGGGCGAGGCTCGACCGCTGCGAGACCATCTACCGCGGGGATCACTGGTTCGACGTGCCCCGGAACGAGGCCAACGAGCCGCGCCCGGTGACGCCCGTCATACACAGCGCGATAGAGAACGTGAGGGCGGATCTGGACGAATACGTCCCGGAGGCCGTCATCACCGCCGATTCCGCGGAGTATTCCGAGCTTGCGGAGACGCTTACGAAGGTCATACGCGAGAACCATCTTAACTGCGCGTATGACGAGGAATACAGGCG
>JAFZYC010000052.1 GCA_017616435.1 Clostridia bacterium
CCGGGTGATCAAGGCCGGCGTCGAGGCGCTGGAAAGGTACGGCAGCGGCTGTTCCGGCTCCCGCTTCCTTAACGGAACGCTAGATATGCACGTAAGGCTGGAGGAGGAGCTCGCCGGCTTCCTTCATAAGGAGGCCTGCATGACTTTCTCCACCGGCTTCCAGTCGAACCTGGGCATTATAAGCGCCCTCGTCGGCAGGAACGACTACATGATCTGCGACAAGGAGAACCACGCCTCCATTTACGACGGCTGCAGGCTCTCCTACGGCAAGATGCTGAGGTATCGCCACGCCGATATGGAGGATCTTGAGGAGCAGCTGAAAAGGGTCCCCGAAAACGCGGGCAAGCTCATCATAACCGACGGCGTGTTCTCCATGGGCGGCGATATAGCGAAGCTCCCGGAGATAGTGGATCTTGCGCAGAAGTATCACGCGAGGGTCATGGTCGACGACGCTCACGGCCTCGGCGTTCTCGGCGAGAACGGCCGCGGAACCGCGGATTATTTCGGACTCACGGATAAGGTCGACATCATAATGGGCACCTTCTCCAAGAGCCTTGCGTCGCTGGGCGGCTATATGGCCGGCGATTACAGGGTGGTAGATTACGTCCGCCACGCCTCGCGCCCGTTCATATTCTGCGCTTCGATACCGCCTGCAAACTGCGCGACCGCTCTGGAGGCGCTGCATATACTTATGGAATCGCCCGAGCTGCCGAAGCGCCTCATGGATCTTTCGATGTACATGAGGAACGGTCTGAGGGCTCGCGGAGTCGCCATCCGCGACAGCATAACCCCGATAATCCCCATCTACACCTATACCACGGAGCGTACCCTCGTCAAGGCGAAGGAGCTCTATGACAACGGCGTTTACGTCAATCCCGTGCTGCCTCCCGCGACGCCCGCGGATGAGTGCCTGCTCCGCACGAGCTATATGGCGACCCATACCGAGGCGATACTCGACGAGGCGCTCGACATAATCGAAAGGGTCATCGGCCACACGGCTGAGCAGGAAAGACCGGAGGCGTAAAACGTGAGCGGTACGAGGATGAGAGCCGTCGTCACCGGCGGAACGAGCGGGATAGGGCTCGCGATAGTAAAGCAGTTCTCCGAAAAAGGGGCGGTGGTCTACGCGCTCGCACGGCGCGAGGCCGAGCTCCCGGAGGGAGTGACTTTCATTCCCTGCGACGTAACGGATGAGGCGAGCTGCGCTTCCGCCGTCGAAACGATACTCTCGCGCGAGGGGCGGATAGACGTGCTCGTGAACAACGCCGGTTTCGGCATATCCGGCGCGGTGGAGTTCACAGAGCTCAAAGAAGCCAAGCGCCAGTTCGACGTGAACTTCTTCGGCATGGTCAACATGACAAAGGCCGTGCTGCCTTCGATGCGCGAAAACGGGGGCGGCAGGGTGATCAACATGAGCTCCGTCGCCGCGATAACGCCCATCCCCTATCAGACCTATTATTCAGCTTCGAAGGCCGCGATAAACGCCTATACGATGGCACTCCAGAACGAGGTCAGAGGGTATAACATAAAGGTCTCCGCGCTCATGCCCGGAGACGTCAAAACGGGCTTCACCGCCGCGCGCGCAAAGTCCATGGCGGGATCTGCGGTATACCCCTCGCTTGAAAAGTCCGTCAGGACCATGGAGCACGACGAGCAGAACGGCATGCCTCCCGAGGCGCTGGCAAGGCGCGCGTATCACATAGCCACCCGCCGCCGTCCCAAGCCCCTCTACTCCTGCGGCTTCGTCTACTGCCTGCTCTGCGTGCTCGCAAAGCTCCTCCCCGCGCGGCTCGTCAACTGGATATTGTCTAAGCTCTACGGCTGAGAACGAACAGAGGAGCAGGGAAGCCTGCTCCTTTCGATTCAAAAAGCAAATGATATATTTTTCAAAACCGGGAACCCGAAACCGCTTTGAAACGTTATATAAGTGAAGAGTGGTTAAAACCGCTAACCGCCATTCGCAATATCGTTTATCGGAGGGGAAAACCATGAAAACACGCATCATCGCAGCAGCCGTCGCAGCGCTTCTCACAGTCATCTGTCTCTTTGCCGCCGTTCCCGCGCTTGCCGAAGAGAGCGGAGAAGGCTGGTCTCCCTACGGATACGACAGGGACGAATACCTTAAGCTCCGCGCCTTGCTCGAGACCGAGGATGAGAAGGGCGTGAAGAACGGGACCAAGATCAACGAAAACTACGATCCAAACGATCCCTCCACGTGGCACATCATAACCTCCGACGGAATGTACGGCGCGTGGTTCGAGAGGTACGGAGGCATCGCCCATATCACGTACCTGTTCCTGAGGCCCGATATGGATCTTTGCGGAGAGATCGAGCTGTCCGACTGCAGATACCTGATCCAGATATTCTGCATCAACGCGCATCTTACGAGCGTAAAGGCGGAAAACTGCCCCGAGCTCCTCTCGGTGGACGTGCGCAGCGATAACGAGGACGGCACCGTCAGGAGCATCGACTTCTCCGACTGCCCCCAGCTCGAGACGCTTATCACTTACGGCAACCCGATCGAGAGCGCCGATCTTGACGGATGCACCGGCCTTGTGAACGTCGATCATGAGATCCTCGTGCTCGCGGGGCTCGTACCCGAAGAAGGCCCCGGAGTTCCCTCCACCGGCGGCGTCGGAGTAACGCTGATCGGCGCGGCGCTGATCGCGTTTGGCGTGTGCCCGCTCGCAGCTGCAAAGCGCAGGCACGACTGACATAATAAAACAATAAGACGCGGAGCGATCGCTCCGCGTCTTTTTCTTTGCCGTTATCTCAGCTTTCCGCAAGGCCGTCCTCGCTCAGCACGAGCTTCCTCTCGCCTATATCCGAAATGAACTTCCTGTCGTGGCTTACTGCGATCACGCAGCCGCCGAAGCTCTTGATTATCCGGCGTATCACCGGGGTCGACAGCGGGCTGAAATTGCGCGTCGGCTCGTCGAGGAGCAGCACGTTGTAGCCCTCCAGCGCCATCTTGACGAACATCAGCTTCGCCTTCTGACCTCCGGACAGGCGGCGGATCGGGCTTTCAGCCTCGTCCTTTGTAAAGCGGACGCTGCCGAGATATGTCCTTGCGCGAGTCTTGGCGTCCTTGCCTCCGGACGGGGCAAGGAAATCCTCCGGCGTCTCAAAATCGTCGAGCAGATCGAAATAGTTCTGCGGCATATAAAACACGTTGAGATCGCGCCGCGGGGAAAGCTCCTCGTTAATCTGTCTTAAAAGCGTGGTCTTGCCTACGCCGTTCCTGCCTGTTATCACTATATGCTCGGCGGCGTTCACATTGAGGGTGAAGGGCGCGGTGAGCCTCGTCCCGTCGGGGGTGAAGAGCCCGGGGGAATCGAGCCTTATAAGCTCCTTCCTCGCGGGCAGAGAAACGGGAGGGAGCTCGATATCTATCTGCCACTCGCTCATCGGAGCTTCGGTCAGCTCCTCGCGCTCCTTTTCGAGCCTTCGTCCCTGCGCCTGAACCGAGTGCATCTTTTTCTTTAGCAGGCGCCCCGTGGAGGGATCCCGCCGCGAAAGGTTCCTCTGCGCGGAATCGACCTTCTCGTATATCTCGCGCCAGCGCTCCTCCTTTTTTCGCTGCTCCTCATGCTCGAATGCGGAGACCTGCGCCTGATGCGCGAACGCCCGCTCGCGGTTCTCGATGTACTCGCGGTAGGGGACCGCTGCGTAGGTGCACCGCGCGACCTTCTTGTGGTGTATGTGCTCTAGATGGATGACCGCCTTGGCGGTGTTCTCGATAAGCGTCTCGTCGTGCGATACGAAGAGCACCCCTCCCTCGAAGGAGTTTATGAACTCCTCGAGCCATTCGAGGGTCTCTATGTCGATATCGTTCGTCGGCTCGTCGAGGAGCAGCATATCGGGCTCTCCGAGGAGCACCTTTATAAGGCGCATCTTCACTCGCTCCCCGCCGGATAGGGAGGAGAGCGTGCGCCGCTCGCCCGTGAGCGCGGGATCGAGCCCGCACTGCGCGGCCAAAAGCTCCGCCCGCCAGAGCTCGTCCGGGCCGAGACCGAGGAAATCCGATATGCCCATCGCTGATTCCTCGGGCGAGGCCTCCTGCGAAAGGTAGCCGAGCCGGTGCTTCCCGCGGGAAACGGAGCCCGTGTACTCCGCGTGATCCGCAATGAGCGCGGGGTCGTAAATGAGCTTCAGTACGGTCGACTTGCCGTTGCCTTCTTCGCCGATAAGCACCGTGCGGTCGCCGGGGTTCAAGGTAAAGGAAAGGCCGCCCACGAGCGTACGCCCGGTTGCGGTCACAAATATGGAAACATCGTTAAGCTGTAGCATGTGCACCTCGCATGAAAACACGTTCTGTTCGCCAACAGCCAAAGACTGCGGCAGAGAAATTAAAACGGTCTCAGCGAATGTTCAAGCCGGTGCACCTCGTTTCTTGGAATGATGGTATTATAGCACTTCCGCGCGGGAAATACAATATCAATAAAACATCTTCTTTTTGAAAGCCTCGCTCTTTTTGTAGAGCCGGCCTACAATAAGGACGACTATGCTCAGTATCCCGCAGGCGACGGCGATATAGAGCGACCAGTCGAGCCGTATGCGCCCGGCAAGGTATATCTCGATGAGCATCTGAAGCACTATCACGTATACCATGACTATCAGCAGCACGACTATCATTTTGAGCGGAAGGCTCGGGCGTTTCGCGGTCGTTATGAGACAGCAGCCGATGGTGGCGGCGCCGGTAAGGAGCGTTATGGGGAGCGCGAACAGCCACAGCCAGTTCCCGCCGAGTATCGTATGAAGCACGAAAAGGAACAGCGCGGCCTCGAGCGTGCCGAACAGCATGAACAGCCATACCTTGGGCTTTTTGAAGAGGCAGGGGAACACGGCGACCATGAACAGGAGCGCTATCGAGGCCGCGGGAATGAGCGACCAGGTGAGCCGCCCGTCCTGAACGAGATCGACGAGCAGCACCGATAAGAGCGGTATCGCCAGCAGGAGCGAGAGCACCCTTGCCGCGAGCACGCGCACCGTCCTGTGCCGTATCTGCTCCGCCCCGGAGGGGAAGGGCTTCTCCGCGTTCTCGTCAAACGGAGCCGCGGGATTATTGACTTCAACGCCGCAGAGCGGGCAGTACCTTTCGGAAGTGCCCAGCTCGACGCCGCAGTTTACGCAGTAAGACATTTTGACCTCCGTCTATAATGGGGGATCATTCCCCGCCGTTCGATTCTATCTTCACGTGGATCCCCATCCTGACGAGCCTTGTGAAGAACGCCCTTTCGAGGAACTGCTCCCGAATGGTGCGGGTGAAGTTGATATAAAGCTTTCCGCCGTAGCCTATCGCGGCGGAGGCGACGGGGTTCTCGATAAGCGAGCCGAGCATGAAATCGAATCGCTC
This sequence comes from Clostridia bacterium, assembly GCA_017616435.1. GTDB lineage: Bacteria > Bacillota > Clostridia > Christensenellales > CAG-138 > UBA3857. The sequence goes on from JAFZYC010000052.1 coordinate 5,357, forward strand.
AACATGCGCCTCCATCTCGGGAGGAAGCTTGACGAGCCCGAGGTTCGATAAACAGGTGGTGGATTTCCTGTCGCCCTCGATTCGGTAGGCGAGGCTCATTATCGGGTCCTTTATCACGAGCGGCACGAGCCGCATGAACACGTTCTTTTCTATGCCGACGTTGCTCGCGACCTTTGCCGCGAGGCGCTTCGGGTCGGTCTCGAGCTTGAGCTGATGATGGACTATCCTGACTGCTTCCTCGAACTCGTAATCGCCGTATCTCGTATCGAAGCCCACGTTCGCGTAGTTGGCGAAATTGCGGAGCGTCCTGCAGCCGAAGAGCTTCCTAAGGTTCACGGGCACGGTCACCTTTACAGGGCGCCGCGCCTGCAGCACGCTGCCCTTGGCCTTTTTCCAGTCGGCCGCCGCGAACAGCAGCACTGTCGTCAGGTATTCGGTCACGGTCACGCCGAGCGCCTTCGCACGCGAGGAGATGTCCTCTGCGTCGAGTATGCCCGTCGTGACGTGCAGGAAGTCCTTTTCCGGAGTGCCGTAAAGTCGGTATGCCCTGCCCGGCGCCTCGGGGACCGCCTTGGGCCCGGCATGCTTCAAAAAGCCGTCCGCAAGCTCCTCCTCCGAGGCTTGTACGGAGCAGTCGAGGATGTCGCCCTCCCTCGGGACGCTGACGCCGTATTTTATGGATATGTACTCCGCCGTCAGAGTTTTAAGGAACGAGAGCCCGCCCGCGCCGTCGGTTATGACGTGGAATATCTCGACGGCGATCCTCCTTCCGTAGACGCGGACGCGGAACGCGAAGCCGCCGTTCTCGCGGAACATCATGCGCGCGCAGGGGTTCTGCACGTCGTCCTGTATCTCGGGAGCGCCGCTCAGCTTATCGAGATAGTACCAGAAAAAGCCGCGCCGCAGCCGCATGGAGAAATTGGGGAACCTTGCCACGGTGCGCAGCAGAGCGCGCTTCAATATCTGCCGGTCGACAGGCTCGTCCAGCGTGACGGACACGCGGAACAAGGCGTTCCAGCCCTCCGTCATAGCGGGGGGATAGATCTTCGCGGCATTGTCTAAGGGCAGCCAACGGGCCTGCCCGCCTTTTTCGAAACCGTGTTTCATGTGAGCATTGTAGCACAACTAAAGCTGATATGCAATAATATGTTACCTTGTTTTTCAAATTAGATGCCAAAAACGTCCGTCACATCTTAAAATATACTTTATTTACGGTAAAAATGGCTTGAATTAAGGCGGGGCAGAAGGTATAATTAGCTTTACCCGAAGGGGCGGCTCTTTAAGCGCGCCCATGAGGAATACATTGTTTTCAATACAATTCTGATAATACCTAATGAAAGGAAGCCCCTTTTTTTGAGGGGCACGGTGCAGGAAATGGATTTTAAACTTAGCTCCGAGCACCTTATGGCAAGGACGCTCTTCTCCGAATTCGCGGAGAACGAGGTCAAGCCCTATGCCGCTGAGGTCGACGAATCGGAGGAGTTTCCCCGGGGAACGGTGGAAAAACTGCAGAAATACGGGTTCATGGGCATTCCCATACCCCGCGAGTTCGGAGGTCAGGGCTGCGACAGCCTCACTTACGTGATGTGCGTTGAGGAGATATCCAAGCGCTGCGCGACGACGGGCGTCATAGTGTCCGCGCATACTTCGCTCTGCTGCGATCCCATTTACAAGTTCGGCACTCCCGCCCAGAAGGAGGAGTACTTAAAGCCTCTCGCCTCCGGCGAAAAGCTCGGCGCGTTCGCGCTCACGGAGCCCGGCGCCGGCACCGACGCCGCGGGCGTCCAGACGAAGGCCGTACTCGAGGGCGAGCAGTACGTGCTGAACGGCTCCAAGATATTCATCACCAACGGCAAGGAGGCCGATATCTACATCATCTTCGCGCTGACGAATCCCGCGCTCGGAACCAAGGGTATGTCCGCTTTCATAGTCGAAAAGGGCACCCCGGGCTTCACCTTCGGCACGAAGGAAAAGAAGATGGGCATCCGCGGCTCCTCCACTTACGAGCTCATATTCCGCGACTGCCGCATCCCGCGTGAGAACATGCTGGGGCAGGAGGGCAAGGGCTTCTCGATCGCCATGGCGACCCTCGACGGCGGCCGCATCGGCATCGCCGCGCAGGCGCTGGGCATCGCGGAGGGCGCGCTTGAGACCACCGTCGCCTACGTCAAGCAGAGGAAGCAGTTCGGCCGTACGATAGCGCAGTTCCAGAACACGCAGTTCACCCTCGCGGAGCTTGCCGCGAAGGTCGAGGCGGCGAAGCAGCTGGTCTACAAGGCGGCCTATGCCAAGGACACGCAGAAACGCTTCAGCGTCGAGGCGGCCATGGCGAAGCTCTTCGCGGCGGAGACGGCTATGGAGGTCACGACCAAGTGCGTGCAGCTCCACGGCGGCTACGGCTACACCCGCGAGTACGCGGTCGAGCGCATGATGCGCGACGCCAAGATCACCGAGATATATGAGGGCACCAGCGAGGTGCAGCGCATGGTCATCTCGGGCAGCCTCTTGAGCTGAGGGAGGTAAAAGAACATGTTGAACATTATCGTATGCATAAAGCAGGTCCCGGATACGAACGAGGTGCGCCTCGATCCCAAGACCGGCACCCTTATAAGGGAGGGCGTCCCCTCCATAATGAACCCCGACGACAAGGCGGGCCTTGAGGCGGCTCTTCGCATCAAGGACGAGCTCGGCGCCGTTGTCCGCGTCGTCTCGATGGGCCCCGCTCAGGCGGACGCCGTGCTGCGCGAAGCGCTCGCAATGGGCGCGGACGAGGCGTATCTCGTAAGCGACCGCGCTTTCGGCGGCGCAGATACCTGGGCGACCTCCTCGACCATCGCCGCCGCGGTATCGAAGCTTCCCTATGATATCGTATTCACCGGCCGTCAGGCCATCGACGGGGATACCGC
>JAFZYC010000053.1 GCA_017616435.1 Clostridia bacterium
CCGTTCGATTTCAGAATCAGGCAGGGCGGCATATCGTAGGCGGAAAGATCGACTATGGTCATGCCGTTGTCGACGGTCGTCACGCCCTTTTCCTTAAGCTCCTCGATGACGGCGGGCATCTTGTCCTCATAGAAGGCCTCGCCGTTGTAGCTGTCGAACTCAACGCCCAGGAGGTCGTAGGTGCGCTGAGCCTCCTTCAATGTCATCTCCTTGAACCAGTCGTAAAGCTCCCAGTTCTCGGGATCGTGCAGCTCGATGGAGCGGAACGCGGCGCGCGCCTCGTCCTCGAGCTCGGGATGCGCTTCGGCCTCCTGATGGAACTTGACGTAAAGATCGACGAGCTCGCGCATGGGGCTCTCGGCGTTCTCTATCGCTTCGCGGTCGCCCCATTTTTTGAAGGCGACGAGCATCTTGCCGAACTGCGTGCCCCAGTCGCCCAAGTGGTTGATCCTGACGGGGTTGAAGCCGAGGTGCCTGAATATCCTCGAAAGCGAATGCCCGAGCACGGTCGTGGTGATGTGATGCACGCCGAAGGGCTTGCAGATGTTTATGGAGGAGAAGTCGACGCAGACGTTCCTGCCCGCGCCCTCGTCGGACGCGCCGAAGGAATCGCCCTCCTCGAGCACGCGAAGCACGGTCTTTTTCGCCTCATCGGAGCGGTCGAGGAAGAAATTGAGATAGCCGCCCGCAGGCTCGGCCTTGATTATCCCGTCAAAGCCCGAAAAAGCCTCCGCAAGCTCGCCCGCGATAACGGGCGGGGCCTTCCTCAAGCTCCTCGCGAGCTTGAAGCAGGGCAGTGCGATATCGCCCTTATCGGGCGTGGGAGGCGTCTCGAACCAGCCGGCGATCTCCTCCGCGGCGACGCCGGAAAGCTCACTCACCTTGAGCGCGATGCCATCCTTGATGTTCATATTGGATCTCCTTTTGTAAGGCCACTGATGGGCACATTGCTCCAAAATAATTTTAACTTTATAATTATAACATAATTATTTACTGTTGCCAATACCAAATTGTTTTGTTATAATATCACAGTATGGTGAAAAATATGCCCAAAACAGAAGATATCTCCCGGGAGGAGCGGCGAAAGAAGAACCACAGGTTCAACACGGCGCTCTACATTGCCGCGGCCTTTTTGATACTTTTGGGCGTTTTCATTATCCTTCGGGACCAGACGAACCTGTTCAGCAGGAACAGCGGTGAGATCCCGAACGTCACGTTCCCTCCGCCGATAATCATCAGGAACTCGGAGACCCCGCTGCCGACCGAAAAGGTCGACCCTGGGCGATCGGAGGAACCCACGCCGGAGCCTACTCCCGAAGCTCCGTCCCCGCCTGTCAACATCTACTTCGAGGGGCATGATATCGCCGTCGCGGTCATCCCCGTAGGCGTGAACGACAAGGGCGAGATGGACACAGTCCCCGAATACAACATCGCCGGCTGGTACATGTACGGCGCCGCTCCCAACGAGGAGGGCAACTGCATTATCGCCGGGCACAACCGCTATCACGGGCAGAAAGGGCTCTTCTCGATACTGCACAAGGGCCTCAAGATCGGGGACCGCGTGTGCGTCACGATGGAAAACGGTGAATACGCGTTTTACAGCGTCGTATCCATCGAGAGATATAAGTATAACGCCGTGCCCGACTCGGTAATGTCGCCGGGCGGCGAAACAAGGCTCACCCTCATCACCTGTCTCGGTGATTTCGATTACGACTTGCAGATGTCAAAAACGAGGGTGGTCGCGATCTGCGAACCTATAAAATAACCACTATCGTACAGGAGGTACAAATAAATGTCTGGACATTCCAAATGGGCAAATATCAAGAACAAGAAGGAAAAGACCGATAACGCAAGGGGCAAGATCTTTACGAAGATCGGCCGTGAAATAGCGATAGCCGTCAAGGAGGGCGGCGGCGATCCCGCCAATAACTCCAAGCTGCGCGACGTCATCGCAAAGGCGAAGGCTGCCAACATGCCCAACGACAACATCAACCGCTCCATCAAGAAGGCCGTCGGCGAGGGCGCCGGCGTCAATTACGAAGAGGGCACGTACGAGGGTTACGGTCCCGCCGGCATCGCTCTCATAGTCGAGGTCGTTACCGACAACAAGAACCGCACCGCCGCGGAGCTCCGCCACATATTCGATAAGTACGGCAACGGCATGGGCAACTCCGGCTGCGTATCCTATATGTTCGACAAGAAGGGCGTCATCGTCATCGAGCGTACCTCCGAAACGGACGAGGACGAGCTCATGATGGCCGCTCTCGACGCGGGAGCTGAGGATTTCGTTCCCCAGGACGACTGCTTCGAGGTATACACCGCACCCAACGACTACTACGCCGTGCGTGAGGCGCTCGAGGGCATGGGCCTCAACATCATCTCCGGCGAGGTCGCGATGATCCCCCAGACGACCGTAGACGTCTCCGATCCCGAGATGGTCATGAAGGTCGAAAGGCTCCTCGACATATTCGACGACGATGACGACGTCCAGAACGTGTATCACAACGCCAACCTTCCCGAGGAAGAGGAAGAGGAGTAATAGCATGTAAGACACGGGGAACGCGGCGCGAGCCGCGTTCCTTAACTGTTCAGGAGGAAATATGAGAGTACACGATATCAACGGAAACCGCCGCCCGCGCCGTTCGCGCCGCAGGCTCTCGGGCAAGCGCCGCGTGCTGTTTGATCTCCCCAGGATGTCTGTAAATGCTGCGGATCCCAATATGCAGGCCGCGATCAGGGAGGCGCTCTACGGCATTTCCCGCGGGCACGGAGGCCCGTTCGGCACCGTTATCGTGAAGGACGGCCGCATAGTCGGCCGCGGGCACAACAAGGTGCTCGTGAACAACGACCCCACCGCGCACGGCGAGATATCGGCTATCCGCAACGCGTGCGGCAGGCTCGACACAAAGGATCTTTCCGGCTGCGAGCTCTACACCACGGGCGAACCCTGTCCCATGTGCCTTTACGCTTGCCTCTGGGCGAACATCGACCGCGTCTATTACGGCTGCACCATCGACGATAACTCCGCGATAGGCTTCCGCGACGCGCATTTCGATCAGCTCGGCGGAGGCAGGGAGGCGCTGGAGGATTACCTCGTCCAGATCGACCGCGAGGCGTGCCTGGAGCTGTTCAGGATCTATTCCGAGACGGAGCACGATCTGTACTGAAATAGCAAAGAATGAAAAACGGGAGAGCTTGAAGCTCTCCCGTTTGTTTTATCATACTCATTTTTTAAGGCTCAGTATCAGCCCGAGCGCTATCGAAAGCGCGGCAGCGGCGATGACCTGATATTCCGCGGGGAGCAGGAACGTCAGCGTGTGCGCCGGTATCCAGAAAAGAGGTATGGTCTTGAATAGCGTGAAGCTGACGAAGGAATGCCAGTCGACGCCGTTCACAACGCCTTTTAGGCCGGGCTTATTGATGCCCGCGTGCCGCAGCTCAAGGTACTTGTCGGTGCATTTGTGCGTCGCCATGAACGTCGGCCCGAACGTCAGGTTCATGACCGCTGCCGTGTAGAACGCCTTTAAGAGGCGGCTGCCGAAGCCCTCGCCCTGCCCGGGCAGGAGCTTTGCATCCATGAGCCCCGCGACGCCGTAGGAGTAGGTCTTCATCATGAACGTTATCGCGACGCCTATAACGCCCCAGATCAGCATCCTCCAGCCGACGTAGCAGGGGAGACGCCAAGCGCCGGATCTGATCCTCAGCGCGAGGATCTCGCCTATTGTGGCGAGGAGAGCGAACTTGATGAAGCCCATTATGTAGGGATGCTCCGAGGAGAGCTTTTTAAACACCTCGCGTGAGGCGGGGACGATGAGCACCGCCGCGAAAAGCGCGATGACGATCAGCGACAATATCCCGCCGACGATACCGGCTTTGCTGTTCTTTTCTTCCATAATACCGCCTAATCTATTATTTCGTATTCGCGGAGCAGTTCAATCCTGTCACGGCCTATCCGCAGGCTCTCAGAGGGGCTCACAGCGCCGTTTTCGCGCTTGAAGAGATAATTCCATATCCTCTGCGCCCACGCCGCAGGGAGCAGCCAGGGGCGTTTGCGAAGGTATGGATAGCGGCCGACCAGATCCTTTAGCGGAAGGAATACCGAGTGGAACGCGCCCTTGCGCCGCCTGCCCGTTCGCTGGGAGGCGACGGCGTCGAGCGTCAATGTGCTCGAGTGCGCGCGGTTGATATCGTTCATGCCGTAGAGGCCGCCGGACATTATGTCCTCCAGCAGATCATGCGTGTCGACCTCCACGCCGGGGAAGAGCTTTCCCTCCGGGAAGCCCAGCTCCTGTTCGCAGATGCGGAACAGCGCCGCGGCAAATCGCCCTATATGCAGCTTTTCGCATTCCGACATGACGTGACTTGCGTCGATCGAATCCGCATAGTGCTCGGAGAACATCCCGATATCGCAGACCTGCCGTATGCCGAACCCGCCGTGCAGGAAATGTTTGTACGCGTGCAGTATAAGGTACAGTATGTGATCCGTCGGCGAAAGCGTCCGCATCGTCACATCCTCGATCGTGACCTGCGTACTGCGCTCCGACGCGCCGGAAAGCGCCGCGTTGCATTCGCTGTAGGCGTCGGAACCAGATGGTAAAAAGTCCGTATGAAGTTCGATGTAGGTGGGCGAACCGTGCCTGTGGTAGCTGAGTTCCAGCGAGCGGTCAAGATCGGCTTCGGGATCGTCAGGCGTTAGCCCTTCGGAAAGGAAAAACTCGTGATATGCGCGCAGCTCGCCGCGGGAAACGAACAGATCCTCGTCGACGGAGAGCCGCAGCATGGGCTTGGGATAAAGCGAGCGGACAACTATGCCCTTAAGAACGATGGGATCGAGCCCGCGCTCCTGCGCATGCAGCATCAGCGTCAGAAACTCGTTCGTCTGCACGATCTGCCGCACGGCAAGGGAGATGGATTTATCCCGATAATGGATACGCCTTTCCCTGTCTAAATGTCGGTATGAACTGCATCCGCAAACGGAATCGCAAACAAGTGGCAGGATCTCCTGCTCGGCGGCGAGCCGCAGCAGATCCTCCCACTCGTCAGCGGAGAACCCGGGGTCAGACGTAAGCGCCTGCCCTCGAGCCCAGGACACTATTGAAGCAAACAGAGCAGTATCAATCCTGCTCATTTGGATCCTCCGTTTTCACAAGAAAACCCTTTGCGCAAAGCTCCTCAAGCTGGTCATGCACCATCTTATGGACCTCATCGTCGGGCTTCTTTGTAAGTATCGAATACATCCTGTAGACCTTTTCCATCGGCTCACCGCGCTCAAGCAGCTCAATGGCGGCATAAAGAAGCAGACCGACCTTCTGGATATGAGGGCAGTATTCTGAAGCGCGGCGCGTAGGAATGAGCATGAACACGCCGCAGATCTTTGTTTGAACGATGCCGTCACGCAACTTGTAATACATTGCCTACCTCTTATTTGAACAGAGTGGAATAAAGCAGAGCGGTGGAATCGGGAACGCCGCGGTTGACCATTTTCCATACGGGAACACGGGATAGCAGCTCGTTCTCGAATGAGGCTGCCATGCGGATATGATCCTCGCTGCTGCCCGATTGAATAAGCGAGTCGAATATGGGAATAACTGCGTCGCGCGGCTTAAGCGGATCGACGCGGTTCTCCTCGCCGCGGGCGAGACAGATTATCCCCTCGAGCGGCGCGGCGTCGGCGCCCATCCAGGCCTCTTTGCCGTTCCATGGGGAGGGGTGTACCAACACCCTGCCGTCGTCAAGCAGCTGCAGTATCGGCCTGTCTCCGCAGATGATGGAGAACTCGCCGGGGAACAGCTCGTTGAGGACGCGCACCTGAGTCGATTTGCCGACGCCGGAACGCGCGGAGATCAGCCATGCACGGTCGCCTTTGCGAACAGCGACGGCATGGATTATGCATCTGCCGGTATCAAGCAAAGCATCCGACGCGTATGCTGTAAAAAGGCCCGCCTCGGCATATTCATCCTCCCCATAGCCCAGTTTGCGGATGTAGTCGAACGCCTCATCGGGGACGGTGACGTCCGCGTAGGGCACGGCGCCCTTCGCAGCTTCATAAGCGGAGAAAAACCTGATGCTCTCTTCGCTGCTGAAATGGCAGCGAAGCGGTATGCCCGCCAGATCGATTGTAATAACGAAAGGCTTGTTCATCTGCAAGTTCAGAATAAAAACCGGGTTTCTAAGAAAGGATCCCGATCAGGGATCCTTTCAAAGCGTTTTGTTAATTGTTTCCGCCTATGCCCTGAGTGGATTTGATATAGACGAAGAAGTCAAGACCGAACGTGCCTTCATCAAGGCCATACTCCGCGAGGAACTCCAGATAATCAAAATCCGTATAATCGGGCAAAAGAGCATAATATCCGTTAGTCGGAGTGGTATTGAAATGCGTGTTGAGAAAATCCGCGATCTCGGGAACATCCGCAGCCATCTCCATCAGAGCATCCCAATCCTCTACTGAAAGACCGGAATAAGTATTGCCAGGTACCATTATTTATCTCCTTTCTTTTCAATCAAAATCCGCCGATATCCTGACCTTCGGTAAGGTCGACAATGAACTCATCGGTTATATCGACGCCGCCTTCGCTGCCTTCGCCGCCTTCTTCGTCATCCTCGGTGGGGGAGGGCGTAAGCTCGGGAGAAGGTGTGACGTCGGGGGAGGGGTCCTCCGTGGTGACGGCCGGGTCTTCGCCGGTATCGTCGACCGTTTGAGTGGGAGCCGCAGTTGGCTCCGCTGCCGGATCCGTGGTCGTGTCCAAGCCGGGCTGCTTAGTCTGCCAAGGTTTTATTATCAGCAGACATGCCGCAGCGACGGCAAGGATGACAGCGATCGGGATAATGATCTTTTTGAATGTGTTTTTCATGTCTTATTTTTCACCCCATCGGATGGGATCATCCCATCCGATGGGAGAATAATTGGTTTAGGTCCTGCTTACGGGTTTTCGGGCTCATCCGCGGGGAACGGATCATTGCCGTTGAGCGCGTAGACAGTCCATACGACCTTGTCGGCATAGAGCTTATCGGTGCTGCCGCTGTTGCTGATCTTAACAGCACGATAAGTCACTTCAACGCCGTCAAGCGTGACCCAGAAGGGGACGAAAATGATACCGGTGGTACCGCCTTCAGCGATATCGTCGACATACTCGGAAGCGTCGACAACACCGATGTAACCGCGCTGCTTGATAAGAGTGTTGGCGGTTATGGACTTGCCGGTCGTGCTCGGATTCTGCGCGTAGCTGAATGTGGTAACGATCCTTGCAGCCTCGCGGTCATCCTCGGAAGCGAGATAGAAGCCGGCCTCATTGAAGTTGCCGTCGTCGATACAGGTCAGCATGTAGAGCTTCTCGATCCTGTTATCGCTCCAGTAGTAGACCCACCTGCAGTGAGTGCCCATGTAGATGTTCGGGACTTCCTTGAGGTAGTAGACGGTCTCGGACTGCGGGGTCATCGCGTCGCCGCTGATCTTGATGCCGGCTGCTTCGGGCTTATACTGGCCGTAGGCGTTCTTCTTGGTCCAGAAGCGGCTGCCGTTGGTGGCAGTCAGGGACTTGCCGTCATACTTCTCGGCGCTGTCGATCGTGACCACGTGCTGGCTGTCGCTGCGCGCGCCGCTCTTGGCAGCTTCGACAACCGCAGCGTCAACGCCGCCGTAGGTCGTGTAGTAACCGCCGTAGATATAGCCGTCGGCAACCATCGCGGTGAGGTCATAGGTGTCGGCGAGGGAGTGAGGCATCTTGATGGCCTCGAGCTTCTTGTTGGAGGAGTGGAATACGTAGAAGTATTCGGTCGTCCAAACGGCGTAGAGGTCATGGTAGGAGTGACGCTCGTCAGCGGCGATCTGGGTAACGGGTACCCATGCGCCGGCGTCGTTCTGCGCCTCGTAATGGCCGCCTTCCGCCTTGTTGGAGGGATCCTCGACCCACTTCAGGAACAGATCGTCCTCGGTTATGTGGGTGTAATCGGAGTTGCCGGTGTAACCGGTCTCGGAATTAATCCTCGCCCAGCCGACGAACTTGTAGCCGGGAACGGAGAACGTGGTCGGGGAGACGATGTCGTACGCGATGTTGATGTAGACCTCGGGGGTCACCATGCGCCAACCCTTTCCTTCCACGAACTCGGCGTCGGAGGGATGTACGAAGTTGTTCTTATCGATGACTTCCTGATCCAGATCCTTCAGGTTGGAGTACCAGTAGATATGGGTCGGGGTCGCGGCGCCTACCTTGCCGTATTCGGCGCGGAGCTGGACTTCCATCCTCTTGACGCCGTTCTCCTCATAAAGATGAGCGTCTGCGTCGTCGACGGTGAACTTTGCGCCGGGATAGTAATAGTACTTGGTGGCGTCGAGGTCGACGAACTTGCCCTGTGCCACATCCCAGGTCTGGAGTACCCAGTAGAGGAATACGTAACCTTCGGGAGCGGTGGAGGCCGCCCTCGCGATGGCGTCGGACTCGTCGAGGTAGGTCAGAGGATCGTTCGGGGCGTTCTCACCTTCGACAGCGTCATAGATGACCTGTATGCCGTCGACGCCGTCATAGATGGCGCGCCACTTTGCGAAGAGGGTCAGCTTCTTGGTGATCCAGAAGCGCGGTTCGAGCGCGTTGTAGGGATCCTCGGGATCGGGATCGTAGCCGGTGAGGTCGGAGTTCTCCTTCGGGTTCTGGAGATCGCCGTACCTGTCGTAGGTATCGGTGTATTCAGTGTTCATGTCATAGTCTTCCATGAACTGATCTTCGATATCCTTGTTGAGGACGGTGACGTCCTCGACGTAGGGATGATCCTCCATCTCCTCATCCATCCACCAGCCGAGGAACATATACTTGCCGGGAACGCGGCCGGTACGGAGCTCGACGAGGTCGTTGTACGCGACGCGGAAACACATCGTGGGATCGGTATCGCCCCAGTCGAGATCCTGGTCGTGCATGTTGGGCTGCAGATACACGCGGTACTGGATCTGGCGCCACTTGGCGTAGACGACGATATTCGCGTCCTGAATCGTGGTGAAAGTCGCACGCTTTACGCACGCGGAATCGTAGTACCAACCCTCGAACACAAAGCCTTCGTAACCCTCGTCGGTGCACTCGGGCACAAAATAGTTTTCTCCGCCCTTGTTGCGATCGCTGATGTCAGCTCCGTAAAGGATTCCGTCGTCGGTTCCAAGCTCATTACGCGAAGGCAGAGCTATGGAGTTTCCGCTTCCGTCAACGTACACGCCATCCATATAAATAATGGATTTGCTGTTTCTTGTATAGAAGAAATACAGTGTGTTGGCAGTCGCGCCGGTTCCAAGCTGTATTGCAGGATAGCTGCTGCTGCTAACGTCGCTCCAACGGCTGCCGGTTGTCGAGATGCTGACGGTTGCAAGGTTGGAGTTCGTGATCTGAAGCCTGGTAAAGCCGTTGATCTCAAAGAAGTCATCGTTATAGAATACTATCTGGAAATCATTCGGCAGATACTTCCAAAGAACATAGACCTTATTGTTATACCTAATCGTCCTCTCGCCAGCCTGAGTGGAAGTGGTGTTTTCCGGAGTTCCGGGAAGCGCTTCGACCCAATAGTAGAAATAACGAGTAGTATAGCCGGGAGTATTATGATCGAAGATTATATCCTCATCGGGCATTCTTTGCATGAATGTGATACGGACAGTATTGGAGTTGTTCGGATCATAAGGCTTCCACGAAGTAGCCGGGGACTCCTGCGGATATGTCACGCCATTGGTACCGGTGAAGTCCCAGATATCGCTGATATCCTGACCGTATAAGCGGGTAACGGTGTGGATAACAGTAGGCGTGCTGCTGGTACTACCCTCTGTATGGAGATACGCGGTAGGGTAAGTGGTGTCGCCACGCATTAAATAACGTGCATTGCTAAAGGTTGAGCTATCAGCCCATACCCAATTATTGTTGTAGTATACTCTCCAATAACGACCTGTATACTCCATTTGATACAAGGTGTTGTTATAAAAGACAAAGTAGTAATCTGCATAATCGGGATCAAGGGTTCTGTTTAATGTGGTATCGTTATTATTGCCTGTGCCCAGGATCTGAGCATAAGGATATCCATCATAGAACAAGTACGCGCCGCGATATTCTCCATCCGGGGCTACGAAATAATAATAATCGTCTATGCTTGCATAATTATCCCAGTCAGGATTATCGACAGGATCATAAGATTCAACCGCAGTTACCGTATCTCTAAACGTAAACGTATGCTCGTTCCTGTTGTAGTACACGTTGATAACGGTATCGCCCTCGGTGCGGATCACCTTATCGGAATCGTAATGATCGAGGTGGAAACCGGTATAGCTCTTGGAACTGCCGTTGACGCTTGCAACAGCGCTGTTGCCGCTGCCGCTCGAGGTGACGGCAGTCTGAGCCGCGCCAACCGTGCCGCTCGTGATCTGGACGATCTCCTCAAAATCGTAACCTTCGCCGGACACATTCTGTTTCCAGATTATGACGGTGTAGGGAGCGTTCGTATGAGCGTTCCACTTCGCGTAAAGAGTGACGTTTGCGGTGAGCGTGGTATTGAAGGGATAAGCGCTGCCCGTGCACTCCTGATTGGTATACCAGCCGCCGAAATCGTAGCCGTAGCGTTTGGGGGTCTTATCGGGCGCAACGGTAGTGGTGCCGTCGGGATAGAAATCGGGGGCGATGTAGGTGGCGCCCTTCGCGTTCTCCTTATAGATCACCCAGAAGCCTTCCGGCGCGTCAACGGTAAGCTCGACGTCGCCCTTGATCGTAAGGACCGCGTGTACGGGGATATGACCGGTCTTGGGGATCTCCTCGCCGTTCACCTTAACGGATACGATATTGTTGAGAGAATCGGAATCCTTCGCGAGCCAGCCTTCGAAATGCTGGTTATATCCGTCGGGGTTGTAGTCGAGCTTTATCTCATACTCGGCGTTTTCGGTGGTCGTGGGGATGATGACGGAGTCGGAGCCGAGGGATACGTTAATGCCGGTCTGCTCGCCGGGTTCGCCGATGAAGGAAACAGTGTAGACCGTGAAGATCATCGCGTAGAAGACGAACTCATCGCCCTCTTTGATGGTCTGCTGATCGAGCCAGTTGCGGACGTCCTGAATGGTCATCCTGTCGGACTCGGTGGTGAAGGTCCTGCTGGTGCTCCAGCCGACGAACATACAGCCGTTGGCAATGGTGCCTGCGCCGGGATCGTACACGATGTACTTGAGCTCTTCGGGAGTGTCATCCTGCTTTATGTACATGCTGGCGATCTCGGAATCATCGTCCGCGGTTGCGCCGACGTTCTTGAAGATGACCTTCGCACGGGCCTTATCGCCCTGCTGACCATCGCCGATTACCGCGTAGATGGAGAACTTCGCCGCGTCAAAGGTGACGGTGTTGGCGTTGAGTTCGGCCTCAAGCTCATCCGCGTTATCCTCGCCGGTGAGTTCATCCGCGTCGGCGTCGATATGGACGACGGTGGGATTCTGTACGCCGGCAAGAGCATCGGAGGTGATGCTTACGGTGATGTCGCACTTGGGCTGGATCTCCCTGCCCCTGAGCTTGAAGGTGATGTCGACAGCCGTGAGAACGGTACCCGAAATGCCCTCCGCGTTATCAACGGCGGCCTGAACGGCTTCCATATTCGCAACGTCTGCGACGGTCATGGTCGTACCGGTGGGGAAGGCGCCCTTGGGAGCTTCGACCTCAACGATAAGACCGCTCTCCGTCACGGCAGAGAAGGTCTTGCCGGAAGGAGTGGGCTGGTCTGTGGGACGGGGCCTTATAAGATCGTTGAACCCGTCCTTGACTTTGCTGAGCCACTCGCCGACGGTCATGACGTCTTCACCGTTCGCAAAGCCCTGCGCGATGGCAGAGACAGGCATAGCGGAGAGGACCATGATCAGGACAAGCGCCAGAGCAAGGAACTTCACAAAACGCTTTTTCAATGTTCTATCCTCCTTGTGGAATGACTTCTTAACAGGTTTTATCACATTGCCGGCGCACATCACGACATACGCAGGCATAGTAAACCTTATACCATGTCATTGTACCGCAAATCGCTTTGTTTGTCAACAGCCGGCAGGGCTTTTTTGATGGTTTTTGAGAGTATATTTTATCAAAAAGTCCCCGTTTTATCACAAAGAAACAGATGTTCGAATCGCGATTATCGCAATGTGATAAAACCGGCCCTCCGACGCCGCGCCGCGGCGCGCGCGGATTAAAGCTTCATATTATATAGCCGTCCTGAGCCGCCGTAAATTACAATATCAGGCAGTCCGATTGGCTGTTGCAATCATTTCATGTATGTAGTATAATGAAGGATGATGGATAGGAATGCAAAGGGCCGGGACGATCAGGCGTTCTTCGGCTCGCTCAAAGCGCTTCTGGACAGGAAGCGTGACGGCAGCTTCGGTGAGATCATCGCGGACTGGCGATGGATATTCACATACACGAAGCGTCACAAGTTCGCTGTGCTGTTCTACACGCTGCTCGGCATCTTCAGCACGACGATGGGGCTTGTGGCAAGCGTCGCGAGCAAGTACCTGATCGACATAATCACGGGGTATCAGACCTCCAAGCTGGGACTGCTGATAGCGATAACGCTGGGCAGTGCCGGCTTCAGCTTGCTCTTCTCCAGTCTGATAAGCCGCCTTACCGCAAGGATCAGCATTTTCATCCACAACGATATCCAGGCGGATATCTTCGACAAGATCATAGACGTCGACTGGAAGGCGATAAGCGAATATTCGAGCGGCGATATACTTAACCGATTCAACCTCGACGTGAACACAGTCAGCTCCAACGCGATAAGCTGGCTGCCCTCGATAATAATCGCGATCTACAACTTCGTCGTGACCTTCGTTCTCCTCTGGCATTATAATAAGGTAATGTCGCTCCTCGCCTTCGCGAGCGCGCCTATAATGCTGCTCATGAGCAAGTATTTCATCAGGAAGCAGCGCGAATACGCCAAGCGCGTCAAGGAGACGGGCAGCAAGATGATGGCCTTCGAGGTGGAGACCTTCTATAATTTCGATACGATAAAGTCCTTCGGCATAATGGGGACCTGCGGGCGCAAGCTGCGCGAATGGCAGCAGAAGTTCAAGGAGATCTCCCTTGCGTACAATATGTTCACGATAAAGACGAACATATTCATGTCCGTTCTGGGGCTTATCGTCCAGTATTCCGCTTTCGGCTATTGCCTCTACCTTCTGTGGGGGCATCAGATAACCTACGGAACGATGACGCTCTTTCTGGAGCAGAGGGGGCGCCTGTCGAGCGCCTTCAACAGCGTCGTCGGCATTGTGCCGTCATTCCTCACAAGCTCCGTTTCCGCTCACCGCATAAGGGAGCTCATCGATCTCCCGCGGGAGCGCCACATCCCGGAGAGCTCGAAGCTCGCGGAGCTTGCCGCGGACGGCTTCGAGGTGCGCATGGACGGCGTGAACTTCGCCTACGTCGAGGACAAGCAGGTCATCGTCGATTCCAAGTTCAAGGCCGCTCCCGGCGAGATAGTCGCCCTCATCGGCCCCTCCGGCGGCGGAAAGACGACGATGATCCGCCTTATGCTCGGGCTCATCCGCCCCGATTCCGGCGTGACCTTCCTTCGCGCCTCCGACGGCACTGAGGTCGAGATGAACGCCGACAGCCGCGCGATGTTCTCCTATGTGCCGCAGGGCAATACGATACTTTCCGGCACTGTGGCGGAGAATATGCGCCTCGTCAAGGAGGACGCCACCGACGAGGAGATAATAGAGGCCTTGAAGATCGCCTGCGCGTGGGATTTCGTATCGAAGCATCCGGATACTATCAACCGCAAGGTCGGCGAGCGCGGGCGCGGCTTCTCCGAGGGTCAGGCGCAGAGGCTCGCGATAGCGCGCGCCGTTCTGCGCGACGCGCCGGTGCTGCTGCTTGACGAAGCGACATCCGCGCTGGACGTCGCGACCGAGCGGCAGGTGCTCCGCAACATAATACAGCAGCGCCCCAACAAGACCTGTATCGTCACCACCCACAGGCCGACTGTCATAAACCTTTGCCAGCGCGTGTACCGCGTAATGGAGGGGGCCGTGACCGAGCTTGACGAGCAGGAATCCGGCGAAGCGCTTATGGACTTCTGAGAACAGGAACATGACAGACATCCACGCACATATAATCCCGGGCATAGACGACGGATCGGAGACCATGGAGGACTCGCTTGAGCTCATCTCCATGGCTGCCGAGAGCGGAGTGCGCACTATCGTCGCGACGCCCCACTGCAACATCCCGGGCGAGTTCGAGAATTACGCCTCTTCGGAGCTGGAGGAGCGCTTCGGCGCACTGGTTCGGGAGGCGGAGCGTGCGCGTATCCCGATAAGGATAGTCCGCGGCGCGGAAGTGTTCGCCACGGAGGAGATGCCGAGGCTGCTTACCGAGGGCCGCGTATGGACGCTGAACGGGACCAAGTATTTCCTTACGGAGTTCGCGTTCACGGAGGATCCGGACTACTGCAGCTTTGTCCTCAAAAAATGCGCCGACGCGGGGTTCAAGCCAATAGTCGCGCACCCCGAAAGATACTTCTTCATGCAGGAGATCCCGGAGATAGCGTTCGACTGGTGCATGAGCGGCTACGGTCTGCAGATAAACAAGGGGAGCCTCTTGGGCAGGTTCGGCCCGGGGCCAAGGCGGACTGCGGAGATGCTCGTGGATCACGGGCTGGCGGCATGCGTCGCGAGCGACGCGCACAGTCCGACGGAGCGCACGACGCATATGGCCGAGATACGGGAATACCTTACGGATTATTTCGGCGAAGATTACATGAGGCTCCTTCTGGAGGAGAACCCTTCCCGGATACTCAGCGGGAAGGAGCTCCTTGGATATGAGCCGATACCGTTCTATTGACGGCAAAGGTCATGACACGGAGGTTTGAATGATAAGAAGGGTAAGATTACTGATACTGCTGTTTTTCATCGTGGTCGCGGCGATATTCTCCGTTACCTATATTCGTCAGCGCCTGAAATTGGATTATCACGCTCCGGTGATCAAGGCGGAAAGCGATACGCTGATCGTGACCGTTTCCGCCCCGGAAGAGGAACTGCTCAAAGGCATGACCGCGACCGACAACATCGACGGAGACGTCACGGATACGCTCGTCGTTGTTTCAAAGAGCAAGTTCATTACAAAGGGCGTGATCCACGTCAACTATGCCGCCTTCGACAACAGCCGCAACGTCGGCACCTATGTGCGCGAGGTGACTTACCTTGATTATGTTTCTCCCCATTTCCACGTCTATACTCCGATGCGCTACGTTACGGGAACTACGGGCATCGATTACCTGGAACATATTACCGCGGAGGACTGCATCGACGGCAGCCTCAAGCAGCAGATAAAGATCAGCATGGGCAAGTCCACTGCCGTCAGCGAAACAGCCAGTCTGCAGAAGATCGATCTTCAGGTGACCAACAGCTGCGGCGACACCTCCGTATTGGAGCTGATCGTCAGCATGGAGGATTACGCGACATACAGCCAGTCCGCGCCTTCGCTGCGCGAGTACGTCACATACGTGCCCAAGGGAGGAAGGATCGATCTTAGGGGCTTCCTAAACGGGATATGGTCTGCTGGCAAGGTAACGCCGTTCGAAAACTCCCGATACAACTCCGAAACGGATATCTCGATATATGAGGGCGGACTGAACCTCAACGTTCCGGGCGTCTATACCGTTACTTATCAGCTGTTCAACACCGCGCGTGAAGCGCTGGGCACCGCGAGCCTTATCGTGGTAGTGGAGGATTGAGCATGGAAAGCAAACAGGAAACCTCTACATTGCTTGAAAAACTGGATCTTTACAGCATCATCCGGGATGTTTTAAGGAACCTTTGGGTGATCGCGCTCGGAGCGATCGCCGTGGGTCTGATCGTCAACATGTCCGTCAGATCGAAGATCCAGAGCACATATTCCACAAAGGCCATGTTCGTCGTCACTTCAAGGACATCGGGCAATTCCACATACAGCAATCTTTCCGCCGCGTCGACCATGGCGACGAGCTTCTCGAACATTCTGAACAGCAATCTGCTCAAGAAGAAGGTCTGCAAGGATCTGAACGTTTCGAGCTTTAACGCAACGATGACCGCGAGCGTGATAAGGGACACCAACCTGATGACGCTCAGGGTCACATCCGATACCCCGAAAAACACATATTATATCATTCGCTCGGTCATGAAGAACGTCGCGGAGCTCGCGGGCTACGTTTCGGGAGATATGGTAATGGAGGTTTTGCAGGACCCAACGGTCCCGACAAGATCCGATATCGCGGTATCCTCCCGCAAACAGACGATCAAGGCCGCGGTCATAGCCGGGCTTGCTTTCACGCTGCTGTTCATGTTCCTCTCGTACAAGAAGGACACGATAAAGAGCGAGAAGGATCTTGAAGAAAAGCTCGACGCGCGCGCCCTCGGCATGTTCTATCATAACGGGAGCAAATCGTTCAAATCTCTCTTCAGCAAGAAAAAGAAAAAGCTGCTCGTAACGGAGCTTTCGGCGAAGTTCGAGTTCGTCGAAAGGAACAAGAAGGTGGCCGCGCTCGTGTCCGCGCAGGCGAAGCGCCGCGGAGCCAAGGTGATACTTGTCACCAGCGTGCAGGAGCACGAGGGCAAATCGACGGTATCGGCCAACCTCGCGCTGTCGCTGGCGCAGCAGACGCACAGGGTGCTGCTCATCGACGGCGACCTTCGCCGTCCCACGCTCAACAGCCTCTTCCTCGAAGAGGGGGAGGAGGAGAACGCGAAGCTCCCCGAATACATCAACGGCAGCATCAGCTTCGACGAAGCGATCTATTATGACGAGAAGCGCGATCTGCATCTGCTCCTGAACGACAGGAACTATTCGAACTCCACGGATATCGTCTCCTCCGCCGCTATGAGCAGGCTCATCGACGAGGCAAGGGAGAAATTCGGCTACATCATCATAGACACTCCGCCCATGTCTCTCATGGCGGACGCAGAGGTCATGGCGGATATGTCGGACCTGAGCATACTGGTCGTGAAATACGATACGATACTCGCTCCCGATATCAACGACGCCATAGACTCGCTCCACGGCTGCCGCGCTGAGTTCGAGGGATGCATACTCAACCAGGTGCGCGCCCTTCCCGGCGAGCAGAGGACGGTCGTCGGCTACGGCGGTTACGGCCGCTATGGCAGGTACGGCAATTACGGCCGCTACGGCAAGTACGGAAAATACGGCAAATACGGACGTTACGGAAGGTACGGCAATTACGGCAACTACGGCTATTACGGACATTACGGCGAGAAGTCCAAAGAGGACAGCGCCAAGTGACGGGGGACGGATATGAACGAAACTGCATCCAATGAAAATCAGGAATTCGGGAAGATAGACATCCTCGCGTTCGTTAAGGATTTCCTTCACAGCTTGAAAAGGATGTGGCCGGTAGTCGCCGTGATCACGGCGATCGCGATCGCGGTCTCCTATTACCGCGTCACGACCACATATACCCCGCGCTATGTCGCGGACGCGACCGTGACCGTTGAGCTCATGAACGGCGGCACCTATGCCAACAGGAACACCGCGGAGCAGCTTGGCCTCATATTCCCGTACATTCTGACGAGCGGCGCGCTGTCGGACGTCATCGCGTCGGATCTAGGAACGAAGAGCGTTCCCGGCACGATCTCTGCAAAGAACATCAAGGGCACCAATCTTCTTACGATCAGCGCTTCCGCATCCAAGCCCGAAACGGCATACAACATACTTCAGTCGGTCATCAAAAACTATCCCGAGGTTGCGCAGTACGTCGTAGGCCAGGCGGAGCTCACTGTCATCGATGAAAGCGGGCTTCCCAAAGACACGGGCAAGACCTCCGTAATAAGGGGCTCGGTAAGGAACGCGGCGCTCATAGGCCTTGCAATAGGTCTTGCGATAGTCGTCATAAGGGCCGTCCTTTCAAGGACGGTCAGGAGCGAAACCGAACTCCGAGACCTTGTCAACGTTCCCTGCCTCGGCACGCTGCCCGTCTGCAGCAGAAAACGCCGAAGCACAAATACCAGGTCCGAGATCAACATACTCACCGATACCGACAAGGGCGATTACGTCGAGTCCATGCGTCTTATAAGGACAAGGCTCGAACGCCGCATGGCGGGAGGCAAGGTGCTCATGGTAACGAGCTCCGTAGCAGGCGAGGGCAAATCCACCGTCGCTGCGAACCTTGCTATATCCATGGCGCTCAAGGGCAAAAAGGTCATACTCGTCGACTGCGACCTCAGAAACCCCTCAACAGGCAAGATATTCAGCCTGACCGAAAGCTACCCCGGACTGGTCGCGGTATTGAACGGAGAAGCGACTCTGGACGAAGCGCTCTGCGAAGTCAAGAAAAACGACGAGCCCACAGGCCTATTCCTGATGCCCGGCGCGGATAAGGAATCCCGTCTGGTCGAGATACTCGGAAGCGAGGAGATGAGCCGCCTTATTTCGGAGCTCAGAGAGCGCGCCGATTATGTTATACTCGACACTCCTCCCTCCGCCGTGCTCGTCGACGCGATGATACTCGTAAAGCACGTCGACGCGGTAGCTTATGTCATAATGAGCGACTACGCACGCCGCCGCTATATCTACGACGGCATAGAGGAATTGACCTCCAGCGGCGCGAACGTCGCGGGCTGCATACTGAACGGCGGCGCCACGCACTCGGGCAGGTACGGCTATTACGGCAGTT
This sequence comes from Clostridia bacterium, assembly GCA_017616435.1. Classification (GTDB taxonomy): domain Bacteria; phylum Bacillota; class Clostridia; order Christensenellales; family CAG-138; genus UBA3857. The sequence continues at coordinate 18,649 of JAFZYC010000053.1, forward strand.
ACGGCCGCTACGGTTACAGCCGCTATGGATACAGCCGCTACGGATACAGCCGCTACGGATACAGCCACTACGGCTACGGCAGCGAGAGCAAGAAGGACAAGAAATAAGCGATCTCGCAGCTGAAAACATGACAGCTGCGCAAAGGAGAAGGAAGCATGGGTGAGAACCGGAACGAAAAACGGCCCGCGGCACAGGGGTTCTATAACAGGATCGTGAAGAGGACGGTCGACATCGTGCTTTCTGCGACTGGGCTCATAGTGCTTTCCCCGGTGATTCTCGTTTCAGCCGCGCTCGTAAAGCTTTCTTCCAAAGGCCCTGCGATATTCAAACAGAAGAGGCTCGGGCTCGGGGCGAAGGAGTTCACGATCTACAAGTTCCGCACGATGCGCGTTAACAGCGAGCATACCGGATCCGGGGTCTACAGCGACGATAAAGACCCGCGCATGACCGCAGTCGGAAAGATACTGCGCAAGACCTCGATAGACGAACTGCCCCAGCTCATCAACATTCTGAAAGGCGACATGTCCCTCATCGGGCCGCGTCCTCCGCTCACATATCATCCGTGGCCGGTCTCGGAGTATACCCCGGAGCAGCTGAGGATGTTCGAGGTCAGGCCCGGCATCACCGGCTGGGCGCAGACACACGGGCGTAAGGACGTCGAGTGGCATAAGCGCATCGAGCTCAACGTTTGGTATGTGGATCACGTGTCGTTCCCGCTGGATCTGAAGATATTTTTCGTAACGATAGGAAAGGTTTTCACCGGCGCGGACAACGAGAACAAGGGCGCAACAGTCGCAAAATAAAAGGGCGGAGTCAGTTTATGACACGCAGGGGAGGCTGAAATGCTGAAGCTCATGTACATCACCAACCGGCCTGAGATCGCGCAGATCGCCGAATCCGCGGGCGTTGACCGCATTTTCGTCGACATGGAGTTCATAGGCAAGGACGCAAGGCAGAACGGCCTCGATACCGTCAAATCCCACCACACAGTACGGGATGTCGCGGTGATAAAGCAAAGCGTCGAAAAGGCGGAAGTGCTTGTAAGGGTGAACCCGATACATGACGCGCTCCCCGACTATTTCTCCTCGGAAGAAGAGATAGAAGCGGTCATAGACGCAGGGGCGGATATCATAATGCTGCCATACTTCAAGACGGTCGGCGAGGTCCGCAGGTTTCTGGAGACCGTCAACGGCCGCGCGAGGACGATGCTGCTTCTTGAAACGCCGGAGGCGGTGGAGCTTGTCGATGAGATACTGGAGCTCCCCGGCATCGACGAGATACATATCGGTCTCAACGACCTGAGCCTCGGCTACGGACGCAGGTTCATGTTCGAGCTTCTGGCGGACGGGACGGTCGAAAAGCTCTGCTTCAAGTTCCGCAAGAAGGGGATACCGTTCGGCTTCGGCGGGATAGCGTCCCTCGGCAACGGAGCGCTTCCCTCCGAGTACATAATAAAGGAGCATTACAGATTGGGTTCGGGCTGCGTGATACTGTCAAGGAGCTTCTGCGACGTTACGAAGCAGCATCATATCGGCATAATCAACGCCACATTCATTAAGGGCGTAAGGGAGATACGGGATCTCGAGCGTGAGTGCGAAAAGCACAGCAGCTTCTTCTTCGATAACGAAAAGGAGCTCGTGCACCTCGTCGACGCCATAGTAAAAGGAGCGGAATAATGAACCTGCTGATAACCGGAGCATGGGCGGATGCGAAAGCGCATATCGGGGAGCTTGAGGCAATGGGCCACAGCGTCGTCTTTATGCAGCAGGAAAAGGACGAACTGCCCTGCGATCCGGATCTGGTCCAGGGCGTGATATGCAACGGTCTGTTCCTGTACCACCCTATCTCGGAGTTTGAAAACCTGCGGTTCATACAGCTCACGAGCGCGGGCTTCGACCGAGTGGATATGGATTATGTCCGCGCACACGGCATTAAGATACACAACGCAAGAGGCGTTTACAGCATCCCCATGGCGGAGTTTGCCGTATCGGGAGTGCTTCAGCTGTATAAACAGGCGCGTTTTTTCCGTGAGAACCAGAAGGAGCACCGGTGGGAAAAGCACCGCGGGCTCATGGAGCTTTACGGAAAGAACGTGACCGTAGTCGGCTGCGGAAGCGTCGGAACGGAATGCGCCAAACGCTTTTCCGCCTTCGGCTGCAGAGTGACCGGCGTCGATATCGCGGTAAGAGAGGACGAGGCTTATGAGGAGATGTTTCCTCTTGAAAAGCTCGACGAGCTCCTGCCGCGGACCGACGTGCTGGTTCTGACCGTCCCGCTGACGCCGGAGACGGAGCAGCTTATCGACAGGCGCCGCCTCGGCCTAATGTCCTCCTCCGCCGTGGTCGTCAACATCTCACGAGGCAGAGTGCTGGACGAAGCCGCCCTCTGCGAACAGCTGAAGGACGGCCGCCTTGCGGGCGCCGTGCTCGACGTGTTCGCCGAGGAGCCGCTCCCCGAAACAAGCCCCATCTGGGACTCGCCTAACCTTATCGCCACCCCGCACAACAGCTTTGTGGGCGAAGGGAACGGGGAAAGGTTGGCGGAGCGGATCTACAAAGGCATAACGGAATTCATCGGAGAACAACATCATGCAGCTTTCTGATATTAAAAAACTGAAGACATATTATGATGACTTGGTAAGTGTGAATGATCCGCTGCTGAAAAAGAAACATATCAGCGAGCCCCTTTTTACAATAAAGGGAATGGTCAACTATCTTCTTTACGGGACCAGTTTCTCCGAGTACGCAGGATACGGTTTTTACGGTAAAAGCCGTAAAGAGAAAAAAGAATACATGACAAGGCGATACCTGTTCCGCTTTTTTGATCGTTATAATCCGGAGGATTATCGAGACAGGATCGGAGACAAATCGCTAGCTGTGAATTACTATTCCGACTTTTTGAACAGAGAACAGATTACAAAGAACGACGGGATCGAAGCATTCAAGCAATTCACTGCGAGACACCCCAATGTTTTTATCAAGAAAGCAGTAGGGTGGGGCGGCGAAGGAGCCCGCAAGGAGAGAATAAACAGCGAAGAGGATGCAGAATCCATTTGGGATTCGCTTAGCGACGATATGGTCGTAGAGCCTGTGATCGAGAATCACAGACTGATCAAAGAGATTTATCCGAATTCACTGAATACGATAAAAATAACGACCCTTCAAACCAAGGCTGGCCCCGAGATTGTTTCGGGAATAATACGCTTTGGTAATAATTCGATCGTTGACAATATTCATTCCGGAGGAATGGCTGCAGGAATAGATATTGCCACCGGAAGGATCGAGACACTTGCGATCGACAGGCATTTTCAAAGGTATTCTCACCATCCGGAAACAGACAAGCCTATTACGGGGGTAGTCATTCCCGAATGGGAAAGGATAAAGTCTTTGGCGATCAAGGCATCGCTTGTCACTCCTCAGTTGAGGTATTCCTCCTGGGATATCGCCCTGACGGATGACGGACCGATCCTTATCGAAGGAAACTGGGATGCGGAGTTTTATATGGGTCAGGTTCTAACCAATAGAGGCAACAGAAAGCGCTTTATCGACATGCTGGAAAAGTGATCATGGCAGATTGGAAGAACAGCTTATACACGTACGGATACCTGCTGACAAACGATGGTCAGAAAGCTTTGCAGCGTATTCCGGAGCTCAGCGGGTGGAAACAGTATCGCACACGCGGCTACCAGCTGTTTGTTTTTCCTGCGCAGAAGGCTTTTATTGTTGAAACCGACGTTCGCTCGTTCTTGCTTGTCGGGCACGCTTACCAACCGTTTTCAATGACAAGTGATGAGACGAGCATATTGGAGCATCTTGCGTCTTTGGAATTCGGATCGACTGAATACTATGATTATTTAGATCGTGTTTCAGGAGTATTCTTTTTCGCCGTCATAGACGATGAAAGCGTTACTGCAACATGCGACTGCGCAGGGATGCTTGGGGCTAATTATGCGGTTATTGACGGGAAAAAGTGCTTCAGCGCATACAGCCAATTGATCGCGGACATTTACGATCTGAAAGAAGACCCGTATGTTACGAAGCTGAAAAGATCGAGGCTGTTCCATTGGTACGGATGGTATCTGCCGGGCGACCTTACTCCATATGAAGATGTGAAACGGATCATCCCCAATACAGAGGTCAGGATCGGGAATACTGCTGCCATCAAAAGGATCTATCCACGCGAAGAGTATTCGGAGGCCAGAGGCAAAGCATATGAGGAAAGACTCGGCGAGATCTGCTCCGTTATGAACAACAGCCTCAAACTGACAGCAGACAAATGGGCTGATCCGGCTATTTCCCTTACAGGAGGAACGGACAGCAAAACGACGCTTGCGTGTGCGAAGGGCTTACAGGATCGATTCTCATATTTCAGCTATGTTTCATTGCCGCGCGAGGAGACCGATGCGCTTGCTGCACGCAAGATATGCACCGCGCTTGGCCTAAAACATAAGATCTACAATATTGATACCAACCCGGCTGATCATCCGGATTTCAGGGAAGTATCCGCGCTCCTCGAACGGCACTATGCTTTCTTGGGGAAAGCAAATACAAACGATATCTGCAAAAGGATCGACCTTAAGAAAGAGTTTGAATATGACGTTGAAGTAAAATCCTGGGTCGCAGAGGTCGCAAGAGCAAGTCGATACAAAAAATATGGGAAGAAATCCTTCCCGAAAAAGATACGCCCGCGGTATCTGACTTCGATGTACAAAATCTTTGCACTGAATCGTGGGGATGCATTAAGGACTGACAAAAAGTTCAAAGAGTATCTTGAGAAGACCGGATTAAGATCCGCTATCGAAAATACAGGATATCCCTGGACGGAATTCTTTGTATGGGAGATCGTTTTCGGAGGCTGGGGCGGACTTGCATTGACCGGCGAGCATATGCTTACAAACGAGATCACCGTCCCATACAATAACCGGGCGCTTTTGGATCTGATGCTGCGTACACCGTTAGAGAAAAGAATCGACGATCAACTGCAGAAAGATATTATGAATCATATGGATGAACGCATTGAGAAACTCGGCATCCATGTAGTGAACGGGAACGAGACAAAGCGAAGAGATCTGCTGGAGCGGATCTACTATAATATCAACAATCTGCTTCCTTGGTAAAGAAACCGCGAATAAAGCTTTCTTAATTTGTGGACGTGTTTTATGAAGATCCTCTACACCGCAACAGTATTATCACACATCTGCCAGTTCCATCTGCCGCACATGAAGATGCTGCGGGATATGGGCTGGGAGGTCCACGCCGCCGCGCATGACAACCTGGCAGTCAAAAACGGTCTGCAGCTCAAAAACTGCGACCGGTTTATAGAGATACCGTTCGACCGCTCGCCCAAGAGCCCGAGCAACATCAAGGCTTACATGCGGCTGAAGAAGCTCCTTGCGGAGGAGCGCTACGACGTGATACTCTGCAATACGCCGATGGGCGGCATCGTGACGAGGCTCGCGGCGAAAAAAGCCCGTAAACAGGGCACAAAGGTAATATACATGGCGCATGGCTTCCACTTCTTCAAGGGCTCGTCGAAGAAGAGCTGGTTGGTATTCTATCCGATCGAGAAGCACATGGCGCGTTACTGCGACCTGCTGATCACCGTGAACGAGGAGGACTACGCGCTCGCAAAGGAGAGGTTCGGCAAGCTCACGAAGGTTGCCCACATCCACGGCGTAGGCGTCGACGAAAACCGCTACCATCCCGTGTCGGAGGACGAACAGCTCGTGATGCGCGAGGCGGAAGGGCTCACTAAGGACGACTTCGTGATACTCTGCACCGGCGAGCTCAACGAGAACAAGAATCAGTCGACGCTTATCCGCGCCGCAGCGCTCCTGAAAGACAGGATCCCGAACCTCAAGGTGCTGCTTGCAGGCAACGGCCCGAAGGAGCAGGAACTGCGTGAGCTGATCTCGGAACTCGGGCTTGAGGATAACGTAAAGCTCCTCGGCTACCGCACCGACCTCGAGCGGATCACACCGGCCGTCGATCTCGTGGTCTCCTGCAGCTTGCGCGAGGGAATGCCGCTCAACATAATCGAGGCAATGCTCTGCAAAAAGCCCGTCGTCGCCTCGCATAACCGCGGCCATGACGAGCTTGTGGAGGACGGGACCACAGGATACCTTGTGAAACCGGAGGATGCAGAAGTGATAGCGCAGAGGATCAATCTATTGTTTTGCGAAAAGAATTCGGTTTACAAACTCGGCTCTATTGGTTTGGAAAAAGCACAGCAGTATACGGTTTCGGCTGTGCAAAAAGAGGTTAAGGCAATCATTCAGATGATCATTAATTGACTATGCACTGCCTGCGATCAGAGCGTTTTCTTATAGCAGTATGACAGGCCATTGAGTCGGAGACAATCAAGATGAGGATACGCAACACACAACCTAAGTATTCGGTTATCATTCCCGTTTATAATGCAGAGGGTACGCTGCACAGATGTGTGGGAAGCCTTTTTTCTGAGCATTCAATACAAAACAATTCGGAAATAATACTTGTCAACGACGGATCGTCGGATTCAAGTCTCAGCATATGCAACGAATATTCTGAAAGGTACAACAATGTTCGGGTTATTGACAAGCAGAATGGGGGAGTATCCTCAGCAAGAAATGCAGGATTGGATGAGGCAAGCGGAAGGTTTATTCTTTTTGTTGACAGCGATGATTATTTGACACCCGGATGCATTAAGATTATTGATGAAGTTATCGACAAAGGTTGCCCTGATTTGATTCAATTCTCCGTACGCATTGATAACAAAACAAATTGTCTAATAAAGTATAACAGCCCGTTGAAACTGCAATCCCGAAAAGACATAATGCCGAGGATAGCTGACATGATGTGTCGTAAGATTATCAATGCGCCTTGGGCAAAGCTCTATAAACGGAGTATTATCGAAGACCACCATATCAGATTCCCGCTAGGAACCTCAGTAGGAGAGGACAGAGCATTTAACATAGTTTATTCTTTTTATATCGAAAGTCTATTGCTTTCCGAAAAAGAAACGTATGTATTAAACACGGATAATAACGATTCGCTGTCGCGAAAACGTCATAAGGATTTATCAATGCAGCTTGAAACTGCAAACGAGTATATCAACAATGAGCTTTTATGTGCGCAGCTGACAAAAGAAGAAGAGGCTATTTATCGCCAGGCGCTGAACTTTGATACATGCACAGGGATTTACAATGACGCAAAACTGATGATCCAGGATCGGACCGGCTGGTTCACACGCCAAAAACGCTTGATTCAGATATGCAAAAAGATCAACAAACAGCACATGAAGTATCCGAAGACCCGTTATTGTTCCATGATCACATTGCCGGTCAAGCTCTATTTGACGCCTGTGATCGACGCAATAGCGTGGAAGCTTACTCGAAACCGTTGACCGCAGCGAGGGTTCATCTGTGTTATTGGGCAAAAGGGTTGTTTGCTTATGAAGAAGATACTTATCATCCCGGGAGGTCTCCATATGGGAGGCGCGGAGCGCGTTGCTGCAAATATCAGCAAATACGCTCCGGAAGGGGAATTCGAGTTTCATTATTTGGTGTTTGATGGCCATGAGAACGTGTACGGGCCGGAAATAGAGGCGCGCGGCGGTAAGGTTATTACAATGCCGGTTCCAGCATCCGGGTACAGGAAATACATAAGCCGATTATCGAAACTTATGCGCGAGAACCGTTACGACGCGGTCCACTCCCATACTATGTTCAATTCGGGCATCAATCTCGCTGTCGCAAGGATCAGGGGCATACCCGTCAGGATCGCGCATTCGCACACCACCAAAACGGAAAGACCGGTTTCCCGTGCACAGAAGGTTTACGAAAAGCTGATGCAATTGGTCATCAACCGGACAGCGACGGACTTGCTTGCCTGCGGAGTTGAGGCGGGGGAATGGCTTTTCGGGCCCAAGACTTTTTCGAAGCGCGGGCATGTTATACGCAATGGAATAGACACCGACGAGTTCGCATTTTCGGAGAAGAAACGAGAGGCCATACGCGAAATATACGGGCTGTCAAAGGACGATTTTGTGATCGGCCATTCCGGCACTTTGATCCCACTGAAGAATCAGGAGATGCTGATCAGACTGCTTCCTCAGATAAAGGAGACTGTTCCCAACGCGCATCTTTTGCTTCTTGGCAAAGGCGAAGAGAAGCAGCTGGACCGACTAAAGAAGATAGCCTCCGAGTGCGGCGTTACCGACTCGGTATTGTTCTGCGGCGGAGTCATGAACGTCAATGAATGCTTGAGCGCAATGGATGTGTTCGCGTTCCCCTCGCTCCGAGAGGGAACGCCGCTCGCGCTGATCGAGGCTCAGGCAAACGGGCTGCCATGCGTGATCTCCGACAGGATCCCGGATGACGCGGTGCTGACGGATCTTGTAAGACCGATCCCGCTTGAGGAGACTGATGAATGGCGTATGGCGCTGATAGGCGCACGCCGGATAGATCCAACCAAATACGCAGAGAAGATAGAAGCCGCTGGATACAGTACGAAAACCTCATATGATCCGATTTACCGGATCTATCGAGGGAACGGATTATGACCGGCTCATTTAACGGTCGATTCGCATTATTGGTTTATCAAATGATTTGCAGGATGCAATATGATCAAGATACTTTTCTTTATTGAAACGTTGACTGGCGGCGGAGCGGAAAAGGTGCTTCGTGACCTTGTCAACCATATGGATCGGACAAAGTTCGATATCACAGTGCAGACTGTCTGGCCATGCGACGCGGCGAAGTACCTTGATCCCGGCATCCGCTACAAGTCGATGTACACATTTGACAATAAGGTCAACCGTCTGCGCTGCCGGATAGAGGCTGAAAGCCGCCTTGCCTATCGTTTGCATATCAAGGACGACTACGATATCGAGTGCGCCTACCTCGAAATGGGTCCGACGAAGATCATGGCATCATCGACAAACAGAAAGGCCAAGAAGCTTGCCTGGGTGCATTGCGACCTGACAAAGGCAGTGGCTGATCCGAAGGCTTATGCAGAGAAATCTGCTCCATGGTACGAAAGGTTCGATCGCGTGGTCTGCGTATCGCAGAACGTAAAGGAGCAGTTCGACGAACTGTTCCGAAACAGATATGACTCTACGGTTGTTTACAACGTGATAGATGACGACGCGATCAGGGATAAGGCTAACAGGCCAATGCCGGAGAATATCGAAAAGCGCAGACTTACCGTGCTTTCGCTGGGACGGTTCACCCGTCAAAAGAACTATATGCGCCTTTTACGCGCACATAAACAACTGCTTGACAAGGGGATCGAACACGATCTTTGGATACTTGGCGAAGGTCCCGAACGACCGAAGCTCGAGCGGTTCATCGAAGAGAACGGTCTGGGGGATTCGGTATGGATGCCGGGATTTATGGAGAACCCCTATCCGTTTATGAGAGAAGCGGATCTGCTCGCATGCTCTTCGATCTATGAAGGCTTCAGCACATTTATTACGGAGGGCGTCGTTCTCGGTAAGCCGATCGTGACGACAGACGTTACCGGAATGCGCGAGATCTTGGGCGACTCCGAATACGGATTGATCGTAAAGGATGATGAAGAGTTCTGCAAGGGCATGGAAAGAATGCTGACCGATGCAGAGCTGAGAGCATATTATTCGAATGCCGCTTCATTGAGGAGCAGGGATTTTTCAGCGCAGGCGCTGACGAGAACAACAGAACGGTTTTTCGAGGAACTGACATGCAATTGACGGTTTACACATGGCTTGTAATACTTCTTGTGGCTGCATCGTTTTTGCTTAAAGGCGACAGAAAGCAAAACAAGGTGTTTATTATCGTCGCGTTTATATTGCTGTTTGCGGTAATGGGACTGCGAAACGTGAAAGCTATAGGCAATGATTCCTCTGGCACGAATGGATCTTATCCGATTATTTATCGTAGGGCTGGTAATTATGGATGGGGCGCGTTGATTAGCAATGCAGTTGACAGATATAATATCGGCTTTATGCTTTTTTCGAAGTTGGTATTTGAAATAACAGGCGGAGATTATCAGGCATTTATTACTATAGTATCTCTAATTGTAATGCTTGTATATTCGCGTTTCATTTTAAAATACTCCCCATCCCCTATACAGAGCATCCTCTGCTTTCTGGGACTTCTGTATTATCTTCTTTTATTTGACGCATTAAAGCAAGCCCTTGCTATGGCTACCTTGCTTTTATCATTCGATGCTATTGTTGAGAAGAAACCTATCAAGTTCATAATACTAACGTTATTAGCTGCATTCATCCATTTTCCTGCATTGATTTTTATTCCCGCATATTGGATAGCTCAAATTAGGATTGGACAAAGATATATTGCTGTTTTGGCGGTACTGCTGTTTTTAACTTACGTATTCAGAGATCGCTTGCTTAATCTAATGCTTAGCGCTTACGGAAGCGATTCCTCGGCTTCTATGCAGGGAATAAGGTTCCTCCGAAATAAAGCGCTGATAATGATTGCTGTTGTTGCATTTGCTGTTTTTGTTCGCCCGCCTGCACCGAAGGATACATTGTACAACGCTCTTTTGATGTTTGCGGGAATTGCTATCATGTTCCAAACATTCTGCGGCTACAACAACATTTTTGAACGTCTAGCAGATTACTATTTCCACACGTCGATCGTCTTTATTCCGCTGATATTTGAGAAGGGCGGGAAGTCTGAATCTCGTATTGACACTGCAAGAAACGAGAGAATAATAAGCTATGCTACGCTGTTAATTTGCGTTGTAGCTATCTGGAGGTTTTTATCATATGTCAACAATGCTGGAGCGTTCAACCCATATCGGTTTGTATGGCAATGATATGGAGCGTGACAGGGCATGAAAGCTATCAGCGTTATTATTCCAGCTTACAATTGTAAAAAGTACCTGGAAAGCAGCGTCTCGTCTGCAGCATCAGTGAATGCTTACTGTAAAAACGCTTTTATCCGCGAGATAATACTGGTCGATGATGGTTCGACCGACGGCTCATCGGAACTGTGTGACTTGATCGCGGATAAATTAAGCAACGATATCTGTTCCATCCAAGTGATCCATCAGACCAACTCGGGGGTATCTGCCGCAAGAAACAGAGGACTGCGCGAGTCAACCGGCGATTATGTCTTGTTTATGGACTCCGATGATACGGTCGATCCCGAAAAGCTCGCTGTACTAATTGATACGATCTCACGTGATGCATCGATCGATATGGCCGTGTATGGATTGTCGTTCGACTATTATTCGGGATACAGGATCTACCGTAAGGACGAGATACTGCCCCCGGTCGAAGGCGTAAGGTCATTTGACGAGTGTTCTCAAATGATGTATAGTCTATATAAGTGCAACATGCTGAGTCCGCTGTGGAACAAGCTGATAAGGAGAAGCGTTCTCGAGGAGGCGGGGCTGAGGCTGCGTGAGGATATGTTCCTATACGAAGATCTCGAGTTTTCGCTCAGGGCTATGGCCGAATGCCGCAAGTTTTATTTTTGCACTGAAGCGATCTACCGGTACAGACAGGCGGCTGATGAGGGAAATGCCGGCCGACGGCTTAAGCGAATCGCGCACATAGCAGATATCGTCGATAAGATCGAAGATGCGCTCGCCCCGTTTGAAGGTGCAGATGGCATACTCCCTGCGCTTTATCTGGTCCTTGCAAGGGAAAAGATCGGCTGCGCTTCCAGAAAAGAGACCGATATTATATGCGCGGACTTCCGTGATTGGATAGACAGGCACGGCTTTAGAGATAGGATCGAAAAGAGCGAATACGGAAAGCTATTATACAATAAGCAAAGCAGGAAGCTGATCGCAAAAAGAAGAAACACAAGGATCAGACACTGTCTGGCGAATATAGCAAAAAAAACGTTCGGTGACTTCAGAAGTTGGCAAACGGAAGCACACCGAGGAAGGTAATATTTTGAAACAAGGTACATATTATAAAAGAATAACCGCGGACGCTAAGGGCATTAATTTTGATTTCAAGGAGATATGGCAGCACCGTGACCTGATATTCCTGCTCGTCAAACGAGGCTTTATTTCAAGATACAAGCAGACGATCCTCGGCCCTGCGTGGGCGATCATCCAACCTCTGATGACGACGATCGTGTTCACGTTTATATTCGGCAACGTCGCTCGGCTCGCCGACTGCGGCGCGGTACCCACATTCCTGTTCTATATGTGCGGCAATGTCGCGTGGCATTTCTTTTCCGGATGTTTGTCCGGCACTGCGAACACATTCATAGCTAATCGCGGACTCATGGGCAAAGTCTATTTTCCTAGGCTATGCGTTCCGATAGCAAACGTGCTCAGCCATCTGATCAGCTTCGGTATCCAATCGGCGATGTTCCTGACATTCCTCGTTATCTATTTGTTTATACCGGGATACGAGATCGGGATAAACGCCTATGCTCTAATGGCACCTGTACTCGTTATTCAGATGGGTATACTTGGAATGGGCTTCGGAATAATGATATCCGCCGCCACGACCAAGTACCGAGACTTGCAGTTTCTCGTCGGTTTTGGAGTATCGCTGTGGATGTATGCCACCCCGGTAGCGTATTCTATGAATCTGTTCAAAAGTTCCGCTATACTGCATATCATAGCCCGCGCGAATCCGATGACGCCTGTTATCGAAATGATGCGGTATGGATTCCTCGGTAAAGAGGCGGGATCCATTGACTGGCTGTCTTATGGCTGGTCATGGTTGTTTACGTTGATTATTCTAGCGTGCGGTGTTATGTTCTATAATAAGGCCGAACGCACGTTCATGGATACGGTCTGATCGTTGACAAAAGACAAACAGATTGCAAAGGAAGACGGAGAATAACATGGCAGAAGAGATCCTGAAAATCGAGCACATAAGTAAAGTATACCGGCTTGGAATGATCGGCGGAACCACTCTGCGCGATGAGCTGCAGCGCAGAAGAGCAAAGCGCAGAGGCTTGGAAGACCCGACATCCAAGATCGGGAGCAACATTGCAGGGAATATCGGTGACGAGTTCCTTGCGCTAGACGATGTTTCCTTTACTGTTTTCGAGGGGGAGCGTGTCGGTATAATCGGTCATAACGGTGCGGGCAAATCCACGCTACTAAAGCTTATCAGCCGGATAACCGCACCTTCGACCGGCACCATAGAGATGAACGGCAGGATAGCTTCCATGCTGGAGGTCGGCACCGGCTTCCATCCGGAGCTCAGCGGCCGCGAGAATATCTACATGAACGGCGCGATATTGGGCATGACCAAGGCCGAGATCGACCGAAAGATCGAAGATATTATAGACTTCTCGGAATGCCGACAGTTTATTGATACTCCTGTCAAGCGATATTCCTCCGGCATGTATGTTAAGCTTGCTTTCTCTGTAGCCGCTCATCTTGACGCCGAGATAATGATAATGGACGAGGTGCTTGCTGTCGGCGATATGGCATTCCAACGAAAATGCATTGGAAAGATGAGCCAGATCTCAAAAGCAGAGGGAAGAACTATTCTCTATGTCAGCCATAACATGAACACGATAAGGCAGCTTTGCACAAGATGCGTAGTCCTGGATCATGGACATCTTGTTTTCGACGGTGACGTAGAGGAGGCGATCTCCATCTATTTGGGCATCAACGGCGGAGAACAGGAAACATATTACGATCTTATGAACGCAGACAGACCCTCAGAGTTCCACGGGACCAGGCTGCGAATGACTGAATTCACGTTTTTGAATAAGGAAAGCGCACAATTCACACCCGAGGAGAAGCTCCGTTTCCGTATCGGATTTGATGCGATGGAGGATCTTGAAGGACTTAAACTCTATTATACTGTCAAGTCGATCGATGGCTTCACAGTAGGATTGACGCAGACGATCAGCTCGTTCTGCGACGCCCGTAAAGGGGAGCACTATGAGTGCGAATTCGAATACGACGCCTCAAATCTTGCTCCAGGTGTTTACTACTTCATCCCGGATATTTTTTCCGATGACGGAACAGGCAGACATTTAAGCTATGACCATCCTCTATGTAATATCACGTTCGAGATGATCGATAACGATAACACCAAAATGAGATGGCAAACGAGCAACTACGGACACATACGCTTGAACGAGATAGAGATAATCTAATGGAAAATAGAAGCATAAAAGTAAAGTTTGTCGGTTTCTGGAACGGCTGTGTACCGGAGAAAACGAGGATCTATCTGGATCTGTCGAAACTTTATGACGTCGTTCTGTCCGAAGAACCCGATTACATTATTTGCAGCTGCTTTCCGCCGTACTACGAGTATTGTAAGTACCCTCAGATCCGTATCATGGACTGCGGAGAAAACTATATTCCGGATTTTAACCTTGTGGATTATGCTATTTGCAGGTATCCCATCAAGTTTCTTGACAGATGCTTCTATCATCCCGGATGCATAGATTTTCGCGGAAGATTCATCGACCTGCTAAGCAGGAATAGGGATTTTACCGCTGATGATCTCGCGAAGAAACCCTATTTTGCGAACTTTATCGCCAGCCACGAATCCGAAAACAGCATCCGGGGCGATTTTTTCAAGCTGTTGTCGAAGTATAAAAGGGTGGAATCCCCGGGCTCTTACCTTAACAATATGAAAGACGGCATGACCGTCAACTGGAAGGACAGCAGCAAGAACGATTTCCAACGAAAGAGCAAGTTCACGCTTTGCTTTGAAAGCACAAAACATGCCGGATTTGTAACGGAAAAGATCACGGACGCTTTTTATTCCGATACTGTTCCCATCTACTTCGGGAGCGATGAGGTATTCACCGTTTTCAACCGGGATGCGCTCGTCTATTGCCCCTCCAGAGAGGCTTTTGATGAGACGATCGAGAGGGTGATCGCCCTTGATAAGGATGATGAAGCTTATCTAAAGATGCTTAACCAGCCGATCTTCAATCCCGAGTTTGATTATGAAGATCATGTTGCGGAATACGAACGATTCCTCAGGAACATTTTCGACCAACCTAAGGAGCAAGCGTATCGTCGGTCAAGGGTCTATGTTCCGCATGAACATGAATTGTTCCTGCTTGAGAAAAACGAAAAGAATCAGCCCAGGAAAAAGTTCTTTGATTTTTTGAAGAAATGATGTACACTTACCAGAGGGGTAATTGAAGCTTGAAACTGACCGCTAAAGAATCCGTAACCGCAATGTCATGCCTTTCGTCCTATTATTTGAAGGCATGGTCTATTGACGCGAATGCGGATCTGGAAACGGAACAGATCAAGCCGAGCACGCTCCTTACCGCAAACAGGTTGGATATCGTTTGCAAGCTGTATTATATCGACTGCATAGAAAAGGGAAAGGACGTTTCGTACGCAAAGGAGCTTTATCGGGCTCATATCGAAGCGTTTTCCGACGGAGCATATATCGAGCCTGGACTTAAGACAAAGAACTCCATTCTTGATTATTTCGACAGCTTCGACAGGCTTATTGCCGATATTAAGAAAAACGGCTTCGATCCGTCTCGCTCACTAGTTCCGGTTGGAGAGGATGGGAGTATTCTGGATGGTTCCCATAGAGCCGCGATAGCGATCTATTATGATATACCCATTTCAGTTGTCCACGTTCCCGTAAAGGCTCGCAATTATGATTATGCATTCTTTCGGGAGAGGGGCATGAGTGAGGACTATCTGGACTTCATGGCATACCTATTCATCCTGTTCTCAGATCCGATCTATACTGTCTGCCTATGGCCGGCCGCATATGATAAGGAGAAACTTGCGGACGCAGATCAGATGATACGTAATTGCGCGTCGATCGCATACCGCAAAGAAGTATTCCTCAATTACCGTGGGATAGAACAGCTGATGATCTCGTTTTACAAGAGCATGGGCTGGACCGGCTCGCTAGACAACGGTTACAGCGGAGTGGCGTCAAAAGCAAGGGAATGCTATAAACCCAATGCTCCGACGACGGTCTATGTAGTCGGAGGAGCGGAACTCGACAAGATATTGGAGCTCAAACAGCGTATACGAGATCTGTATGCCATAGAGAACGCGTCAGTACACATAACGGATACGCATTCCGAGGCTGCAGAAGCCGGGAAGATGCTCCTGAATAGAAACAGCGTCGATTTCATGAATTACGGCGATCCGTTCCGAAACAAGTCCTTTATAAAAGACTTTGTGAAAAGGACGGAAGAAGGACAGCCTTGTGCGGGTAGCGGGACGACGCTTTCCCTTTACGGGATCGGCGACCAGCAGTCGTGCGACAGCCGCGATTTGGGAGAAGCATTGCTCCGCCCCGAGGACTGTTTCTATTTCTGGGGAGTCAGACTGCCGTCGCTGGATTATATTAAAGCTGAAATGAAGCGCAGCGGCGCTGAAAAAGATCTTGATACGGTCAAGAGAATCGAGTCGTTTGAACGAAAAAAACGCAGTATCTTTACCGACGCATCCGAGCGCGCGGGGAACCTGCTGCGCAGCGCATCCGGCAGGATCGCCCTAAAGTGGAAGGACGTTCGAGAGGGATCGAAGCGGAAGGCAAAGGTCGTTTACCATAGGATGAAATACAAAAAACAGTGCACCGGTGAGGGCAAGAAAGACGTCACAGATCTGCAGAAGGCGTTTCTTGACATCAATACTACTACCGCGGATTACCTGATCATGCGCAACTGGGAAGGTTTCTATGACGATATCCTTCTAGAGGGACATAACGACATCGACCTGCTGTGCCGCGATAAGGACAGCCGCGATATCATAGTCAGATTGCTTGACGCGAAGCCCCTGACGCCCGATGGATTCCACTATAGCTTCAAGCATAGAGGGCGGGAGGTAACCCTCGATACAAGGATAGTGGGCGACGGCTACTATGACAGGCGGTGGCAGCGCGAAATGCTGAAAAGCAAAAGACTGCACCCGTTGGGTTTCTACGTTATGGATCCAGAGAATTACTTTTATTCTCTGATCTACCATGCCGTCTATCAAAAGAAGAACGTTCTGTCCGAAGAATATTCCGAAAGGCTCAATAGGATGTCGCCGGTTGAAGAAACTTGGGGACAGGATGATTTTGCGGTTCAACTGGATCTGTTTATGAAAAAGAACAGATACGCATATACCGATACAATGGATAAAAGCGTTGTCAAGGCCTTTTCAAACACACAGATACGCAAGAAAAAAAGGTATCCGCTCAACATCCGGCTTTGCCATATTGCACAAAAAATCAAGGAAAAGCAATTGCTTCAGAAAATGAAGATCCGAGTTCGAAAACTGCTGCTCAGAGGAAAGTAATATGCCTGCAATCACCGTGATCGTACCGGTCTATAAGGTCGAAAAATACCTTCGCAAATGCGTCGACAGCATTCTCGGTCAGTCATTTCAGGACTTTGACCTTGTTCTTGTGGACGACGGCTCGCCGGATAACTGTCCGCGGATCTGCGACGAATACGCAGAGAAGGATAGTCGAATTGTCGTTATCCATAAGGAGAACGGCGGTCTTTCGGACGCGCGCAACGCAGGAATCGACTGGGCTAAGGAGCATAGTTCAAGCGACTGGCTCGCGTTTGTTGACAGCGACGACTATCTGCATGAGGATTATCTGAAAACGCTGTACGAAACCGCGCAGAAAGAAGATGCCGATCTGGTGATCTGCGATTTTATCCGCGTGGATGACAACGAGAATGTTGTAGAAAAAAAGCATAAGTTCTTTGACATAGTAACGGATGATAAGAAAGAATTGTTCGAAGTTTTGAATGCCAGCTGGCGAATCGACATGGCGTGGAATAAGCTGTATGCAAAACCGATTTTCGACTCGCTGCGCTTCGCATTCGGCAAGATACACGAAGATGAGTTTGCCATTCATCATGTTCTGTGGAATTGCCGTAGGGCGGCAATTATTTACAGCAGCCTGTACTACTATCGAACCCGCGAGAACAGTATCATGGCTTCAAAGTCGCCAAAATCAAGACTTGATAGTATTGAAGCATTGATTGAGCAATACGAGTTTTGCTTAAACCATGATCTTAAACCAAGGGATTTGGTAGTTTCGGATTATTTTTTGTCCGAGGTGGCCAGCTTGAAAGAAAAACTGGACAAAAGGGATGGAAAAAGATACAAGAAACTAAAAAAAAGGTTTAAGAGCATTTATTTCGGACTGTATTCCAATCGGAAGTTAAGAAGAAGACTGAGGTTTTTCTTTTATCAACCTTGCTGTAGGATTGCAGACGCATATCGAAAAGCTTTTTCCAAAGACATACGAAGGAACTGACGAAGTATGGTTTCAGTCATTGTCCCAGTTTATAATTCAAAAAGAACACTTTCTGCATGCATCCAGTCGATTGTGGATCAGACATATAGGGATTTTGAATTGATCTTGATCGATGACGGTTCAACAGATGGCAGCGAAACGCTGTGCGATAGTATTCAAACATCATGTTTGACACATGGCGTAAGGTGCCGGGTGATACATCAAAAAAACAGCGGTGTATCCAGTGCCAGAAACTGTGGAATAAAGAATGCGGCAGGCGAGTATTTTGTATGTGTCGACAGTGACGATGTAATTGAGCACTGCTATTTGGAAGATCTGGTGAGCACGGCGGAATCACACCCTGAAATCGGAATGGTTCTGTGCGGGTTTAAGTGCACTTCGCACAAACATAGTTATATCCTGTCGCGCAGAAACCCGCTGACCCTATTATCCCGTCGGGATTACATGCGGCTATATAGCGAAGTATTGATTCAGGGACCATGTCTTGCACTATACAAAACGGAAACAGTAAGGGATTGCAACATCAAGATGCAGGAGAGTTTAAGTCTCGCGGAGGATCTGTTGTTTAATCTCGATTATCTTGATGCTCTTGGAAATGCTGGGATCGGAGTCATAAACAAGACAAATTATGTCTATCAAAACAACGATCCAAACTCGCTTTTCAGAAGATACAGGCATGACTTGCTGGAGATCAACGAGTTATCGATGCGTGAGATCAAGAATCACTTGGTTAAGTGGGGAGTAGAGGATGAACAATCGTGGAGAATGTATCACACGGCCGTTTTCACCAAATATACCAGTGTACTGGAGAACACATTTAGTCCTCTGAACAAAGCAACAAAGAGGGAAAAGATCCGGTTCAACAACAGGGTATTGCAAAAAAAAACCTTCCGCGATGCGATGGAGAAAAGCAATATCAAGCTTACGCCTTTATTCCGACTCGCATATAAGTCGGGGAATTATCGGTTGGTGTTGTTGGCAAAGAGATTCGAAAAGATCAAGATTTGGCTTAGGAGATTGATCAAGAGGGGCAAATGAGGTTTGCAATGAAATCCTTGGAAAAGATTTACAATAAAGGCTGGAATATCAGACATGATGTTTACTTATGGCTTAAAAGGCTTCGGCTTAAGAACCGTGATTTTTCTATTATTTCAAGTAACTGTGTAGGAGGCGTAATGTCGCATGATCTCAAAGAAAGATTCAATTCTCCAACGGTGAATCTATGGTTTAAGCCTGATGACTTTTTTACATTTATCGGAGACCTGGATTATTATCTTAGCGCCGAAGTTGTTGAAGCCTTTGAGGATGGTATAGATTATCCGATTGGCCGGATATACCGGGGAGAGACCTTTGTTACCATCTATTTTATGCATTACGGCAGCTTCGATAAGGCTGTGAAAAAGTGGAATGAAAGGGCAGACAGGGTCAGAAAGAATAATATGTATGTGGTTTTTGAATACCCTGCAATAGACGATACCCCAGAAGAACAGGCGGAGATGAAAAGAAAGTTTGACTCTATCCATTATGACAATAAGATAATGATTACAAAGGAGTCCGACCTCTCGGGAGACAATATCGTTCATATGAGGTTCTATGATAAGATTGTTTCTGCAGGAGGGATCCTAAAATATAAAAACAAATTTTCTGTCAAACGATATCTCGACGATTATGATTATGTCTCTTTCCTAAATTCCGGAAAAGAAAAGTAAAGACAATGCAGCATCAATTAACCCAATGCAGATATCTTTTCGTTTCGTGCAAAGGCATCGGTAGGTATTTCACAATTCAACAGCTCCACTTTGCACGTCGATAAACATTTGAAAAAACGTACTCGATCTCGATTGATAAATCGATATCTGATTACAGGAGGATTTTAATGATTAAGCAGATTAAAAACCGATTGAAATATGATTGGTATGTAAAAATTAAAAAGATGGATGGAATGGAATACAGAATAATGCAGATGCGGCGACGCGGGATCAAAATCGGTGAAAACTGCAAAATCTATACAAAAATAAGTGCAAGGGAAGCGAGCTTGATTTCGATTGGGGATCGTACCACGCTCAGCAGCAATGTTGAGTTTTGCACACATGACAACGCAATCAGCAAAGCGATTCCAGGAAAGACCGATTTAATGGGACGGATTACAATAGGAAGCGATTGCTTTATCGGAATGAACAGTATTCTGATTTACGGGGTTACGCTGGGCGATAACTGTATTGTCGGTGCCGGGGCAGTAGTAACAAAAAGCTTTCCAGCAGGATCGGTCATTGCGGGAAATCCTGCAAGGCGTATCTGCAGCATAGAAGAATATGCTCAAAAGTATCAAAACCAGGCGTATAATTATGAATCGATCCCCATGTCAGAACGAGCAGTTTTTTTTGACGCGCACCCGGAACTAATGGTCAAGAAATAATCGATTTGTGATCGTCGAGCTGAAAAAGCAAGGAGGCAAGTAAATGAATCCGGTCAACAGGATAAGATTTTTTTTGATCAGCTTAGGCATTCCACGGAAAGATGAACGCTTTTCAAAGGATCTACACAGATGGAAAACGATCCTAAAAATCGAGGGGAATGACAAGCAGGCACTTGCTGTATTACTGTCAACAGAAAAAGCTTTTAGATCTCTGTACATTTACAGACTGAAGAACCGGGCATACAGGGGATGGGTAAAACTACTTTACCCGCCGTTGGATTCCCTGTACATAATGACCGGAAATATTGGCGGCGGCCTTTTCATCCAGCATGGGTTCAGCACCTATATCGCGGCGGAATCCATCGGAGAAAACTGCTGGATCAATCAGCAGGTAACGATAGGGTATAAGGATAATTCGAGACCTCCGGTTATTGGAAACAATGTTACTATCACATGCGGTGCAAAAGTTCTTGGCCCGATCACGATAGGCGACAATGTCACAATAGGAGCTAATGCTGTTGTGGTTAAGGATCTTCCTCCCGATTCGGTGTGGGGCGGGGTTCCGGCAAAAAGGATTCGATGAGAATTCAATAATGAACGGAAATGAAACGCATAAACAAGATTAAGCGCGCTCTGCTCGTGATTTGCATTCTCCTTGCATTGATATGCTCAGAGATCGTTTATTCTAATTTCATTGTTGTAATAAGCCGCTATACCGTTCGATCAAATAAAGCGGCCGGCGGCATCCGCGTCGTTTTCATTGCGGATCTGCACGGGCGGGAGTTCGGGGCGGACAACAGCCGCTTGATAAAGAGAATCGCGGAGGAGGAGCCGGATTTGATCGCGCTGGTCGGCGACATTATCGATTCCGACGCGGACGACGAGCAGATCGGCCGCATGTGCGCGTTTATATCCGCGGCCGCGGATATCGCTCCGGTGTACTTTGGCATGGGCAACCATGAGTATACCTATATTAAGGCCCACGGGGCGGCGCTCGCGGAAAGGATCGAGGAGGCTGGGGCGACCGTGCTGGAGTGCGGTTATCTTGACATGGAGATCAACGGCACACCTGTGAGGATCGGCGGCTACGGCGGTTACTACCGCACGCCGCATATGAACAGGGACGATCGCGAGCGTGAGGCGGAGGACATGCGCTTCTTCGAGGACTTTGAGGACACCGACCGCTTCAAACTGCTCCTCAACCATATTCCGACAAACTGGCTGGATTGGGACTATGACGACAAGACCCCGGTCGATCTGGTGCTGTGCGGGCATTATCACGGCGGGATAGTGCGGATACCGATCGCGGAGAAGGGCCTTTACGCGCCGTATGTCGGGTGGTTCCCTCCATACACCAAGGGCTGCTTCGAGGGAAAAACGGCGACCTGCGTGCTGACAACGGGCATGGCGAGCGCGAACGGCATACCGCGTTTCTTTAACCCGCCGGAGATAGTCGTCGTGGACATTTGCCCGGAATGATGAAGCCGATAGAGGAGGCAGGAGCCATGCCCGAAAAAGAGAACGAACTGCTCCCCGGGAAGCATTTCCCGGAAGATATCGCCGCGCCGGACAGGGCGGAGATATTCGCACTGCTTGAAGGGTACGGCTATACCGCGGAGGGCGGCGTAAAGCTCATCGACACCTCGCACGGCGCGGACGATATAAGGCTCAACTATATCATCGACAAAAAATGGGTGCTCAGGCTCTGCAACGCGCCGGAGATGACCGAAAAGCGCATGGGCGAGCTGAATCGCCTCATTGGCAGATATAAGGAATTCGGCCTCAGATGCCCCGCGTTCCTTTCCGATAAAAACGGCCTGTTCTTCCACAAAAGGGGCGAGCTTGACTGCTACCTCTCCGAATACGTCGATCTGCGGCTCGGGCAGGATCTCCCGAAGGAGGAGTTCGACCGGCTGTGGGGGGAGGTGCTCGACAGCGTGGCGGGCTTCGCGGAGAGGTACCGCAACGTCGACCTCATCGATACAATGGGCATGTACAGCCTCTTCGACCTTGCGCCGTTCGATATCGAGGACGGCAAGGACGAGAAGCAGAAGAACTTCGAGAGCCTTATCGAAACGCTTCGGGGGATGGGGGAGGACGCGACTGCCGACCGCCTTGAAAAAAAGCATGCGGATATCCGCGAAAAGCTCCGCGCTGTCTATCGTCTGCTGCCTCGCTGCGTGTTCCAGGCGGACGAGAACCTCAGCAATGTCCTCGTGGATGAAAACGGGCACATGGCCGGTTTCATAGACTTCAATCTCGCGGGGACGGAGGTCGTCGTCAATCAGTTCGCGAACCTCGGCGGCGGCTTTGACGAGGAGAACACGGAGCCCATCGGCGCTGCCGCAAGGCTCGAAAAATGCCTCTCTGTAAACGGAAATTACATCGAGCGGATGCTAAATATCTATCACGCGACGGAGCTTGAAAAGCAGGCGCTCCGCTGGTACGACTGGATCGCTATGACCGCCGGCTGGCCGCAGGTCTGCTTCTTCAAAGCTGCGCTGAAAGACGACAAGCTCAGGCAGGAGGTGCTGGAGCTGCTGGACCTTCTTGCCGAGCTGCCGTGTGAATGAACGAAAAATGCCCGCTGTGAGATGATCCACGCGACTGGCATGGCGAGCGCGAACGGCATACCGCGTTTCTTTAACCCGCCGGAGATAGTCGTCGTGGAACTGAGATCGGTTTTACGTCTTGGTTCTATGGCTTAATACGTCGCTTGTTGTTTCGCTTCCTTTAGCATAAACATTAATTGTGTGCTTTTTTCATTGCACACAAAGTAAGAAAGAGGTAAATATGTCGACTAAAGAAATCGCCAAAAAAATCACCCGGGCATTAATGGTACAATGGTCGCGAAGAGAATTCAAAATTAAAATGCGAAAAAGGTCCTTGTATCATATAAAAAAATGGAAAACCAATTTCGTTAACCTCGACGAAAGGAGCATTCTATCCGATTCACAAAAACGAGCGGTTCAAGAGTACTGGAAATCCAAATTTCCTGTTCCATCGACTTTTACATATCAGTACCACGCCTTTTACACTGCTGCGACGGGGCATTTTGATGTTCACTATATACCTGATAATCTATATTATTGCTTAATTGACATTAGATTGAATAACAGACAGCGCGCCAAAGCAATAGACAATAAGTGCTTATATGCGAAAGTGTTCCCTCAGGCAAAGCAACCGGAGATAATCGCTTATAGAATGGAACAAAACTGGGTTGATAAGGATTATTGTTCGCTAAGCGAAAAAGAGTTATCTGAACTGCTCGACGCAGAAGAAGAACTTGTTCTTAAAATCGCGAACGAGTCTATGGGCGGCAAAGGTGTTTTCTTTATTTCCGGGAGCGATAAATCGAATCAGGTTTTCGATCTGATAAAGCAAAACAATAAGGATGTCGTTATACAAAAGGTCTTGAAACAGCATCCGGAACTTGCCAAACTGAATCCTGATTCAGTAAACACCATTCGTCATCTGACATTTATAGAAAACGGTAAAGCTAAAGTTTATTCCTCCATTCTCCGTATGGGCATAGATAACAGTCGCGTAGATAACGCAAGCTCAGGAGGAATAACTTGCGGAATCACTTCAAGCGGCCAACTTAAGCCTGTGGCTTATGCAGTCACCGGGAAAAAATATGATCTTCACCCATCTTCCGGAATCGCATTCGACTCTATCACTGTTCCTTCTTTTGAGGAATCGATCCGGTTTGTCGAAAGGCTTCATGAGTCCTTCCCGCTTTTCCGGCTGATTTCATGGGATATAGCAATTGATGAAAACGGAGAGCCTTTGTTGATTGAGCCAAACCTATATGTGGGAGAACTTGATTTTCATCAGCTTAACAACGGGCCGCTGTTTGGAACGGATCAAGAGCGTATTTTAACAGAGATCGCATGGAATATTCCCGAGGAATTCACGCTAAGGTATGGCTATTAATGCCATAAAATAATAGGCGAAACCTTGTTGTTTCTATTAGTAAGCAGAACAGACCGGCATGCTGTTTGAATATGAGCAGTATCCCTTGGACAAACAAAAAAAGCCCCGAAGTGGGGCTTTTTAATTTTCTGTCATTAATTGCATGAGCTTTGATCATTTCGCCGGTGTTCTTCGCAGGATATTACGATAATGTTCAATACTTTTTTACCGGTATGGCTTTTCCGATTGTATCGCAAAACAATGATCTTAGTCCGTGCTCGGGATCGAAGCCTTGTATCGCCGGTCCGGTATTTGCTTCTACCAAAGCCCATCCGTCTGTGGTCAAGGCAAAGTCCCACCCGACTTGCTTTTGCTCCGGAAGCACTCGAACTATCTTTTCTAATAGTTGATTTAGTTCCGACCAGCGAGGTATGCAGCTGCCAATAAAACGCTTTCCGGTATCGGGATGACATTTGAATCTTTCCCCTTTGAAATTTCGACCATCCCCAAGGATCACACCGGATTCGGTATCGATCAATACATACAATCCGCCGGATGTTGCATTGTCAACGAAGCTTCCTCCGCACCCCATTCTTAATACAGCTTGGAGCCTTGTCAATTCTCCTTCATAAAAGAACGTGGTGTAACGAATCGTGTTTACGCTTCCGGGATAGAATTCAGATATCGCCGGATCCTGAACAATAAACTCCTCGAGGATAAATGGCTGGTTCGGAATATTTTCATCAAATGCCTCTTCCGCTGAAGCGGCATCGGGAATATCCAAGAGCTTGACACCTTTTCCTCCATATTTATTCAATGGTTTAAAAACACAATGGGGATGCTTATTGACAAAAAGCAGAAAATCTTCTTTTTGCGAGGGTGACTCAACGATCAATACATCCCGTTTGAAAAACTCTTTGAACTTGTTATAGGTCAATTGTTTATCATCGATTATTTTCGGCGCGCCGGTGGAGTTCAATGCACGAAAATACGCCTTGCTCTCGAGAGCTCCCATGTATTTTTTTCTACCGCTATCCGTTAAGTCCTCAAAATTGAACAAGTAGAATTCTCTGTAGATAATGTTATAATGCCATCGAGAAAAAATCATATCCACTATTTGACGACGCATATACTTTGGATCAGTATTGCCGCTGCGGGAATATATATAAAAATAGTTGCAGAACCTGCCATATGTTTTTTTTATGCGGGTATAATAATAGTACAGCTTAGCAGCGGTTTTTGCCAAAAAACGGTGTTTTTTTATTGTTGATAATATGTATTTTTTCAGTGCGGTTATTGTTTTCATAAGGCAGCTCCTTTTGCGGCGACTGTATTTCTCCTTGACAATCTTATGCTCGTTGCAATTGCAGCCGGATACTGATCCGCAGTGTCATTGGAAAATCATAGAATACTGCTGTTACAAAGAGTCCTGTTATCCAGAGCTTAGGGAATAAATCATCCCTTTTTGTATAGCAGATCCTTGCCGAAGATGTCCTCAATGTGCTTCCGCCGCCCTCTTTCATCACAAATCTGCGAAGCCGAAAGCTGGGCTCTTGCGTTGGCTTCGATGATGCACCAACCATTATCAGTCAGCGCAAGATCCCAGCCGACATAGGGATGAAAACTGACCAAACGCGCTGCGTTGTCAACGAGCTTAAGAAGCTCTTCCCAGCGGGGGATATGGAAACCGACTATCTGAACACCTGAATCGGGGTGAACGATGAAGGTCTTTCCCGCCTTTGAATGACCAGCGGTGATAATAATACCGGTCTCGATATCTATCATGGCGAAAATGCCGCCGGCGCCGGCATTGTCAACTACGGAATCGCCGCTGCCCATTCGCAGGAAGGAATGAACTCCCCAAACCTCATTTCCGTCAAAAAATGTGCAATAGCGGACCGAGTTGACAGACGCAGGATGAAAAACCGCCAGTTCATTTGACTGAACGATCAACTCTTCAACCAGCACATTACCGTTTTCGATCAGAGAGTGAAAAGCAGTTTCTGCATCAAACTCCGGCTCTCGGAGATCCATAACGTAAACGCCTCTGCCAAGCGATTCGTTATATGGTTTGATCAACGCTTTTTCGTGAGTTTGAGCGAACGCTTTGAAAGCGGGAAGGTCGTTTTCGTCTTTCAGCAGAATGATCTCCCTTTTGAAATAATCCTTGAGTAATTGGTACGTCTTATATTTGTCGTCGAAAAGGTCGAAGATCTCTTCCGTATTCATCCTGGAGAAACGGTACCATCGTTCATTGTCGCCAATATAGGTGCGCTTCCCGTGGTCGTTGAGATTTTCGAAACTGAACAGAAAGTATTCAGCTGGAGCTATTTGGTAGACAAAGCGATTGTAAACAAGTTTTCTGGAAAGAGAACGCTTTTGTTTGGCGGATGCTTCGGGCACAAACTGAGCGATAGCATCATAAAACTTCTGCATATAGATGTTGACTTTTTCAATCCGACCTGCAGCTCGGCTGGGCAATGCCAATGCGATCAGTGCTGCTAAAGGCTTGGGAACGGGATTCTCTTTAAGCTTATTAATTACGTCTTTTAAAAACATAATGAAGCCTCCAAAAAGATAGAAGTTGAATATCGGCTCAAACACAAAATGATACAATAAAATTATACATGTTTTGTAATTCGTGTCAATAGAAACATAATACAAAGAGTAAGCAATACTAGTCAAAGGCGAATAAGAAAGAGTCCTGCCACATCATATCAAAATGCTGAAACAAGGCCTCACAATTCAATCATTAACTTGTTATTAGTTCAGAACAGAAAGGACAGGCTTCTTCACAGCCCCTTTTCCATCGTTCTGTGCGGGATGCCGGCGTCGGGAAAAACGTCCGAGACGCAGGTATAGCCGCATTTTTCGTAGAAGGGTATCGCGGAGCACTGCGCGCCGAACGTGATGCGCGCGGCGCCCTTTTCTTTATAGTGCTCTTCGACGAAGCGGAGCGCCTCGCGGCCGAAGCCGAGCCCGCGGAACTCCTTCAATATGCAGAAACGCTGGAGATGTACCGTATCGGCGGATTCGAAATAGGCGCGGAACGTGCCGATGGGCTTTCCGCTGTCATCGAGCATAAGGAAGTGCGTGCAGCCGCTTTCGGGCTCGTCCATGCCGTCGACCTCGAGCTCCCATGGGACGCCCTGCTCGATGACGAAAACGCGCCGCCTTATATCGATGCAGTCGGCGATCCTGTCCTGCGCGCAGACGATCCGCATTTCGTGAGCCCTCCGTTGTGTTTCTTTATTGATTATATCAGATAAAGCGCGGTTAGGCAACGGGGGAGGGCAAACAATAGACCTCGTTGACGGAAAAGCCGCGTTCATGATACAATACCCGAAAAGGCATTATTCGATCGGAGAGAATGAAGCATGGCAGACATTTTCCACCTTACCGTCGGGCAGGCGCGCAGGTTCCTGCTGATAAAACAAGGCCTGCTTGGCGCAAGGCTTTTTAAGGGCAGGGAAGGCGCTCTTGCCTATGTGCGCCAGGCGGGATGCATACAGTTCGATCCGGTGGACGTGTGCGGAAAGAACGCCGAGCTGACCCTCCTGTCAAGGGTCGGGGGCTTCGAAAAGAAGACGCTCCGGGATCTGCTCTATAAGGACAGGCTGCTCGTCGATTATCCCGACAAGGAGCTGTCGATATTCCCCGTCGAGGACTGGCCGTATTTCAAAGCATACAGGACGAACAGCTTTCTGCATGGACGAAGGTTCGAGGGATTGGAGGAACTGGAGGAACAGGCGCTCGAATACATAGGCGAACACGGGCCGGTCAGCGCCGATTCGCTCCCCATAGACGGGGAGATATTCTGGCATTCGTCGATCCATTGGAGCGGGAACTGGCACGGAAGGTCGAAGGCCGCGCGCTCCGTACTGGAACAGATGTACACGGACGGGCGCCTCGTGATCCATCACAAGACAGGAACGAGGAAGTATTACGACCTTGCAGCCCGGCACATCCCGGAAGCGATACTGACGGCGGCGGACCCCTGCGCGGACGATATGGAGCGCGTAAAGTGGAGGATCCTCCGCCGCATAGGCGCGGTGGGGATGCTGCAGAACAGGAACTCGACCGCCTTCCTCGGGATACCCATGACGACCGAGCAGAGGAACGCGGCTTTTGCCGAGCTCGAGAGGGAGGGTATCATACTTCCCGTCTCGGTCGAGGGCGTGCGGATTCCGTTTTTCATCCGCGCGGAGGACGAAAGCCTGCTTTATGACGCCGTGAATAACGGGAAGAGCCTAACGCCCCGCTGCGAGTTCCTTGCCCCGCTCGATCCGTTCCTGTGGGACAGGAAGCTGATAAGTACGATATTCGGGTTCGATTACACATGGGAGATCTACACCCCCGCGGATAAGCGCGTTTACGGGCACTATGTGCTGCCGATAGTTTACGGGGAGGGCTTCGTCGGCAGGATAGAGGCCTCCGCGGATCACAAGAGGAAAGTGCTCGCTGTGAAGAACGTTTGGCTCGAACCCGGCGTCAGGAAAACGAAGAAGCTGATCGGCGCCATCGAACGGAGCATCGCGAGGCTCGCAAGGTTCAATGACTGTGCTCCGGATACGGATGCGCTGCAGTACCATGAAGGGAAATGAGGCTCACGGCAGAGCTCTTTAGCCGATCCCTCCCGGGATCGGCTTTTTCGCGTCTATTGCAATCGCTTCCGAGATGCTGTATAATGTAAAATGAGATGATATCATCAGCGAGGTATCGTCATTAAGCCATCATCGAAGGGAGAAAAGCCATGAGCGATCAGACGAACCGCGCCAGGGGCCGGATCGAAGCAGGATATGTCGAAGCCAACCCGATCACGGCGGAGGCGGAAGCGCTTCCCTTCAGGGTGGAGCGATACATCGAAGAAAACGAACTTCTGCCGAACGGCTCGTCGGTGCTCGTCGGGCTTTCGGGCGGAGCTGATTCCGTCGCGCTGCTGACGGTGCTGTGCAAGCTGGCTCCCCGCCACGGCTGGACGGTGAGAGCCGCCCACTTCAACCACGGCATAAGGGGCGTCGGCGCGGAGGAGGACGAGCTCTTCTGCCGCGACCTCTGTGAGGACAGGGGAGTGCCCTGCTATTTCGAGACGGGCGACGTGCCCGCCTACGCGCGGGACAACGGCCTTTCGATCGAGACCGCGGGCAGGATACTCCGCTACGAGTTCCTTGAGCGCATGCGCGAAAAGACCGGCTGCGGCGCGGTCGCCGTCGGGCATCACATGGACGACAACGCGGAGAGCATACTGCTCCATCTCGTAAGGGGCAGCGGCCTCGCTGGGCTCGTCGGGATAAAGCCCAAGAGGGACTGCATAATAAGGCCTCTGCTCGGCGTCCGCAAGAAGGAGATAGAGGACTTCCTCGAGACCGAGGGCGTGCTCCACTGCACGGATGAGACGAACCTCCTGCCGGAGGGCTCGAGGAACCGTATGCGGCTTGACGTGCTCCCGTATCTCGAAAAGCACATAAACCCCGCCGTCGTGCCCACGCTCTGCGGCATGTCGGAACTTTTGGCTCAGGACGAGGCATATCTTGCCGAGGAGGCGAAAAAGGCCTATGACGCGGCAAAGTGCGAAAGAGGCCTCCTGAGGAAGCCCGTCGACGCGCTGCCCTACCCCATAAAGACGAGGGTGATAAGGATGGCGCTCGCGGACGCGGGGGCGATAGTCGATATCGAAAGGGTGCACGTGGAGGCGGTCGCGGAGCTTTTGAAGGCGCGGACCGGCGCAAGGCTGACCCTGCCGCGGATAGAGGCCTGGACAAGTTACGATCTTATCAAGTTCGGCAATCCCAAGCCCGCGGAGCCGTTCAATATCCAGCTTCGCGAGGGCATGATAAGCACCCCCGCGGGATTCATGCGGGTAGTTGTGACAAAGGGCACCGAGGGTTTCAGGAAGAGCAGCGACGTCTGCTTCCTCGATATGGACAAGATGGAGCAGCTTAACGGCGCCCCTGTGATCCGCACGAGGCAGAAGGGCGACAGGTTCCAGCCCGTTGGCTCCCCGGGCGGCAGAAAGCTCAAGGAATACCTGATCGACCGCAAGGTCGAAAGGGACAAGAGGGATCAGATCCCGCTCATCGCCTGCGGCAGCGAAGTGCTCTACGTCGCGGGGTACGCGACCTCGGAGCTTGCGAAGGTCGATGAAAACACAGAATGGATGCTCAAGGCGGAGTTCATAAAACGCCTTTCAGACGACGAATAAAGAACAATACCCTTTACGGAGGTTTACGGCCATGATAAAAAAGTTCGGACTTGAAAACGACATCCAGTACGTCCTCCTCACCGAGGAACAGATCAAGAACCGCGTCAGGGAAATGGGGGAGCAGATCTCCCGCGAGTATGCGGGCAAGAACCCGCTGCTCGTCTGCGTGCTGCGCGGCGCGGTGCCCTTCTATGCCGATCTGTGCAAGCAGATCACCGACTATATGGAGATGGACTTCATGGCTGTTTCCAGCTATGAGGACGGCATGTCGAGCCACGGCATGGTCAGGTTCAAGAAGGACCTCGACACCAGCATCGAGAACCGCCACGTCATCATAGTCGAGGATATCATGGATTCCGGCAAGACGCTGAACCATCTTACAAGGCTCCTCGGCACAAGGAACCCCGCCTCGCTCAAGATCGCGTGCCTGCTCGATAAGCCCAGCCGCCGCGAGTGCGAGATCACTCCCGACTACTGCGGCTTCGTCGTTCCCAATGAGTTCGTCGTCGGCTACGGCCTCGACTACGCGGGCACATACCGCAATCTGCCCTATATCGGCGTGTTGAAGCCGGAGGTGTACTCCGATGCCGAATAAGCTCAACGTACTTTTGACGGGCGGCTGCGGCTACATCGGCTCGCATACCGCCGTGGAGCTCATGCGCGCGGGGCACGACGTCGTAATAGCGGACGACCTTGTGAACTCCAGCAGGAGCGTGCTCCCGAGGATAGAGGAGCTCGGCGGGAAAAAGCCCGTATTCTATGAGATCGACGTCTGCGAAAAAGAGCGCCTCGATGAGCTCTTCAACGCGGAAAAGATCGACGCCGTCATACATTTCGCGGGGCTCAAATGCGTGCCCGAATCGGTCGAAAAGCCCACGGAGTATTACCGCAACAACCTGCTCTCGACGATCAACCTGCTTGACGTGATGGCGGAGCACGGCGTAAAATACATCGTTTTCAGCTCCTCCGCGACGGTCTACGGCGAATCCGACGTAATGCCGCTCAAGGAGGATATGCCCACCGGCGCCTGTACGAACCCCTACGGCATGACAAAGCACATGTCGGAGGTCATAATCCGCGATACCGCAAAGGCGCGGAGCGAGCTCGGCGCGGTGCTTTTAAGGTATTTCAACCCCATCGGCGCCGATGAGAGCGGCAGGATAGGCGAGGATCCGCAGGGCATACCCAACAACCTTCTGCCCTACGTCGCGCAGTTCGCCACCGGCAGGCGCGAGAGGCTCTTTGTCAACGGCAGCGACTATCCCACGCGGGACGGCACCTGCATAAGGGACTATATCCACGTGACCGACCTTGCGATAGCGCACGTAAAGGCGCTCGACTACATCGTCGGCAGGAGCGGCTGCGAGGTGTTCAATATCGGCACGGGCAACGGTTACAGCGTGCTGGAGGTCATAGGGGCGTTCTCCAAGGCCTGCGGCAAGGAGCTGAAGTATGAGTTCGCGCCGAGGAGGGCGGGGGATATCCCCACCTGCTACGCGGATCCCGCGAAGGCGGAAAGGCTGCTCGGCTGGAGGGCGGAGCGCGACCTTGCCAAGATGTGCGAGGATACTTGGCGCTGGCAGTCCAATAACCCCATGGGTTACGAAAAATAAAAAGCGGCGGGAGGGAGCCTGCCATATCTCGGGGGAGAATCTTTTCCGGAGGAAGAAATGAAGAAGACCGAACGAACGATAAAACGTTTGTCGACACCTAAAAAAATACTCGTCGCGATACTTGCCCTGCTCGTGTTCCTCATTGTGGGATCGGGCCTTTTCGTGCTGATAAAGATGTACGGCATGAGCATCCATGCGACGAAGACCGTCGCGAAGCCGACCGTATCGCCCTATGATACGCCCGATCCCGGCCTGCAGGATATCGACGGCGACCCGGATCTTTCGAGGGACTACGATCCGGATCTCGATCCGTCGCTCATCTACAACGATCCCATATATCTGCAGGACGCGATAGATCCTGACGTCGTGAACATTCTGGTACTTGGCACAGATACCAGGGGCAACGGCGACGTAGGCCGTTCGGACGTCATGCTGATAGTCTCCTACAATCAGCGCCTCAACACGGTGAAGGCGGTATCCGTCCTGCGCGACACTTGGATCTATCTTCCGGGCAGGAGCCTCTGGAACCGCGTCAACACCGCATACCGCTTCGGCGGGATAGGCCTTGCTATCAACACGATTAATATCAACTTCGAGCTGGACATACAGTATTATATGCTCACCGACTTCGAGAACCTCGTCAAGATAGTCGATTCGGTCGGCGGCCTTGACCTGCAGCTCTCGGATGCGGAGGTCGAGTACTATTCCGAAAGGAGCACTACTCCTCTGCAGCTCGTCGAAGGCACGACGAATACCTATCACATGGACGGCGAGCAGGTGCTCATGCACTGCCGCAACCGTACGATAGGCAACGGCGACTGGTCGAGGACGGAGCGCCAGAGGGACGTCATGAACGCGTTCCTCGTCAGGGCGAAGCAGGAGAGCAGCGTCTCGTCCGTGGCGTCTCTGGTTTACAGGCTCATGGGCTATGTCGAGACGAACCTCTCGCCGTGGCAGATGATGGCCATCGCGACGAACCTCGTGTTCGGCCCCGGGGCGAACGGCATAGTAAGGGCTACGCTCCCATGCCCGGGCTCTTGGTCGTACGCGTATGAGAGCTCTATGGCGGTCATAAGCA
Organism: Clostridia bacterium; assembly: GCA_017616435.1. GTDB lineage: Bacteria > Bacillota > Clostridia > Christensenellales > CAG-138 > UBA3857. Next base: position 52,047 of record JAFZYC010000053.1, read on the forward strand.
TCGATATCGAAATGAACAAGCGGTGGATACACGAACTGTTCTACGGAGTTTACAGGGATGGAAACTGAACCGGCAACCGAATACAGGCGCGGGACGCGCAGGAAGGCGCTCCTGATCGTCAATCCCAAATCGGGCAACACACGCTCGCTCAACGTCATCGCCCCCGCGATAGAGGCCCTGTCGAGAGATGGGTATGAGACCATGGCCTTCACCACCACCTGCCGCGGCGACGCGACGCGGATCGCGGCGGAGTACTGCCGTGACTGCGAGCTGCTGGTCTGCAGCGGCGGCGACGGCACGATGAACGAGGTCATAAGGGGCGTCATGCAGGTCGAGAAGGAGGACCGCCCGGTGCTGGGCTATATCCCCACGGGCTCGACCAACGATTTCGGCACCGCGCTCGGCCTTTCAAAGCGCGTGGACGTTCAGATAGACACCGCGCTGCACGGCATCCCGACCGAGATCGACGTCGGCTGCTTCAACGGCAGGCATTACGCCTATCTCGCCTCCTTCGGAGCGTTCACGGATATCAGCTACTCCACCTCTCAGGAGGCGAAGAACGCGCTGGGCTTCCTCGCGTATCTCGGCAGCGGCATGAACTCCATCGCCAACATCCGCCCCAATCATACCAACGTGATAATCAACGGCGAGATGATATCGGGCGACTTCGCGTTCGCATCCGTCAGCAATACTCCGTCGGTAGTCGGCGTCATCAATTATACCAAGCGCGGCACGGTCGATCTCAACGACGGCCTGTTCGAGGTAATGCTCATCGATTATCCCGATACCGCGGTGGAGCTCGGCTGGATCGCACACGGTCTCAGCACGAGCGATTTCAGCAACGAGTACATGCACAGGTACGAGTGCAGCGAAGTCCGCTTCATACTTGACGAGCCCGTCAACTGGATACTCGACGGCGAGCTCGTGGAGGCGGGACACGAGGTCTTTATCGAGAACATCCATTCCGCGATAAAGATAATGCTCCCCAAGCCCGAAAGGCGGGGGATAATGCAGTTCCAGAGAAGGAACATACAGCTTTGATATCATTGGCCGCCCGCATGGGCGCCGAGAGATATATGGTGAGTTCGGGACCATCCTCACCATGGAGCCAAGCTCCGAACAAAAAAACTAAGGAGAAAACAAAAAATGGAAAAGAGACCCAAGCATTACAGCGCCAAGTTCCTGGCTCAGGGAGCCATCATCGCCGCGCTGTACGTCGCGCTGACGTATATCAGCGCGATCGTCGGGCTTTCGGGACAGAACCTGATCCAGTTCAGGCTGTCGGAGGCCCTCACGATACTCCCCTTCTTCACTTCAGCGGCCGTTCCCGGGCTCGCGATAGGATGCCTGATATCCAACATAATCACATCCTGCGCCCCGTGGGACGTGGTCTTCGGGACGCTCGCAACGCTCATCGGCGCCGTCGGGAGCTATCTGCTGCGCAGGCACCGCTACGCCGTAGCTATCCCGCCCATCCTCTCAAACACGCTCATAGTGCCGTTCGTCGTCTATTACTGCTACGGCCTCGATGAAACGCTCGCCGCATATCCCGCGGGCTACGCGCTGCTCATCACCGCCGCGTGCGTGTTTATAGGCGAGTTCGTTTGCTGCGGAGTGCTCGGCACGCTGCTGCAGACGGCGCTAATAAAGAATCCCCGCGTTTTAGGCAGCAGGGAATGACGCCTCGACCCGTATGGGGGACAGCCCTCGACCACACATAATCGAATAATATATTTTGCAGAGATATGCATACAAGCACGCAGCCGCGAAACACACGGCTGCGTGTGCATTAAAAAATATATTTGAAAAATCCGAAAAAAGCACTTGAAATGCTGCGGGAAATATGTATAATAGGTACGTTGCGCAATGTGCGGCTTTTGATGCCAACTGCGCGGCCGCAGCCTGTGTAGCGGCCGACAGATAAAAGTCAATCGGAGCAGCAGCGGTAGTCCCAAGGGAGATTGCCGGTCGCCAACCGGGTAACTTTTGAGGGAAGGCCCCGATAGGGGGCATGGCGGGAAACCGCCCGTTAGGTTTTGTATATGAAAACACACGGGTGGGTGTACTGCCGGGAGCGGCGAAAGTCGAACTGTGCCTACATTATTATATGTGGAATACAGAGGGACGATACGCTCCGCAATAATACGGCACGGCGATTCCGTGAAAAATTGGAAGGAGTAAAAAATGGCAAACAACAGGATCCGCATTAAGCTCAAGGCCTATGAGTGCGAGCTCATCGACCAGAGCGCAGAAAAGATCGTTGACACGGCAAGGCGTACGGGCGCCAGGGTCTCCGGCCCCATCCCCCTCCCCACCGAGAAGGAGATCGTTACGATCCTCCGTGCAACGCACAAGTACAAAGACTCCAGAGAACAGTTCGAGATGCGCACGCACAAGCGCCTGATTGACATCATCCAGCCCTCCGCCAAGACGGTCGATGCGCTGATGAAGCTCGATCTTCCCGCCGGCGTAGACATCGAGATCAAGCTCTGAAATGAGGTGTCACGATGAAACAGGCTATTTTGGGTAAGAAAATCGGCATGACTCAGGTCTTCCGTGAGGACGGCACGATGGTTCCCGTAACCGTTGTTATGGCCGGTCCCTGCCCCGTAACCCAGATCAAGACAGTAGATCACGACGGTTACGATGCGGTACAGATGGCGTTCATGCCCGTTCGCGAGAAGCTCATCACCAAGCCCGAGATGGGTCACCTGAAGAAGGCTGGCGTTGAAGCTCATCGCTATGTCAAGGAGTTCCGCCTTGACGACTGCAGTCAGTATCAGGTCGGTAACGTTATCAAGGCTGACGTCTTTGAAAAGGGCGAGCGCGTCGACGTGACCGGCATTTCCAAGGGTAAGGGCTTCGAAGGCAACATCAAGCGTTGGAATCAGGCCCGCGGCCGCAAGACCCACGGTTCCCACTCCTATCGCGTAGCGGGCTCCATGGGCGCCTGCACCTACCCCGGTGAGGTCTTCAAGACCAAGCGCCTTCCCGGCCACATGGGCCGCGAGCGCATCACCGTTCAGAACCTTGAGATCGTCCGCTCCGATGCTGAGAGGAACCTCCTCCTCATCAAGGGTGCCATCCCCGGCGCCAACGGCGGTCTGGTACTCGTAAAGAGCACCATTAAGTAAGGGAGGACAGAACAATGCCTAATGTAAATCTTTATAACATGAAGGGCGAGAACATCGGTACCGTCTATCTTGCCGAGACCGTATTCGGCGCCGAGATCAATGCCTCCGCAATGCACTCCTACGTAGTCGCTTACCTCGCGAACCAGCGTCAGGGCACCCAGAGTGCCAAGACCCGCGCCGAGGTCTCCGGCGGCGGCAAGAAGCCCTGGCGTCAGAAGGGCACCGGCCGCGCCCGTCAGGGCAGCACGAGGTCCCCGCAGTGGACCCACGGCGGCGTAGTATTCGCCCCCAAGCCCCGCGACTACCGTCTGTCCCTCAACAAGAAGCTCAAGCGCGTTGCCCTTTGCTCCGCTCTCTCCTCCAAGGTCGCCGATGAGAAGCTCGTCGTTGTCGACGCTATCGAGATGGATGAGATCAAGACGAAGGAAATGGCGAAGTCCCTCACCGCTCTCAAGGCTGTAAAGCCCCTGATCGTCCTCGCCGAGAACGATGAGAACGTTGTGAAGTCCGCCCGCAACATCGAGGGCGTTGAGGTCTCCTTTGTGGGCGCCCTCAACACCTATGAGATCCTCAAGCACGACACCCTTGTTATCAGCAAGGACGCCGCCGGCAAGATCGAGGAGGTATACGCATGAATTACCACGATATAATCATCCGCCCCGTTCTCTCCGAGAAGAGCTATGACATGATAGGCGAAAAGACCTACACCTTCATAGTAGACAAGAGGGCCAACAAGACCGAGATCAAGCAGGCTGTCGAAGCCGTGTTCGCCGGTGTCGAGGTCGAAAAGGTCAACGTCGTCAACAGGATGGGCAAGCTCAAGAGGCAGGGCCGCTACGAAGGCCGCCGCGCCTCCACCAAGAAGGCTTATGTCACGCTCAAGGAGAACTCCAAGGGTATCGAGTTCTTCGACAGCATGCAGTAAGGAGGAGTTAAGATGGCTATAAGGAAAATTAAGCCCACGACCCCCGGTCAGCGTTTCATGACGGTCTCCATGTATGATGAGATCACCTGCACCACTCCCGAGCGTTCCCTGCTCGAGGCGAAGAAGCGTACCGGCGGCCGCAACAACCGCGGACGCATCACCACCCGCCACATCGGCGGCGGCAACAGGGTCTACTACCGCATAATCGACTTCAAGCGCAATAAGGACAACGTCCCCGCCAAGGTCGCCACGATCGAGTACGATCCCAACCGCTCCGCGAATATCGCTCTTCTGCACTATGCAGACGGCGAGAAGCGTTACATCATTGCCCCCTACGGCCTGA
>JAFZYC010000054.1 GCA_017616435.1 Clostridia bacterium
ACGAGGACGACGAGGATTGATCGAAGCATATAAAAAGCAGAGCGATGAGCTCTGCTTTTTTGGTCCGTTTTTGTCAAATCCCATGTTGCTTTTTGCGGCGGCGGATGGTATCATATAGCTGTAATATAATGCAGAAAGGTGTTATGGCTATGGAGAAGAACAGGATGACATTGAACCTGGCCGGTCAGGAGTTCCGCCTTGCTTCCGACAGTAGCGTGGAGTACATGCGCGCGCTCGAAGCGGAGATAAACAGGCGCGTCAGGGAGATACAGAATCAGTATCCTCAGCAGAGCACCTCCAGGTGCGCTCTCCTTGCCATGCTCAGCATGACGGACGAGCTTACGAAGCTCCGTTCCGAATTTGCCGAGGTCGACAGGAAGATCTCCGAGCTCCGCACCCTGCGCGACGGGGAAAAGACCGCCGTCACCGCGCCGGTAAAGCGTCCCTTCGAGCGCAAGAAGCCCGTGGGCGTCTGATCCCCACGTCCCGCTGTTTCGGGAGCAGAGACATACCGTATTCGATCGAACCGGCCGCGGATCCTCAAAGACCCGCGGCTTACATTTGCCAAAAGGACGTTTCCGTGAAAAACGACTGCTGCGAGCTATTATCCCCTGCGGGCAATATGGAATGCCTCATCGCCGCTGTGCAGAACGGCGCGGACGCCGTGTATTTCGGCGGCGGCTCGTTCAACGCGCGCCGCGGCGCCGCCAATTTCAAGGGCGGCGAGCTGAAAGAGGCCATCGACTACTGCCGCCTGCGCGGGGTGAAGACGAATATCACCCTCAACACGCTGCTCTTTGACAGGGAGCTCAAGGCGGCGGTCGACTTCGCGGCCGAGCTGCTCTCGCTCCGGGCGGACGCCGTGATAGTTCAGGATATCGGCCTTGCGTCGATACTGCGGGAGGAGCTCCCGGAGCTCGTGCTGCATGCCTCCACGCAGATGGGGATACACTCTTTGGGCGGACTCAGGTTCTGTGAGGAGAACGGCATAGCCCGTGCGGTGCTCGCGCGCGAGGTCAGCCTTAACGAGATACGCCGCATGCACGAAGCGAGCCCGGTCGAGCTGGAGTTCTTCTGCCACGGCGCGCTGTGCATGGGCTTTTCGGGGAGCTGTCTCTACTCCTCCATGGCGGGCGAGCGGAGCGGGAACCGCGGCACCTGCGCCCAGCCCTGCCGCAAGAACGCCTGCGTTTACGGCAGACGGGCCGGGGAAAACGAGTTCGCGCTCTCGACGAACGATATCTGTATGATAGATGAGCTCGCCGCCCTGAGGGAAGCGGGCATTATGAGCTTTAAGATCGAGGGCCGCATGAAGAGCCCCGAATACGTCGCGACCGTAACGCGCATATACCGCGCCGCGCTGGACGGCGAAAAGCCCGCCTCCGCGCGGAAGGACCTCTATATGATTTTCAACCGCGGCGAGTTTTCCACCGCGCATATCAACGGCGATTCCGTGAACACCGGGCACGTCGGCTCCGCAAAGCCCACACAGGAGCTCATCGCCGCCGCGCATGAGAGCGTGAGGGGCGACAAGCCCCGCCGTTTGGTCACTGCCGAGCTGACGCTCGATATGGGCGAGCCTGCCACGCTGCGCCTGAAATCGGACGGGTGCGAGGCTGAGGCAGAAGGCGAAGTTTGCGAAGCGCCGATAAAGCCTATCGACAGGGTCAGGCTGACGGAGCAGCTAAAAAAGCTCGGCGGTACGCCCTTCAAACTGGACGGCTGTACTGTATCGGGCGAAGGGTTCATACCCGTTTCCGCGCTCAACGCGCTGAGGAGGGAGGCCGCGGAAGGCCTTTCCCGCGCGCTGCTCGGAGAGGACGCTCCGAAAAAGCCGATCGGCGAAGAAAGCATACTGCGCCATATCCGCCCCATTGGGAGCGCGGAAGAAGCGCCGCTCAAATACCTGCGCGTACGCCGCCCGGAGGACGTCAGAGACGCCGATATCGTCGGCGTCGATCCCGTGTTTCCGGACTCGTTCGATATCGGGGCGCTTTCCGGGATAAAGGCGAAGCTCGTGCTGATACTTCCGAACGTCCTCATCACCGAGGGCGCGCGCTGCGCCTATGAAAAGCTGCTCGGAACGGGCGCGTTCTGCGGCATCGAGATCAACAACATAGGCCATGCCGATATGGGGCTCGGCCTTCCACTCAGGATCGCGGGGATAGGCATGAACGCCATGAACGGGGCGGCCTTCACGAAGCTGCTTTCGATGGGCTTCACGCATGTCATGCCATCGCCGGAGCTTACGCGTGCGCAGCTTGCCGCGCTTGCTGCGGATTTCGGCGGCGTTATGATGATCAACACCTACGGGCGGACGCCGCTCATGCAGCTTCTGCACTGTCCGGTGAAGGAATACCGCGGCTGCCGCGGCTGCCGGGGCGACGCGGGCGTGCTTACCGACGGCGAGGGCCGCAGGTTCCCGCTGTCGAACGTCCGCTTCCGCGAGGGATACTGCCTCGTGAGGATGCTCAACTGCGCGGTGACCGATATCCGCGAGGCGTTCGCCTCAAGCGGGATGCGCGTCTTCGCATGCGCCGAAACTCCGGACGCCGATCCCGATCCCGCCGTGACGCGCGGGCATTGGGCAAGGGCGGTCGAATGATGATTTGGAGAACAGAAGATGAACACAAAGGTTTATAAAACGCTTGAATACGATAAGATACTCGAACAGCTCAAGCTGAAATGCGGCTGCTGCGTCAGCCGGGAGCTTGCCGTCGAGCTCCGTCCTTTCGACGAGCTTGACGACGTCAACGCGGAGCTCAGCTTGACAAGCGAGGCGGAGACGCACTTCCTCCGCACGGGGAGCTCGCCCGTGGACGATTTTCCCGATATGCGCTCCACATTGAAGCGCGTCAACGCCGTGCTGCACCTCTCCTGCGAGGAGCTGTTGAACACGGCGAAATGCCTGCGCGCGATCCGCCAGTGCCGCGATCAGCTCGTCCGCGAGCAGCCGGCAAGGAACGCCGATCCCGCCTCTCCCCTGAGCGGGGAGCTGACAAGACTCATGAATCTCGCCTCCGGGCTGATGGTGCACCGCGCGATAGAGGATGAGATCAACCGCTGCATACTCTCCGAGGACGAGGTATTCGACGGCGCCTCCCCCGCGCTTTCGCGCATAAGGCGGCAGATGAAGCTCGCGAACGAAAAGGTCCGCCAGAAGCTGAACGACATGATCCGCTCCGCTACGTACTCCAAGTATCTGCAGGATCCGCTGATCACTATCAGGAACGGGCGTTTCGTCATACCCGTAAAGCAGGAGTACCGCCAGAACGTGCCCGGCCTCATACATGATCAGTCCGGCACCGGCGCGACGCTCTTTATCGAGCCCTCCGCCGTCGTGGAGCTCGGCAACGAATACAAGAAGCTCGTCATGGAGGAGGCCGCGGAGGTCGAAAGGATACTTACGGAGCTTACCGAGATGGTGAAGCCATCCGCCAACGACATATATCAGGACCTCATGACGCTGGGCGAGATCGACCTCTGCTTTGCGAAAGCCAAACTCGCGCGGGATATGAAGGCCGTATGCCCCAAGCTGAATCAGGAGGGGCGTATCTCGATCAAAAAGGGCCGCCACCCGCTCATCTCGCGGGAGAGCGTGGTGCCCATCGATATCTGGCTCGGTACCGATTTCACGACGCTGATCGTGACCGGCCCCAACACGGGCGGCAAGACCGTAACATTAAAGACGCTCGGCCTGTTCACACTTATGGCGCAGTCCGGCATGTTCGTTCCCGCGAACGTCGGAACGGAGCTTGCCGTATTCCGCGAGGTCTACGCCGACATAGGCGACGAGCAGTCGATCGAGCAGAGCCTTTCGACGTTCTCCTCCCACATGCGCAACATAGTCGGCATACTGGACGGCGCGGACGAGGATTCGCTGATACTGCTCGATGAGCTCGGCGCGGGCACCGACCCCGTCGAAGGCGCGGCGCTTGCGATGAGCATACTGGAGGAGCTGCACGCGCGCGGCTGCCGCACCGCGGCGACCACGCATTACAGCGAGATAAAGGCCTTCGCGCTGACGCACGAGGGCATGCAGAACGCCTCCATGGAGTTCGACGTCGACCGTCTCTGCCCCACGTACAGGCTCTTTATCGGCATACCCGGCAAATCGAACGCATTCGAGATATCGAAGCGCCTCGGCATGAGCGATTACATTATCGATCACGCCCGCGATTACCTTTCCAAGCAGGACGTCGATTTCGAGACGGTGCTCTCCTCCGCGGAGAGCGAGAAGCAGAAGGCGGAGCGCGAGCGCGAGGAGGCTGAAAACGCAAGGCGCGAGCTCGACGCGCTACGCGCCGACATGCGCTCCGAGAGGAAACGGTTCGAGGCCGAAAAGGCGGAGCTGCGCATGAAGGCGAAGGAGGAGGCCCGCAAGGTCGTCGCCGACACCAAGCGGCAGATGGAGGCGCTGGTCGCCGAGATACGCGCTATTAAAAACATCGATCAGCGCGCGGCAGACCGCGTGATACAGCAGGCCCGCGATTCCGTGCGCGAGAAGGACAAGGAGCTGTACGACACCCCGCAGGAACAACGCATACTGGAGGGCAGCGCGCCGAAGTTCGTCTCCCCCGGGCAGCCGGTAAAGGTCGTTTCGCTCGATAAGACAGGCACCGTCATAGGCAAGGCAAAGAACGGCGAGGTGCCCGTACAGGTGGGCATAATAAAGCTCAACGTACGCATCGACGACCTGCGCGAGGTGCAGGAGGATAAGTCCGCATCGTCAAACGTGAAGGTCGAATACTCCGCGGCGAACACCGTCGGCCTTGAGCTCGACATCAGAGGCATGATGGTCGACGACGCGAAGCCCGTCGTGGACCGCTATCTTTACGACTGCCGCCGTCAGGGGCTGACCGAGGTCTCCATCATACACGGCAAGGGCACCGGCGCGCTGAGGGCGGGCATACAGACCTTCCTCAAAGGTCACCCGAAGGTAAAGTCCTTCCGCAACGGCAATTACGGCGAGGGCGATTTCGGTGTGACGGTGGTAACGCTGAAATAAAAAAGCGCGGCCGGCCGCACTTAAGGTTCGGTCCCCATGAGGAGAAACAGGCGCAATGAGTATCAAAAGCCATATCGTATGCTCTTTTTCGGAAGAACTGATCCGTGAGCTTGAAAAACTGAACGTCGATCCCAAGCGGGAGCTTGACCCGCTGAGCGGCGAGCCTTATCTTGTCTTTGATATCCCGGATCTTAAGGACAGCTCGATACTGCCCGAGGACGCGGTCGTCATAGAATCCCCGTATTATACCGAAGCGGAGCTCGACGGCGCCGAATGGCTGAAATGCAGATGCCTGAACGCCAAGATCTCGCTTACGAACGAAGAACGCTCGTTTTGCCTTGAAGAAGTGTATGATAACGGGAAAAAGGCGCAGCACAGATATCCTTCCGGCGCTCCGTTCTATATTGGCGCCGCGCCGAAGCACCGCAATACTCAGGCCTTTTTCAGTTCCTATTCCCTTTCGGAGTACGATCTGTTCTGCACAGAACGGGCAAAGCAGGTCATTTCGGACTGTTTCCCGGACATCGATGCTTCGTTTGAGCCGGTATTATCGTCAAAGGACGATCTGCCCATCGGGGATCTGTACTTTCTCGATATCCGCACAGCCCTTGAAATGAACTCGATCGATCTTTCCGGAGTCTCGAAGTTTCGCTGTCCCGAATGCGGAAAAGAGAGCTTTGTCGAGCCTATGCAGCTTTCGATCCATGCCGAACCTTCTTCGGCCGCAGTGAAAACTCCTCGCTGTTTCAGCTGCGGAGGCAGCCTTGAGTATTCGATACTCATAGTGTCCCAACGCTTCCGCAGGGCTCTGATCGATCACGGCCTGGCTCGGGGGCTGGTGTTCGAGCCGGTCGTTCTGAGCATCGTTTAGTTCGAAGAAAGAAAAAGGATGGACAGTTCTGTCCATCCTTTTCGTTTACATGCCGGGTATTATGCTTCCGTCCGCAAAGACGTAGACCGGATGCGTCGCTTCGCCCTCGCCCTGCAGCACAACGTAATACGCCTGCCGCTCCTCATAGAGCTTATAGGTTATGGACTGGATCGACATATCCCTGTACTCCTCGTGCTCGGCCAACGCGGCGACGAGCTCCGGAACGTCATCGGGATCGACGACCCCGCCCTCCATGAAGCCCGTAATGGAGCCGGGCTCATGGGAAGCTTCCGCGGTGTTCCCGGGAGAAGCGGTATCGGTCGCCGCCGCGGAAGGCGACGCCGAAGGGCCCGCGGTCTCCGTCGTCCTCGGCGAGAGCGAGGGTTTAGCCGTGCCCACGGGATCGGTTATCCTTTTGCTGCACCCCGCGAGCGCGACGACCGCCGCAAGCGCCGCGGCGATCGGCAGGATCTTTTTCATAAAAATACGCATTATTACCTCCGTTATTCGCCGCACAACGCGGCGTTCTTTAAGGCAAGTATGCGCCGATCCGGATTAATTATTCGGCAAAGCCGCCTTATGCAGAGAGGTGGATGCTGCCGCTTTTCCTGTTTTTTTCCAAAAAGAACAAGGCCCGGGGGTCTCCCGGTCCTTGTTCCTTCGCAATTTTGGAGGGATCGATTGCTTGAAAAGGTCTGAAGTGGGGGGTACTTCGTTGCCCTTCATCTATATAACGAATAAGGGAACCGTTTGGTTCCCAGTTTTTTAAAATATATTATTATTCGTGATCGTGATGGATGTGAAGCTTCTTGTTTATCTTGTTGAGGCGGCCGATAAGCACGTCGCGCTTGTCCTTTTTGTCGCGTATCATGGATTCCAGCTTGCCCTGCTGGTTCCTGATATCGCGGCGGCGCACAAGCGAGATCGCGAGCACGAACACTCCGACAAGTCCCGCCACGCACGCGCCTGTCACAAGGCTGCCGGTGAAGCCCTTTTCGGGATCGTACAGCGTGAACAGCAGCACGGGGGCCGCGGCGATCATCACCGCGCCGGCGATGAGAGTTCCTCCCGCCGTTTTGAGCTGGGACTTGTACCCGGGCCTGCGCGCGCGGAGCTCGTCGATCTGCTTCAAAACCCTGTGAAGCTCCGACTTGTATTCCGCCTTGCGGTCGAGCTCTAAGCGGAGCTCCTCTTCGGTGAGCTCGGGCTCGCCCTCCGCCTTCTCCTCCTTGGGAGGCGCGGGTTCGGGGGCCTTCTCGGCCTTCTCCTCCTTGGGAGGATCGACGAGCTCCTTTTTAAGAGCGGACGTCAATAGCTTTGCCCCGCAGAATATGCAGGTGCACTCGGCTGCTTCCCCGTCAAAGCCTATATCCCTGCCGCAGCAGGGGCATTTGGCGGCATATACGCTCACAAAGTGTACCTCCGTAATCGTTTTTCTTATTACAGTTTATTATATTATTCGACAAAATGCAAGAGCTGGGCGTTATTTTTTATCCGTTCTTTCCTATCTGTCGGTATTCTGTAACTCTCCATGCATTTTCTTACGGTCATTGCCTTGAGCTTGGGATCGTCCATGCGCTCCTCTATGTAGGGGATCGTTTCCTCAAACCGCTTGGCCGCAGCGGTCGCGAAGAACCACGCCTGCATCATGCGGATATAGTACTCCTCCCTGCTGATGGCGATGACCCTCTCCGGCGCTTCGGGGCGAAAGTCCTCGTCAAGGAAATGCGCCATAAGCATCCCGATACCGAATCTGACGGTGTATTCGTGCTTCGACGCGAGGTATTCGGGGATCTTGTCCCAAAGCTCCCGCCTGTGTTTTTTGAACGCCTTCGGCTTTAATGTGTCGCATACCGCCCAGTTATCGACGTAAGGCAGGAACTCGTCAAGGAGCTCAAATACCTTGACATGATCCTTTTCCTCATTTATAAGCATGGCGTGGAGCATGTTCTCGTCATAATAGCTGTGCGGCAGGTCGGAGAGGAATCGCTCCGCCTCGGAAGTGCCCTTTATGCGCTTGGCTATCGCGCGGACGTCCGGCAGCCTTATGCCGAGCACCCGGTGCGGATCGATAGTCGGCGCCAATTTGCTTTGGAACTCCGCGTAATCCCTGTTGGCGACCTCAATGAGGCGGCAGGTAGTCGTATCCAGATTGCCGAGGATCGCAAGGAATCCCTCATCCGCCGGGCAGAATGCATAGCTTGGTATCTCGTCCGGCGCCACCCACGCAAGCTCGGTATGCTCCAGAAGCTGCGGCTCGCCCTGCGCTATGCGCGCGTTATATAGCGTCAGCAATACGGTCAGATCAGGGTAGCGGTGGATGAGGCTCATGAATTGGCTCCTGACCTCGATCTCCACGCCAAGCTCCTCGCGGCACTCCCGTATGAGCGCCTCCTCGCCGGTCTCGAACCGCTCCTGCTTGCCGCCGACGAACTCCCACAGCCCGCCGCGAGCCTTTTCAGGCGGCCTTCGGCATGCCAAAAACCGCCCGTCCCGCCAGATAAGGGCAGCCGAAACGCGGGTCACGAGCTGTTTCCTGCGTTCGCTCGCGGGCACGAGCCGCCCGCCCGTCGCCCACGCGATGTGCGTTACGTTTTCGCCGTCGGGCACGCCATTTGATATGTGATCCGCAAATCCGAACGACGCCGCGCTCGAGGGCTCTATGAATATCTCCTCTTCCCTGTAAAGCAGGTTTTGATATTGTGCGAGAGCGGGATCGTTCACCGTGATCTCTCCGGAAACGAGCTCCTTTACAGTGTCGTAAACGAGCTTCGACGCAGTGCCTACGGCAAGCCCGTCCGCCTCCGTTTTGCCCGTAAGGCCCAGCTCGGTCACGGGCACGGGGCGCCTCTCAAGGAAAGCCGCCAGCATGCACGGCGCCTGGGTCGGCTCGACGAACCAGCAGTTTGCCGCGTCGCCGAATACCGTCTTTACTCCGAACGTTATCCCGCCCGGAGCGCCGCCCACGCCGCAGGGCAGATAAAGGTTCACGGGATGCGCCTCGTCGACCGTCACGCCCGCTTCCTTGAGCTGTTTTTTCAATCGCAGCGCAGCGACCGCGTAACCCATGAAGAGCGGCAGCGAGTTTTCGTCATCGACAAAATAGCTCATGGGGTCTGCGTTCGACAGCTCGCGCCCTCTCGCCACCGCGGAGGAATAATCCCCCTCGTACTCCATGACCGTCACACCCTTTTCGCGGAGCAGCGCCTTCTTCCACTCCTTCGCGTCGGAGGACATGTGCACGACCGCCTTGTAGCCGAGCGCCGCGCTCATAATGCCTATCGAAAGGCCGAGATTGCCGGTCGATCCCACCTGTACGGTAAAAGCGCCGAGCTTTTCCCGTATACTGTCGGGGCTCATCGAAAAGACCGCCTCGCCCAGGATATCTTCGGTGTGCTTCAGCACCTCGTATATGCCGCCGCGCGCCTTTACGGAGCCCGCGATGGGCAGATCCGAATCGCGCTTTACGAACAGCCTGCCGGAAAGCCCGAGGCTCTCCTTGAGCATCGGCGTTTCGGTGAGCGGGGATTCGATGATCCCACCCGCCGCCTCCGTCTCCGGAAAGAGCTGCTTTATGAGCGGCGCGAAACGCCTGAGGCGCGCATCCGCCTCCTCTATATCCGCTAACGAAAAGGGCAGCTGCTTCAAAACCTCCGCCGCGGGGCGCTTGGCCGGGTTTATCCAAAGCTGCGGTATTCCTTCTTTCAAATACGAGAGAGCTTCCATCCGTGCCTCCTCCTGTTTGCTGGTAATATTATAGGATAACGCCGTATTCAAATCAAGGGCTGACAAACGGCGCGCCGGGCGGTATAATAAAGAAAAAACGGGAGCGCAGAATGACGGAAGAGCTCGTCGCCCTGATTGGCGAACATCTGAATAAATACCCCCTCGCCGAGCCGCAGGACATTGTAAAGCTGCTCTATCAAAGGGAGTTCGGCCCCGCGCACGCGATATCGGATCCCGCGCGTGCGGAGGCATGGCTCAAGGAGGAATACGCCGCGATCGTGCAGGAGCCCGGCCCCGCGCTCGAGAACATCGGGAACGGCTATGCGCGGCTCTGTCTCAAGCGTCTTGACGCCAACGGCATAACGCCAGAGCAAGCCGCGGAATGGTTCGTTCTGAGCGCCGCGCCAGCCGGTGACAAAACCGGCTTTGAAAACGCCCTCCGCATGCTCGCTGATGACAAAAGGACGGACGCGCTCCTTCCCGGCATGAGCGGATACATCGCCCGCTATATCGAGGCCGGCTGCCCCGCCGTGCACCACAGCGAGACCTACCGCAGGGCGTATTCTCCGGCCTATCGAGTGGTGAAAACGGAGCTCTGCCGCGGGCTCATACAGCCCAAATAATATAATATTGTTTTTAATAAAAGCAGTTGACAATGCTATGATTTAATGATAGAATTGTCTACCGTCGGCAGGGTATGGACGGCGTGCGCCTGTAGCTCAGGTGGATAGAGCAACGGTCTTCTAAACCGTGGGCCCGGGGTTCGAGTCCCTGCAGGCGCGCCATTTTTCAGCGGTCGTCTGCGGCAGCCTTAATGGTGGGTGTAGTTCAGTTGGCTAGAATGCCAGATTGTGGCTCTGGAGGTCGTGGGTTCGAGCCCCACCACTCACCCCATTATTCGATAGAGCTTTTGCAGTGGCAAAGGCTTTATTTTAAAGCAGAGCGACTAACCCGTTGGGGTGTCGCCAAGCGGTCAAGGCATGGGACTTTGACTCCCACATCGTAGGTTCAAATCCTGCCACCCCAGCCATTTGACCCGTTAGCTCAGTCGGTAGAGCACTTGACTTTTAATCAAGGTGTCCGGGGTTCGA
>JAFZYC010000055.1 GCA_017616435.1 Clostridia bacterium
CTGCCTGGCTCCTCTTGCCAAGGTCATCCATGACAACTTCGGCATCGTAGAGGGCCTTATGACCACCGTTCACTCCATCACCGCGACCCAGCTCACCGTTGACGGCTCCTCCAAGAAGGATTGGCGCGGCGGCCGTGCTGCGGCTCACAACATCATCCCCTCCTCGACCGGCGCTGCGAAGGCGGTCGGCAAGGTCATTCCTTCCCTCAACGGCAAGCTGACCGGCATGAGCCTCCGCGTTCCCACGATCGACGTCTCCGTCGTAGACCTGACCTGCACCCTTGAAAAGCCCACCACCTATGATGAGATCAAGGCTGCCATGAAGGCCGCTTCCGAGTCCGAGGAGTTCAAGGGCATCATCGGCTACACCGACGAGCCCGTCGTCTCCAGCGACTTCTACACCGATCCCCGCACCTCCATCTTCGACGCCACCGCCGGCATAATGCTCAACGATCATTTCGTAAAGCTCGTCGCCTGGTACGATAACGAGTGGGGTTATTCCAACAAGCTCGTCGACCTCATACTCCACATGAACAAGGTCGATCACGAGTAATAAGATCCGATCCAAAGCGTCCGCGTTTTCGCGGGCGCTTTGCTTAAAGAGGTAATCATGAAAGCTTACGAAAGACTGTTAAACTACGTAAAGGTATTCACCACCTCCGACGACGATTCCGGATCCGTCCCCTCCTCGGCGCGGCAGTTCGATCTTGCGAACAGGCTCGTAGAGGAGATGAAGGCGATAGGCATAAAGGACGCCCGCGTCGACGACAAATGCTACGTCTACGGCTCCATCCCCGCCACCCCCGGCTATGAGGACAAGCCCGCGATAGGCTTCATCGCGCACATGGATACGGCGCCGGATTTCAACGGAGACGGCGTAAAGCCCCGCATTATCGAGGATTACGACGGCGAAGAGGTGGTATTGGGAGACAGCGGCAGGAGCATCACGCCCTCCGCCTTCCCGCACATAAGACAGCTCAAGGGCCGCACGCTGATCGTCACCGACGGCACGAGCCTGCTTGGAGCCGACGACAAGGCCGGCATAGCGGAGATAATGACCGCCGCGGAGCGCATCATCAATGAAAACATCCCCCACGGCCGCATACCCATAGCCTTCACTCCGGACGAGGAGGTAGGCAGGGGAGCCGATCACTTCGACGTTGAGGGCTTCGGCGCGGACTTCGCCTATACCGTCGACGGCGGGCAGGAGAACGTGATAGAGTATGAGAACTTCAACGCCGCGGGAGCCCATATCGAGATAAACGGCTTCAACGTGCATCCAGGCTCCGCGAAGGATATCATGGTCAACGCGCTGCTCGTCGCGTGCGAGTTCAACGGGATGCTCCCCTCGGGCGAGACCCCGCGCGATACGGAAAAGTATGAGGGCTTCTATCACCTCTGCGATATCTCCGGCACGACCGAGCACGCCTCGATGGATTACATACTCCGCGATCACAGCAGCGAGATAATGACCGGCAGGAAGGCGACCATGGCGCATATCGCCAAGCTGCTCAACGCCAAATACGGCGAGGGCACGGTCACGCTCACCGTGAGGGACCAGTATCAGAACATGATCGAAAAGATCAAGCCCTGCTTCCACCTCATAGAGAACGCCCGCGCCGCGATAGAGGAGCTGGGCCTTGAGGCCATGACGGAGGCCATAAGGGGCGGCACCGACGGCGCGAGGCTGAGCTTCATGGGACTGCCCTGTCCGAACCTCGGCACGGGCGGATACGCCTACCACGGCCCGTATGAGCATATCACCGTCGAGGGCATGGATATCGCGACGGACATTATCGTCGGCATCGTCCGCAGATACGCGAAGTAAAGAGACAAAGATAAAAAGAGACTGCCCGGCAGTCTCTTTTTATATCGCTTCCCGTCAATCGTGTTCGCTCATAATGCCCGCTCTGTTGCGCCTGCGGAAGAGCATCGTAATGCCCCATATCCCCGCAAGGCCGACTACGGTGTAGATTATGCGCGATACGACCCCGCTCATGCCGCCGCAGATCGCCGCGACGAGATCGAACTGAAATATCCCGACGAGCCCCCAGTTCAGCGCGCCGATAACGATGAGAATAAGTGCGAGTGTGTCCATTTCCGTTTTCTCCTTTCATGCCCGCTCTTCATGCAAAAGCATTTGCGGATAGCTTCTGTAAAGCCGCGCAGCATTATTCCATACGCGCTCTGGGAAAATCCGGAAAAGCCCCGAAAGGACGTTCGAAAGACCCCGTTTTCAGCCTTTTCCCAAAGAAAAAACAGCCGCGGAAACAGTTTCCGGCAAATTATTAACAGCGAAAAACCGTAATAATATAATACGTTTAAAGGTTATATATGAACCGGTTTTCCACAGTTTCCACAGAGTTATCCACTTTTTTAGGCCTCACCGCGATTTTGCATGTTCAAAACGTGTGTGGAAAACTATTCCCGCCCCGCCGCGAGGCCGGTTTATCGCGGGCAGACCGACGTGAAGCGTATAAATAATTTACAGGAGCCAAAGCTGGTACCGTTTTCGGCTCCCCCGGGGCTCCTGCGATCGATAATTGGGAACGGACAAGCTCCTCCCAAAAACGGGCTCACATGCCAACGCTTTTGAGCTCCGCGTGCGGCGCGGGGGAGAGCGCCGCCCTTCCGTCCTCGATTATGAGCTTGTCCGCGACGAGCGCTATGAACTCGCCGTTGGTGGGCTTCTCGTTCTTGCCGTATACGTTGAAGCCGAACAGCCGGTTCACGTTCTCTATCTTTCCGCGCGTCCAGCTAACCTCTATCGCGTGCCGGATCGCGCGCTCCACCTTCGAGGGCGAGGTGTTGAACCTCTTCGCGATCCCGGGGTAGAGCTCCTTCGTGATATGGCTTATGAGATCCGGCTTGTAGAACACCATCCGAATAGCCTCCCTGAGATAGTGATAGCCCTTTATGTGCGCGGGTATGCCGACGGAGAGGAACACGGCGGTTATCTTTTCGTCGAGCGTCTTCGCGTTGGGAGAGAACGCCGCGCGCCGCTCCGCTTCCGCCTCGCTGCTCTCAAGCAGATCCAGCATTCGCTTGTAGAGGTATTCGGGCTCCACGGGCTTGAGCATGACGTAACTCGCGCCCTTCGCAAAGGCCCGCTGCAGGAGCCCGTCGTTGCGCATATAGGAGACTATCATCACGATATCCGGCTTCGCGGAGGGCTCGTCCATCAGCGCCTCAAGCAGATCGAGCCCGTCGAGCTTGGGCATGACCAGTTCCGATATGAGCACGTCGAAATGCTCCTCGCGCAGCTTCTCGAGCGCGTCCTGCCCGTCCGCCGCCTCCACGAATCTTATGACATCCCTGTCCGCGCGGAAATACTCCGATACCGCCCTGCGGAAGCCCGCGTTGCCGTCCGCCAAAAGTACACGATATTCGCTCATTGTTTTCTACCTCCGTGAAATTGATCGCTCGTATCGACGGCAAACAACAGCATTGCCGCCTCCCTTGACAAAATTGTAAGCCCGCAAGATCCGCATTTCCATAAGAACAAATGCTGAATGAGGTCGTTTATTGCCGCAGAAGCGTCGATTTTTGCGAAATGCGTTCCATCCCGTCCTGAGGAGACGGCGAAAAACGCGCGGGCAAAGCGCCCGACGCGCCATGGAGCCAAGCTGCGCCGAGCCGCAAACGCCCCGCTTTTTACAAATATAATTTCATTTTTATTAAAAAACTATTGCAAAACCGCATAAACTGTGTTATATTGAACTGTGTTGTCAGGATCGCATCGCGTATCGATCCCGTATTTATCCGTAAATGAGCATCATGCTTGTTGTGAAGAGTGGGCAAAACCCGCTCTTTAATTTTGAGAAGGAAGGTGAGCCGATTGAAGATCACCGAAAGGGTCGCGGAGCTTATCGCTCCCGCGGTAGAGGCGCTGGGGTTCGAGCTTTACGACGTGGAGTTCAACAAGGAGTACGGCAGCTGGGAGCTGCTGATCACGATCGACGCGCCGGAGGCCGTGACGCTCGACGACTGCGAAAAGGTAAGCCGCGGGATAGAGCCGATACTCGACAAGGCGGATCCCATAGAGCAGGCGTACTTTTTGACGGTCAGCTCCGTCGGCATAGACCGCCCGCTGAAGCTCCCCAAGGATTTCGACAGGAACATCGGCAATAAGATCGACGTCAAGCTCTACACTCCGCTCAAGGAGCTGGGCGGCAAAAAGAACCTTGTCGGAACGCTCGTCTCCCATGATGAGGAGAGCTTCACGTTCGAAACGGATAAGGGCAGTTTCACCCTCGCGAAGAAGGCCGCGGCGCTGCTGAGGCCCCACATAGATTTTTAAATAACGTTAAGGAGAATTAAAGATGAACCCGAACGAGCTTATACTTGCAATGAAGCAGATCGAAAAGGAGCGCAACATAAAGAGCGAAGTGCTAATCGACGCCATAGAGGCCGCGCTCGTCTCCGCTTATAAACGCAATTATAACGTAAATACCAACGTGCGCGCGTCCATGGATCCCGAGACCGGCGCGATAGGCATATACGCCTCCAAATCCGTCGTGGAGACCGTGGAGAACCCCAATTCGGAGATCTCCCTCAAAGAGGCGAAGAAGATAAATCCCCTGTATGAGGTCGGCGACGTTTTGGAGGTGGAGGCCTTTACGAAGGACTTCGGCCGCATAGCCGCGCAGACCGCGAAGCAGGTCGTGATACAGCGCATCCGCGAGGCGGAGCAGGGCGCCATTTTCGATGAGTTCGCGGAGAAGGAGGGCGAGATACTGACCGCCATCGTCCAGCGCGTCGAAAAGAACGGCGTGTACGTCGAGTTCGGCAAGACCGACGGCATAATCCCCTTCAACGAGGTCATCCAGGGCGAGACCTACAACCCCGGCGACCGCATAAAGGCATACGTGCTCAAGGCGCAGCGCAACAACAAGGCGCCGCAGGTGCTCATCTCAAGGACGCACCCCGGCCTTGTAAAGAGGCTCTTCGAGCTCGAGGTGCCGGAGATCCAGTCCGGCGTCGTGCAGATCAAGTCCATCGCCCGTGAGGCGGGTCAGAGGACGAAGGTCGCCGTCGTCTCCTTCGATCCCAACGTGGACGCCGTTGGCGCATGCGTCGGCCCCAAGGGCATAAGGGTAGAGAGGATCGTATCGGAGATCCACAACGAGAAGATAGACATCATCGAGTGGGATCCCGATATCGCCGTCTACATCGCGAAGGCGCTCTCCCCGGCAAGGGTCCTCATGGTCTATATCAACGAGGACGAAAAGGCCGCGAAGGTAATAGTTCCCGACAATCAGCTCTCGCTCGCGATAGGCAAGGAAGGCCAGAACGCCAGGCTTGCCGCGAAGCTCACGGGCTGGAAGATAGATATCAAGTCCAAGTCCGTCGCCGATGAGGAGATGGGCGATATCGCGGAGGAGCCCGAAGAGGGCTTCGAGGCGGAGGATAACGAGTAAAAGAGGTTTTTGCGCTTGGCAAAGAAGATACCTATGAGGATGTGCGTCGGCTGCCGCACCATGAAGGAAAAGAGGAGCTTAGTCCGCGTCGTGAGGACTGCGGAGGGAGAGGCGAAGGTCGATCCCACCGGCAAGATGAACGGAAGGGGCGCATACGTCTGCCCCAACGCGGAATGCCTCAGAAAGGCGGTCAAGAGCCGCGCGCTCGACAGGGCGCTCGAGGTCACGGTCTCGCCCGAGGTAATGGAAAGGCTCGCATCCGAGGTCGAAAGGCGGGAGCCCGGCGAATGACGGATAGGAGTGAAGAAAGGCTCAGGACCGCGCTCGGCTTCGCAATGAAGGCCGGCCGGGTCAGATCCGGCGAGCTCGCGGCGGAAAAGGCCGTAAAGGGCGGCAGGGCGTTCGTCGCCGTCGTCGATACGGAGGCCTCCGCGCTCACGAAAAAGCATTGGCAGGAGATCTGCGAAAGGGCTTCGATCCCTCTCATATTCGCGGAGGACGTTGGTCCCGCGATCGGGCGGGAAGCCCACATGGTCGCCTGCGTGACGGACAGCGGTTTTGCCCGCATGATACTGGGCTGCCGCAATGAAAACGAACAGTAATTCGGGGGTATATAGAATGGCAAAAAACGAACTTATGGAATCGGCAAAGCAGCTTGAATCGAGGACTGCGGAGCTTTTGGAGCGCATCAAGCAGCTCCACAGCGACGTAAGCGCCTCTCTTCAGCAGGCGAAGCGCCAGGAGAGCAAGCTGATAGAGGCCGAAAAGGCCGCGGCGAAGGCAAAGGCCGACCGCGAAAGGGAAGAGCGCCGCAAGGAGTTCCTGGAATCCGGCGAACAGCGCGGCGTGTATTCGAGCGGCCCGGACGAGGAAGAGACTCCCGAAGTCAAGCCCGCGGAGCCCGAAAAGCCCAAGGAGGAGACGGTCAAGCCCGAGAAGCCTCAGGAGCCCGTCAAGCCCCGCGAGGAGATTAAGCCCAAGGCGGAGCAGCCCGCGCAGAGCGAGACGCGTCCGCCCCGTCAGCCCAGGGGCGATAAGCCCGCCGGCGACAGGCCGCGCGGCGACAAGCCCTATGGCGACAAATCCTATGGCGACAAGCCCAAGACGGGCGACCGCAAACCCGGCGAGAAGCAGGGCGGCAAGACCCGTCCCGGCGGCTCCTCCGCGCCCGTGGTGATCCCCCAGCCCGGCCGCAAGGGTGAGCACAAGAGCCAGTATGTGCGCACCATAGACAACGACAAGAAGCAGCCCAAGAACAAGAAGACCATCATGAAGGAGACCGCTCCCACAGGCAATCAGTGGGACGACGAGGGCTACGGCAACCGCAGGAAGGCCTCAAAGAAGCAGCAGCAGCCCGCGCACAAACCCGAACCCGTCAAGATCGAAAAGGCAATACTGACCTCCGAACAGGTCACCGTCCGCGATCTCTCCGAAAAGATCGGCAAGCCCGCAGCGGAGATAATCAAGAAGCTGTTCATGATGGGCACCATAGCCACCATAAACAACGAGATCGACTTCGAGACCTGCGAGCTCATAGCCGCGGATTACGATATCGAGCTCGAGCTCCAGCTCCCCAAGACCGCGGAGGAAGCTCTGGAGGAGGCGTCCGGCGCCGACGACAGCGAGGAGAACCTCGTTGAGCGTCCCCCCGTCGTGACGATAATGGGTCACGTCGACCACGGCAAGACGTCGCTGCTCGACGCGATAAGGAACAGCTCCGTTACCGCGGGCGAGGCCGGCGGCATAACCCAGCATATCGGCGCATACACCGTCACCTGCAACGGCAAGAAGATCACCTTCATCGACACCCCGGGCCATGAGGCGTTCACCGCCATGCGTGCCCGCGGCGCGCAGGTCACGGACGTCGTCATACTCGTCGTCGCGGCGGATGACGGCATAATGCCCCAGACGGTAGAGGCCATCAACCACTCCAAGGCGGCGGGCGTTCCCATAATCGTCGCCATAAACAAGATCGACAAGCCCGAGGCCAATCCCGACCGCGTGCTCCAGCAGCTCACGGAGCACGGCCTCCTGTGCGAGGCATGGGGCGGCGATTCCATAACCGTTCCCGTCTCCGCGAAGAAGCATCAGAACCTCGATCAGCTCCTTGAAATGGTGCTGCTGCAGGCCGACGTGCTCGAGCTCCGCGCGAACCCGAACCGCAAGGCGAAGGGCACCATCATAGAGTCGCAGCTCGATAAGGGCCGCGGCCCCGTCGCGACCGTGCTCGTGCAGAACGGCACGCTGAAGGTCGGCGATCCCGTCGTCGCGGGCGTCGCCTTCGGTAAGGTCAGGGCAATGATGGACGATAAGGGCAGGCGCGTAAAGGAGGCAGGTCCCTCCACCGCCGTCGAGGTGCTCGGCTTCAACGAAGTTCCCTCCGCCGGCGATGAGATGATCGTCGCCGATCTCGACAAGCTCTCCAAGCTCGTCGCGGAGGAGCGCCGCAACAAGATCAGGGCGGAGCAGATGAAGAAGCTCTCCAAGGTCTCGCTGGAGGATCTCTACTCCCATATCGCGGAGGGCGAGGTCAAGGATCTCAACATCGTCATAAAGGCCGACGTCGACGGTTCCGTCGAGGCCGTCAAGCAGGCGCTCGAGAAGCTCTCGAACGACGAGGTGCGCGTAAAGTGCATCCACGGCGCGGTCGGCGCGATCACCGCTTCCGACGTCATGTTCGCCTCCGCTTCCAACGCGATCGTCATAGGCTTCAACGTGCGTCCCGACTCGGGCGCCAAGTCCCTCTCCGAGCAGGAGAAGGTAGATATCCGCACCTACCGCGTCATCTATCAGGCGATAGAGGACGTCGAGAACGCCATGAAGGGCATGTTCAAGCCCGTTTATCAGGAGGTCGTCATCGGCACCGTCAGCGTCAGGAACACGTTCAAGGTGCCCGGCGTCGGCATTATCGCGGGCGCGTACGTCTCCGACGGCAAGGTGCAGAGGAACGCGCAGGTACGCGTCGTGCGCGACGGCATAGTCGTACACGAGGGCAAGATCGGCTCGCTGCGCCGCTTCAAGGACGACGTCAAGGAGGTCGCTCAGGGCTACGAGTGCGGTATCGGCATAGAGAACTTCAACGATATCCACGAGGGCGATACCATTGAGGCCTTCATAATGGAAGAAGTAAAACGGTAAAGGAAGATATAAATGGGTTTTACCAGATACGACAGGATAAACGAGGAGATCCGCAAATACCTTTCGGATATCATCCGCGAGATGAAGGATCCGCGCATATCGCCCATGACGACCGTCATGCGGGCGGAGGTCACGAACGACCTCAAGCTCTGCCGCGTGCAGATAAGCGTGTATGACCGCGACGACGATGCAAGGCGCGAGACCGTGGCGCAGCTCAACCGCGCGGAGGGCTTCATCGCGAGGGAGATCGGCCGCAGGATGGATCTGAGGCACATCCCCACTTTCGAGTTCAAGCTCGACGACTCCATCGAATACTCGGTCCGCATATCCGAGATACTGAACCGCCTTGACGCGGAGCGAAAGGAAAACGGAAAAGAAAATGAGTGATATTGAGGCGTTCAACTCAATAATCGACGGGATAGAGAGATTCGATTCCTTCAGCATACTGACCCACGTGTCCCCGGACGGGGATACGCTGGGCTCGGCTCTCGCCATGCACATACTCTTAACGGGCATGGGCAAAAAGGCGGAGGTGATATGCGAGGAGCCGGTCCCGCATATCTACAAGTACCTTCCGCGCGCCTACAAGGTCGTGCTCCCGGAAAGGGCGAAGGGCTACGACTGCGTGATAGCGGTCGACTGCGCCGATATGCAGCGGTTCAAAAAGGCGGAGCATATCTTCCGCAACGCAGCCTTCACCATGGCGATAGACCATCATTTCACCAATAAGGGCTACGCTGACGCGAACCTCATCTGCCCGGAGGCCTCCGCCGCATGCGAGGTCGTGTATGAGCTCTACAAGCTGATGGACAGGCCGATCGATTACGCCGCTGCGGTATGCCTCTACACCGGCATAGTCACCGATACGGGCAACCTCACCTATTCGAACACCACCCCGCGCTGCATACGCATGGTCGCGGAGATGTACGAGAACGGCCTCAACATCACGGAGATCAACCGCAACATCTACCGCACCATCCCGTTCAGCAAGACGAGGCTGCAGGGCTTCGTGCTCTCCAACATGAAGCTGGAGCAGGAGGGCAGGGTAGGCATCGCGACGCTCACCGTGGCCGATATGGACAGGTTCGGCGCCACCAACGAGGACTGCGAGGGCATCGTGGACAGCGTAAGGGACGTTGAGAGCGTAAAGGTCGCGATATTCATAAGGGAGGGCCGGGACGGCACTTTCAAGGTGAGCCTCAGGTCCAAGGAATGCGCGGACGTCGGCAGGATCGCCGGCAAGTACGGCGGCGGCGGGCATGCCGCTGCGGCCGGCTACACCTCCAGGGAGCCGCTCTCGACCACCATCGCGAACGTGCTGCGCGACGCGGCGGAAGAACTGGAAAATGATCGAAACTGAGGGAGTTATCTGCATTTTGAAGCCGCCGGGGATGAGTTCATCCGACGCGGTGACGGACGTCAGACGGGTCTTTAACGAGAAACGCGTCGGGCATACGGGCACGCTCGACCCCGCTGCCGCGGGGGTGCTGCCTATATGCCTCGGCCGGGCGACCCGTCTTTTTGATTTTTTGGTCGACAAGAAAAAGGAATACATCGCGGAGATCGCCTTCGGCGCCGCCACCGATACGGAGGACGCAACGGGCAGCGTTACGGCAGTCTCCGGAAACCTCCCCACTGAGGACGCGCTGAGAGAGGCGCTTCATGGCTTTGTCGGCGAGATAGAGCAGACCCCGCCCATCTATTCCGCGCTCAATGTGGGCGGCGTGAAGCTCTATAAGCTCGCGAGGGCGGGGGAGCTCAAAGAGGTCCCGGAAGAGAAGAAGCGCCGCGTAACCATATACGAGCTGGAGCTCTTGCGGCAGACGGGGGAGGGACGGTTCCTCATACGCATAGTCTGCACGAAGGGGACATACATAAGAACGCTCTGCAAGGACATAGGCGTACGCCTCGGCTGCCCGGCCTACATGGGCTTCCTTTTGAGGACGGCTTCCGGCGCGTTCACGCTCGGGGATTCGTACTCCATAGCCGAGCTCAACGAGATGAAGGAGCGGGGCACGCTCGCACTTGCCGTGATACCCATGGACAGGGCGATAGCGCATATCCCCGCGCTGGAGCTCACGGGCCTTTCCGATAAGGAGGAGACGCTGCTCATACACGGCGCGGCGATCCGCTTAACCGACGGACGGGAGGATACCCCCCTGCGCTTGTATCTTAACGGCGAGTTCCTGGGGATCGGCGTCATTAAGCGCGGCGAGCTCAGGATCACCGTCTGGCTCGGCGACGAGGCGCGCCAGGTAAGGGGCGTCAAGATCGAGGGCGTGGTATCGGAGCACAGGCATATCGGCCGCGGGATGGGGTTCCCCACGGCGAACCTCACGGGATACAGCAAAAAGCTGCTCCCGCCGGAGGGCGTGTACGCCACCGCGGCGACGGTGGGCGGAAAGACCTATCCCGCCGTGACGAGCATCGGCCGCAACCCGACCGTGGGAGGCAGGGAGCTCACCGTCGAGACGCATATCATAGGCTTCGAGGGCGACTGCTACGGGGAGCCCATGACGGTCAGGTTCGAGAAGCGCCTTCGCGGCATGATCGCATTCTCCTCGACGGAGGAGCTGAAAGAACAGATAGCCATGGACGTCAAAGCCGCGCTCAAACTGCTCAAAAACTCAAAATATACCGAATAAATCTATAAAAAACTATTTACAAGGCGCAATGTGCCGTGTTATAATAGCTTGCTTTTGTGCTTTGCACAGGGGCGATCTGCCCGCTTCGTTAGGCGAATACTCCGGCGCCCTACGCAGCCCGCAGGGATACTAAATAATTTGGAGGCAAAAAAATGGAAAAGGAACGCAAGAACGAGATCATCACCACTTATGCTCTGCATGAGGGTGACACCGGTTCCCCCGAGGTACAGATCGCACTCCTCACCGAGCGCATCAACCACCTCACCGCTCATCTGCAGGACCACCAGAAGGACAATCACTCCCGCCGCGGTCTGCTGAAGATGGTCGGTAAGAGGCGCGGACTTCTCAACTATCTCAAGTCCGCCGATATCGAGCGTTACAGGGCCATCATCGCCGCTCTGAACATCAGAAAGTAATAAGACGATCAACTGAAAGTGGGCGGGAGTACCCACTTTCTTTTGAAGAAAAAAGCCTCTTTTCTTCAGGAGAAAAAAACTCCCTTGAAACGATAACAATAAAAGTATAAATATAAAGGAGCATTAGGAAAATGCAGAAAACATTCGAAATGGAGCTTGCGGGCCGCAAGCTTACCGTCGTCACCGGCAAGTATGCCGAGCAGGCGGGCGGCTCCGTAATGATCTCCTGCGGGGGCACGGCGCTTCTCGTTTGCGCGACCGTTGCGAAGCAGCCCCGCGAAGGCGCGGACTTCCTCCCTCTTAGCTGCGACTATGAGGAAAAGATGTACGCGGCCGGCAAGATCCCCGGCGGATTCATCAAGCGCGAGGGTCGTCCCTCCGAAAAAGCGGTACTCACGAGCCGTCTCATCGACCGTCCTCTCCGTCCGCTCTTCCCCAAGGGCTTCTACAATGACGTTCAGGTAGTCGCTACCTGCATGTCCGTCGAAAACGACGTTCAGCCCGAGATACTCGCCATGATCGGCGCTTCCATAGCGCTCTCCATCAGCGAGGCTCCCTTCATGGGTCCCATCGGCGCGGTCTCCGTGGGCTATGTCGACGGCGAGTACATCATCAACCCGAACTCCACTCAGCGCGAGAAGAGCCGTCTCGCCCTCACCGTCGCCGGTACGCGCGACGCCGTCATGATGGTCGAGGCCGGCGCGAACGAGGTCACCGAGAAGGAGATGCTCGACGCCATACTGCTCGCTCACTGCTATATAAAGGACATAGTCCTCTTCATCGACAAGATCCAGGCCGAGGTCGGCAAGGAAAAGATAGTTCCCGAGATCCACGTCCCCGACGAGGAGCTCAAGGCGAAGGTCATCGAGTACGCCCGCGAGAAGGTCGTCTATCAGCTCGATACGTTCGACCGCAAGGAGCGCGAGGCCAGGACCGCTGAGGTCACCGCCGACGTCAAGGCACATTTCGCGGAGGAGTATCCCGATTCCGCCGCCGATATCGACGCGATCCTCTACAACCTCATGAAGGAGATCCTGCGCGATAAGATCATCAACAAGGGCATCCGCCCCGACGGCCGCGCCATGACGGAAGTACGTCCCATCTGGTGCGAGGTCGGCATCCTGCCCCGCACGCACGGCTCCGCCGTATTCACCAGGGGCCAGACCCAGGTCATGACTATGACCACCCTGGGCACCCTCGGCGACGGCCAGACCCTCGACGGTATTGGCGAGGAGGACTTCAAGCGCTACATCCATCACTACAACATGCCCCCCTATTCCGTAGGCGAGGTAAAGCGTTTGGGCTCCCCGGGCAGGCGTGAGATCGGTCACGGCGCTCTCGCGGAGAGGGCTCTGCTTCCCATGATCCCCTCCGAGGACGAGTTCCCCTATGCGATCCGTCTCGTTTCCGAGGTCGTATCCTCAAACGGTTCCACCTCCCAGGCCTCCATCTGCGCCTCCACTATGTCACTCATGGACGCGGGCGTTCCCATAAAGAAGCCCGTCGCGGGCGTGGCAATGGGCCTCATCCAGGACGATACCACCGGCAATATCGCCATCCTCACCGACATCCAGGGCCTTGAGGACTTCATGGGCGATATGGACTTCAAGGTAGCGGGCACCAAGGAAGGCATCACCGCTATCCAGATGGATATCAAGATCAAGGGCATCAACGAGGAGATCCTTACGAGGGCTCTCGAGCAGGCTCGCCAGGGCAGGCTCTTCATACTCGGCAAGATGCTCGAGTGCATCGACAAGCCCCGCGAGGAGCTCTCCCAGTACGCTCCGCGCATACTCCGCTTCACCATCAATCCCGATAAGATCCGCGAGGTCATCGGTTCCGGCGGCAAGACCATCAACGGCATCATCGCCAAGACCGGCGTCAAGATCGATATCGAGGACGACGGCCGCGTCTTCATCGCGTCCACCGACGCCGAAGCCGCGCAGGAGGCGAAGCGCATAATAGATTCCATCGTAAAGGATATCGAGGTCGGCGACGTCATACTCGGCAAGGTCGTCAACATACTGCCCATCGGCGCTCAGGTAGAGGTCAAGCCCGGCAAGAAGGGCCTCGTACATATCTCCAGGCTCGCCAATCACCGCGTCGAGAAGGTGGAGGACGTCGTCTCCGTGGGCGACGAGATACTCGTCCGCGTCATCGACATCAAGCCCGACGGCAAGATCGATCTCACCCGCAAGGGCCTCATCCCCGACGAGAAGTAATTTTTTGAGCAATCAGCGGTAGAAATACCGCTGATTTTTTTACTATATATTTCCGGTGAATCGGTGACAACGCCGGGATTATATGATATAATGGTGCGAATCTCAGGAAAGGAACATAAACCAATGAGAATTAAACGTTTTATCTGCATGCTCATCACCGTGCTGATGGTGCTCGCGATAGCTCCCGTCGCCTCCATGGCGGAGGGCATCGGCGCCGCCGCACATGAGAAGGCAATGCTCAAGCTCCTCGACAACACATGGGCAGAGCTCGAAGCCGTAGAGGCTCAGCTGCTCGAGACCCGCGCCGGCATGTCGGAGACCGTACTTGCCATGTACACCGCCGTGCTCAACAATCCCAACGTGGATAAGGGCAGCATCGGCGACCTCAGGGATGAGGGCTTCACATTCAAGGTAAACGGTATGTGCTGCTCCTATAACTACAGGGTCAGGAACACCGAGCGCCCCTCCGCAATGACCGGCGAGCTCATCGCGACCATCACGGAGACCGTCGGCAAGATCGTCAATACCAAGAACGGCCCCACCTCCATGAACGTACTGCTCGTCGGCCCGTATTACGGGATCCAGAGCACGTTCACCGATCAGTACAGGGATGAGGCCAACTCCATCGCCGAAACCACCGGCGGTGAAATGATCGAGCTCGCCAATTCCGAGGCGACCGGCCCCGCCATCGCGGCTGCGTATCCCGACTGCGGTATCGTCATCTATGACTCCCACGGCACCGCGGAGGGCACTTCCTCCTATCTCTGCCTCACCACCAACGCGGGTATCACCTCCGAAGACTACTCCAACGGTTGGGCTGTCAGCTCCGGTTCCGCCGCCTATATCGACGGCCGCTACATCCAGCACCATGTCAACGGCGAGCTTCCCAACACCCTCGTCTGGATGGCGATCTGCGAAGGCATGAAGCTCTCCGGCCGCGGCACCACCGGCTACGCTCTCATTGAGGCGGGCGCGGGCTGCGTCTACGGTTATTCCCAGTCCGTCTCCTTTTCCGGCGACTACGAGTATGAGGCGCACTTCTGGAACAACATGAAGAACAACAACATGACCGTGGCCGAGGCGTTCAACGCCATGACCGCGGCTCTGGGCAACTGGGATCCCGCTTATTCCTCCTCCTCCGGCAGCGCATGGCCCATCGTCATGAGCCCGGACGATCCGTTCCCCGCGAACCCCGACTCCCATCAGACCGTCAACTGCGACTGGCAGCTCTTCGGCGGCAATATGGAGCCTGTTGAGATAGAGGACGGTTATCTCGATCCCAACTCCATCGAGGTCTACAACGGCTTCACCGAGACCGTAAGCTTTACCCGCATCCCCGACAATGCCAACAACTATGACCTCGTCTGGGGCAGTGAGGACGAGAACATCGCGACCGTAACGGGCAACAAGCGCAGGGCTACCGTCACCGGTACCGGCGTAGGCACGACCCGCATCTACTGCGACATCATGGTCGGCGAAGAGGCCATCGCGAGGAAGTACTGCAGCGTCGAAACGCTCTACTTCCCGACCCTTAACGACGCGGCTAACGCTCCCGGCAACTACCTCGACTTCACCTGCACAACAAATAGCTATCCCTGGTCCGTAACGATCATCGACGGCGAGCCCGTTGTCAAGTCCGGCAACGCGGGCGTCAACAGCAGCACCTCCACGCTGCAGCTCGTTATCGACATGCAGGCGGGCGAGACCCTCTCCTTCAGGTGGAAGGTCAGCAGCGAGTCCAACTACGATAAGCTCGGCTTCTATGTAAACAACACGCAGCAGGGCAACCTCATCAGCGGCAATACCAGCTGGGCGACCATCACCTACACCGCTCCGACCACCCGCACCTACACCTTCGAGTGGCGCTACACGAAGGACGTCAGCGTCCATACCGGCGATGACTGCGGCTATGTCGACGCGGTCGCCTACAGCGGCAGCGTTCCTCCCCTTATGGGCGACGTAGATAACAACGGCTCGGTCGATTCCGCGGATGCTCTCCTCGTTCTGAGGTACGCCATGGGCATCGCGACCCTTACCCCCAACCAGCTCATCGTTGCCGACGTCAACGGTGACGGCGTCGTCAATTCTTCCGACGCGCTCGCGATCCTCCGCGGCGTATTGGTCAGCAAATGACGAATAATACGCAATAACAATGCGGCGGCCGCCTAAGGCGGCCGCTGCGTTTTATGACCTTATATTTTGATTTTCGCTATTGCAAAAGCGGATCGACTGGTGTATAATAACTTCTGCACAAGAACCGGTCGCATGGCTCAGTTGGTAGAGCATATCGTTCACATCGATGGAGCATTGCGGCGAGCGCATCCTGTGGATGAAACAGCGAGGCGCAATGAGTTCGAGTCCTGACTCGAACAAGAAATCAAGTTTATATGGTCGCATGGCTCAGTTGGTAGAGCATATCGTTCACATCGATGGGGTCACAGGTTCGAGTCCTGTTGCGACCACCATCAAAGAAACCTCTTTTGTCTGCCAGGGCAAGAGAGGTTTCTTTGTTGCATGAAACTGTGAAATTTGGTATAATTAATAAACAAAAAACGAAGTCAATTTGCGATGATAATATGGAAGGTTTACTGTTATGGAAAATAACGGAATCAATAATAAAGATTTACAAGTTGGGGAATGGTATACCTGCTATAGTGCGGGATTTTGGCAGTTGATACAAACCTTTCCGAAATATGCATCATTTGACTATGTAGGCGAAAATGCAAAGTGGAAAAAGGGCGATCTGATTGGACAATGGTGCATTGTGAAAAAGGCCTTTACGCCCAAGATGAAAAAAAGTATTCGTGTGGAGTTTACGGATTCTGCGTGGCTGAAGCCCGCCTCGGAAGAAACCGTTTGTCAGATCAACCAGTTGTTTCAGGACGATCCGAAATACAAAAAGAGGTTTGATCTTTTCGACAATACCCCTGCACCGATGATTACGAATCAGTGGGTCTCCTTAACAGATTCGGAAGAAGCAGATCTGATCCCAAAAATGCGTCTCCTTCCGCCTCGTTTTTCAATAGATCAGTTTTATTCCATAACACAAATATCAAAGTCTTGTTTTCATAAACCCCCGACGTCACATCTTTTGAACTTTTCCGGATATCCATGGGATCTGACAGATTGCTTCGATGAGATATACTTCAAAGCTGATCTGATACGGTTAAACCCCTGACACTCGATTTGGACATCATCGCCGCTTGTTCGTGGTGAACTTTTAGGCGTTCTTTCTATTCTCTGGTGCCCTTTTAGGCGGTCTTTTACATCAAAGAAACCTCTTTTGTCTACCAGGGCAAGAGAGGTTTCTTTGTTGCTCGACCCGCTTAGCTGTGGTATAATCCTCTTGACAAGCTGGGATTAAGGATAATTTACAAGTGGTGCAAATATGAAAATGAAGTTTTTTATCTCTGGAATATCAAGAGAAGACGCAATTACCAAGGTTAATATTTCTCTTGCAGAGATCATCGGAATAGAGTATTCGATAATTCAATGTGAAGAATACTGGAAGATAGAATCAGTCTATACTGTTCTAGTCAGGATCGACAACAAACAAGACATACGATCCCTTCTCGATAATTATTCTAATCATTGGTTGTCTTTTGGCAACCCGATTGAGGAGTATCTCGCATCTGATCACGATGAATTAGCCAGTTTTTTGCGAGAAGGTTTTTTAATGATCCAGTTGTTCCTATGATTGTTACTCAAAGATGGATGCTGGTCTCTTTATGCGGCACCGGTGTACTTTTGGGCGTTCTTTCTATGGCTTGGTGCTCTTCTACGCGCTCTTTCACATGAAAAAAGCGCTTTTATCTGTTGACAAAAGCGCTTTTTTCAATAAATACGCCCTGCGGACAACGAATAAACGTAATGGGAGGCACAATATGAGAGCGGAGGCAAAACACGCGGATCAGCTCGCGGAGGTGGTCGGGATCGTCTGGCCCGGGCACACACGGGAGGAGCTTAGGGATATCGTTCTCGACTATATCGGCTCGGAGGGATCCGCCGTATTCGCGGAGGAAGAGGACGGCCGCTTTATCGGCGTCGCCCTGTGCGGCCTGCGTCACGATTACGTTGAGGGCTGCGAAACGAGCCCCGTCGGCTACCTTGAGGGCGTGGCGGTAAGAGAGGAGAACCGTCACCGCGGCGTCGCGAAAAAGCTGGTCGAAGAATGCGAGCAGTGGGCAAGGGAAAAGGGCTGCACGGAGTTCGCGAGCGATTGCGAGCTAATAAACACCGCGTCGCTCGATTTCCATCTCGCCGTCGGCTTCACCGAGGAGAACAGGTTGATCTGCTTCAAAAAAACGCTCTGAGGCGTATCTCGATAAGAACGTCTGCAGCGAAAAAACGAGCGCCCCCACGGCGGTGGGAGCGCTTTTGTATTTCTTTAGTCAAGCCTTTGCGGTCACTTTACCGGGATATCCACGCGCTTCGCGTCGCCCTCGAGCTTTTTCCAGCCCTCGGCGTCGTTATACACGTAGAAGGTGCTGCCGTCGCAGTGGATATCGGAGGCCGGCCCGCTGTACATGAAGGTCTGCTTGGGGCTGCCGTTCCTGTTGGAATACAGTGCGTCGCCCGCGATGAACAGCGCCTCGCGCCCGGAGGGGAGCATCGCGAAGTCGTAGACCTCCTCCGCGATAACGGTATCCTTCCTGCCCTTGTGGAAGTGCAGCGCGCCCTCACCGTCCTTATACCAGACGATGGAGCCGTTCGCGGAGACGCGGAAGTCGGCGCAGTCCTCGGCGATAAGCGTTTCAGCGGCGTGGTTCTTTACGATGTAGCGCATCAGCCCCTCGTCCGTCATGCAGAACACGGTGCCGTAATCGTCGGTCGCGACCGCGCCGGAGCAGATGACGGGGGAGATGGCGAAGTTTTCGGAGCCGGGGCGGAACTTGACGAGCCCGTCTCCCGCGAAGAGCTTCTTGCCGAACGTGCGGAAGGGGCAGGTCGTTATCGCGTACGCCGCGAACTGATCGCGCAGCGTAAGGCCGGAAACGGGTATTACGGGCGCCACGGCCGCGGCGGCGTTGCGGATCTCCGCGGGCTCGGAGCCGCTGTAGGAGAACATGGTTATAACGATGTTGTTCCCCGCGATGGTGGAGAATACGATCTCCTCATGCTCGCGGTCAAGGAATATCTCGCTGCCGATATTGCCGCGAAGGAACGTCGCCTTGCCCTTCTTCGTGAGGTGATAGAGCGCGTTCTCACTGGGAGAATAGGCATAAATGACCTTGCTGCCGTTCGATACCGAAACGGGCACGAGGCCGTCGCCTATCGCGCGGATCTTGTTCTTCGTATAGAGGTAGAGCTTGGGATCGCCCTGCTTGTTGAAGAGCAGCGATCTGCCGTCGGGCGAGATGACGAACGCGGTGTCCACGTAGTCGTTGCAGATGCAGATCGGCGTGAGCTCCTTTTCGGTGCAGTCGCAGATCCAGAGCAGGCTGTTGAGATCGAGGAAGGCGATCGCCTTGCCGCCGGAAGCCATGGCGTAAACGCTCACGCTCCTTGCGACGAGCTCGGTCTCGCCCTTGGAGGCGGTGAAGAGGGAGTTGGTCTCCGTATGTATCGCGGCGCGTTTGCCGTCGAGCGTGACCTCCGCGGAGAGTATGGGATCGTCCTCCGGGGCAACGGTCTCGCCGTTATAGAAAACGGTGTTGGCGTTTACGGAATAGGCGTTCCTTGCGGGCAGCGTGACCCCGCCGTTCCCGGCGAGAGCGAATATGAGCACCGCTATCGCGGCCGCGGCGATGAGTACCGCTATGAGCCCCACGGGGATCCTGCGGGTATAGCGGCGGCGCCTGACGGGCACCTTGCCGTCGTCGTCGGCGCGCGCCTCCTCCGCGGGGGGAGGAGATGGGGGCAGGGAGATGCCGCAGCGCTTGCAGACGAGCGCGCCGGGCTTGTTGTTCTTACCGCAGTATGCACATTTCATAGGCGACCTCCTTATCAGTTGCCGTCGTTTTCGGTGGAAGAGGCTTTTTTGCTCTCGGTCTCGGCCATTACCTCGATTATGAGGCCCATTATCCGGTCGGTGGGGAGCACGCGGCCGGAGGAGACGAGCCTGCCGTCCACGATGAGGGATGGAGTGCTCATGACCCCGAGCTTCGATATGGATGCGAAGTCGGAGACGCACTCGAGCTCTTCCTCGGGAAGACCAAGGAGCCTTACCGCTTCCTTCGTGTTTTCACGCATAGCGCTGCAGTGGGAGCAGCCCGTGGCGCAGATCTTGATCCTCGCGCCTTCCGCCGCTGCGGGCAGGAACGGGCGCTGCCTCGCGGCGCGCTTGTTTCTTATATCGGTTATTTTGATTATTGCCATATTGCGTCCCTTCCGGCCGCGAGCCACGCGTGATGGTCATGCTCGTGACCGAGTATCCCCTCGCTGAACGCCTCCCAAAGGAGCCACAGCGCGACGAGTAGTATGAGTATCCCAAGCGTTATCTTGATGATCCGGCCGATCTTTTCGTATTTGGGGCTTTCCATTATGTGCTGAACGAGGCCGGTCGACGTCCCCGCGACGACGGAAAGTATCGCGTGGCCTATCGAGAACACGAGCAGCAGCAGTATGCCGAAGAGCAGCTTCCCGCGGTCGATGACGATGGCGAGCAGCGCGACGATCATGGGCACTGCGCAGTGGGCGGAGAACACGCCCGCGGCGAGCCCGGCGACGAAAGCGCCCGCGCCGCCCTTCAAGCGGTTGCCGGAGGCGATGGAGGCCGTGGGGATGATCTCGATCACGCCCCACATCTGCAGAGCCATGAGCACGAGGAGCACCGCGAGTATGAGATGCATCCATATCTCCGCCTTTTCGAGCAGCAGCCCCGCCGCGGAGGCGATTACGCCCAGAGTTATGAACGTTATGGTCGAACCCAAAGCGAACAGCAGCGAGAGGCCGAGCGCGCGCCTGCCCTTCGCCTCGCCGCCGCCGACGCACCCTATCACAAGGGGCACGGTCGAGAGCGAGCAGGGCATGAGCGAGGTCAGTATCCCGCCCACAAAGGCAAATACCGGCGCGAGCCACAGATTGCCCGCGAGCGCGGCGGATATGGATTCAAGCAGTTTTTCCATTATCGTCTCCGAGAGCTCAAAATATCACGATTATCATAATAATACAGAACGGGTGGAAATGCAAACACTTTTTTATACGGCGGCGGAACGAGAGACGTGAAGAGTGAATAGTGAAGAGTGAATAGTGAGTAGTGAAAAATGTGAAGGGGAATGAGCCTTCCCCCTTGGGTGGGGAAGGTGGCACGCGGCGACGCGGTCGCTGAGTGACGGATGAGGGGGAGAATAGAGAATAGTGAATAGTGAATAGTGAAAAGTGAATAGGGAATAGTGAAAAATGAGAAGGGATATGGTATAATGAAACAAATGGGAAGGAGGCGGACGAAATGGATATGGCCGCGGGCATAGAGAGCGCTCTGGAGGCGCTTCGTTCCATCGGCGCGGAGTTCGTTTTCCTCTGCCATCCGGAGGCCGACACCATGGAAAAATGCATGGGGATCGGCTTGGGATACGGCGCGAGGCACTGCAAGAACCTGTTTTTGAAGAACAAGCGCGGCACGGATTTCCGCCTGCTCCTGATGGATCCCGATAAGCCCTACCGCACGAGCGAGGTCAGCCGCGCGCTCGGCGTGACCCGCATGAGCTTCGGCACGGAGGAGGAGCTTTTTAACGTGCTCGGCCTCAAACAGGGCTCGGTATCCGTAATGGCGCTGGCAAACCCCTGCGCGCGCGAAGCGATCGGGAACGGCTCGCTCCACGTGGTCGTGGACAGCTCGCTCCTCGAATGGGAGCGGATATGCGTGCATCCGTATACGAGCCTCGCGACGCTCGTTGTAAAGACCGCAGACCTAGTCAGGTTCATAGAGAGTACCGGCGTCGATCTTGCCGTTATCCCCGTGTGATTTGCTATTGCAGAGAACGTCGGAATAATGTATAATATGCTTTAAGGAAGCCCCGAAGGGGGCAAACGCGTTAAATCCCCGGCTCGATCAGCCGAGAAAGGCACGGTGATCCCATGGAAGAAGAAAGGTGCACTCTGTTCTCGTTCCTCACGGGGAACGTATTTGCCGCGATACTTCATATCTTGTGCGGGCTTTCGGGCTGGTGCTGCCTCGTGTTCCCGATACTGCCGCTCCTGCTCTTCCTCCTCGAAAGGAATCCCGCGGCGCGCGCTGCATGCCTGCATACGGCGCTCATAGCTTTCTCCGCCGCCGTGCTGGAGTTCATACCGACGATAATTTGGCTAATAATAAGGTCCGCCACGCACGCGGCAGGCGCGTTCTACACGATCTGCACGGTGCTCTACGTCGGGCTCCTGCTCGCGATCTGGTTCGCGCTCCTCGCGGTCGAGATCGCCTGCGCGGTCAAGTCCTTAAAGGGCGAGCCGGTCGAGGTGCCGTTCATCACCGCCTGGGTCGCGAAGATCGCAAGCAAGATGTAAAAACCGTTATAGGCCGATACGGGCCGCGGGGCATACGCCCC